>NZ_CP049905.1:2708750-3030000 GCF_011305535.1 Diaphorobacter sp. HDW4B
TGATCAGGTCTCCGTGGCTTGAGGTGGGGTCGCAGCAGACGATGCTGTGCTCCAGCGCTTCGAAGTCGGCCTCGGTGAGATGCGGTACGGCACCGGCGGCGAGTTCGGGTTCGAGCATCATGCGCACGGCGTAGATGTCGTCGATCGTGACTTCCTTGAAGAACAGGTAGTTCTGCATGAACTGCAGCGTGCGATCGAGCGGCACTTCGACGATGGTTCCACCGCCCGATGGGCCGGTGGAGATGGTGATCAGGCCCTGCACTTCAAGCGACTTGAGCGCCTCGCGAATCGTGCCCTTGCTGACCTCGAACTGGGCCTGCAATTCGCTTTCGCGCGGCAGTCGGTCACCGGGGCTGAGATTGCGCTCGGTGATCATGCGCTTGATTTCCTGGGCGACCAGATCGGAGCGTTTGAGCTGCTTGATCGCCATCGGTGAAGAAGACTTCTTGGTTGCCATATGAGAGCTTTTGTTCGGCTGCTGGAAGGTGCATCGAGCTGCTTGTGGCGGGCACGTGAGCACGCATTCGCATGGCGAACAAGTATGCACCTTGTCCACGCGTTATCACCATGCTCTAGGGTTTGTACCCGTCATATTTGTTCTATTTGTCACTATAAATAGTATTTGAGGAGCGCACGTTGCCAACACGCCTTTTCACGATGTTCTGGCACGCATCGTGCTCCGATAACAAAGCAGGCCATATCGGCCTCAAATCAACCCGGAGACCCACTTCATGCAACGTCGCAACTTCCTGCAAATGTCCGCGCTCGGCGCACTGCCAGCCTCTCTCGGTCTCACGCACAGCGCGTGGGCTCAGGCCAAAGACACCATCCAGTTCGGCTGCCCGGTTCCCATGTCCGGTGCGTTTGCGGCCAACGGCAAGTTCGCCGATCTGGGCATGAAGCTCGCGATCGAGCAATACGGCAAGGCGCTCAATCGTCCGCTCGGCTACACGCTGCTGGACACCGAAGGCAAGCCCGCCACCGCCATCCGCAAGGTGCAGGACGCATCGCAGCAAGGCACAAAGTTTTTTGCAGGTGGCATTCTGTCGTCCGAGTCGCTCGCGATGGGCAAGGAAGCAGAAAAGGCTGGCGGCATTTTCATCACCACCGCAGGTGCCGATGAAATCACCGGAAAGGACTGCAACAGTGCAACGTTCCGCTGGTCCGTGCCCACCTTCGGTGCAATCGAGCAGACCGTGCGCCCCTTGTTGGACGCGCACCCCAAGGCCAAGCGCGTGTACACCATCACGCCGCAATACGTGTTCGGTGATGGCCTGCTCACCGCCGCCAAGAACATCTTCAAGGAACGCGGCATCGAGCACGTGGGCAACAGCTACCACTCGCTGACCGAAAAGGAATTCAGCGGCTACCTGACCAATGCTGTCGCCGCCAAGCCCGACGTGCTGCTGATCCTGAACTTCGGCCAGCAATCGTCCGACACGCTGCGTCAGGCGGTGAGCTTCGGCATGAACAAGAACATGACGATCCTGATCGCATGGGCCTCGGGTCTGGAGCAGTTCGAATCGCTGGGCGCAGACCTGTGTGACGGCATCTACTTCGGCGCGCAGTATTGGCACACCGTCGATGTGCCGCAGAATCTGGACCTCGTCAAACGCACCAACGAGAAGTTCAAGTTCAACCCCAACTACAGCTTGGCCGGATCGTATATCTGCACCAAGCTGATGATCGACGCCATCATCAAGGCCGGCACGGTGGAAACCAAGGCCGTGATCGCCGCGATGGAAGGCATGAAGTACCAGGGCCTGACCGGCGAAGAAGAAATCCGCAAGGCCGATCACCAGGTGCTCAAGAACTACTACCTGCTCAAGGGCAAGGCCAAGTCCAAGATGAAGAACAAGGACGACTACGCCGACATCGTGAGCTCCGGCAAGTCGTTCCTGGCGGTGGATCAGACCGGTTGCAAGATGGGTTGATCGAACGGCCACTGCACAACAGAAGCTCGCACAGGCCACAGCGGCCTGCGCAGAGTTCAGGGCGCTCGAATCAGCACCCCAATGCCAAGACAGCCCTTCAGGCCAGGCGTCGAAGCCGCAGACAGTACTTTGGTACTGGCCAAGGCTTCGCAACAACGCATGAAGGGCTGTATTGGCACCTCCGCACGAACAACCAACCGAAGCCGCACAGGCTTCGTATCCCAAATAAGTTAGATACCCCATGAGCATCTACCTGCTTCAAACGATCAACGGGATCGGCATCGGCATGCTGTACTTCCTGTTGGCGGTGGGGCTCTCCATCGTCTTCGGCCTGCTGCGCTTCGTCAACTTCGCGCACGGCACCTTCTATCTTCTGGGCGCTTACTTCTGCTACCAGATGAACCAGTGGGGAATGAGTTTCTGGCTCTCCCTCATCGTCGTGCCCGTAGCGGTCGGCGCCATCGGCTGGATCACCGAAAAACTCATCCTGCGACATGTCTATTCCAAGCCGCATGAATTCCACATTCTGATCACCGTGGGCTTTGCGCTCATCGTGCAGGAAGTCGTCATCATGATCTGGGGTCCGCTCGGGGACAGCGTGCCAACGCCCGATCTGCTCAACGGCGTGGTCATGTGGGGCAGCTTCATCTATCCCAAGTACCGTCTTTTCGTGATCGGCTTCACCGCCGTGCTGGCCGTGATCATCTGGTATGTGCTGGAAGGCACGCGCCTGGGCTCCATCGTGCGTGCGGGCAGTGAATCGACCGAAATGGTGGCGCTGCTCGGCACCAACATTCTGGCCATCTTCAGCCTCGTTTTCGGCCTTGGCGTGGGTCTTGCCGCGTTGGCTGGCGTGCTGGCGGCACCGATTCGCGGCGTGAGTCCGTTCATGGGGGTGGAAGCGCTGGGCGTGGCCTTTGTCGTGGTGGTCGTGGGTGGTCT
The DNA here is from genome assembly GCF_011305535.1 of Diaphorobacter sp. HDW4B. Taxonomy (GTDB): domain Bacteria; phylum Pseudomonadota; class Gammaproteobacteria; order Burkholderiales; family Burkholderiaceae_C; genus Diaphorobacter_A. The sequence continues at coordinate 2,711,627 of NZ_CP049905.1, forward strand.
GGGCAGCTTCAGCGGAGCGCTTGTGGGTGGCTTGCTGATCGGCATCGTTCAAAGTCTGATGAGCACCATCTGGCCGCCCGGCGCGAGTCTGATGATCTACGTGGCGATGGCGGCTGTGCTGCTGCTGCGTCCCAACGGCCTGCTGGGTCGCCAAGTCTGAGGTAAGGGTCGCCACACCATGAATTCCAAGCATTACCAATTTTTGATTGCGGTGGTGATCGTCATCGCCATGCCGCTGTTCATGAAGTCCGGCTCGCTCGCGAGCGAGGTGCTGATCTACGCGCTGGCCGCCATGGCCTGCAATCTGCTGCTCGGCTACACCGGTCTGCTGTCATTCGGCCAGGGCGTGTTCTTTGGGCTGGGCAGCTACACGCTGGGCATCATGCTCACGCGTTTGCCGATCTCCATGCCGCTGGCGCTGCTCGCTGCGGTGGTGATGGGCGGCATCGGCGCGGCCATCGTCGGCTGGGTTGCCATTCGCCAGAAGGGCACCTACTTCGTGATGCTGACGCTCGCGTTCGCGCAGATGTTCTACTTCGTCGCGTACAGCGCAAGCGACCTGACCGGTGGTGACAATGGTCTGATGGACATCCCGCGCAAGTCGCTCACGCTGGGCGGTCAAACCATTCTGCCGCTGGAGACGCCGTGGCAGTACTACAGCTTCGTCGCCGTGCTGTTCCTCATCGTCTACTGGCTGCTGCGCCGCGTGTCCGACTCGATCTTCGGCCGCACGCTGCTGGCTGTGCGCGACAACGAAGAACGCGCCGCCGCCGTCGGCTACAACCTGCGTCTGCTGAAGCTGCAGGCCTTCGTGATCTCCGGTGCCGTCACAGGTCTGGCGGGTGCGCTGCACGCACTGATGACGGGCATTGCGCCGTTGTCCAACGCCGAATACCACACCAGCGAAATGATCCTCGTGATGACGGTGATTGGCGGCACGGGCAATCTGCTGGCATCGCTGCTCGGTGCTGCGTTCTACGTGCTGCTGGGCGATTGGCTGTCCACGCTGTGGCCGCGCTGGCTGCTGATTCTGGGCGTGGTGCTGATGGTCGTGAGCCTTGGCATGCAGGGCGGGCTTTGGGGTCTGTGCCAGAAGCTGTGGCAACTGGTGCGTGGCAAGAAATCGAATGACGGTGATGGCACGGCGGCGCAAGCCGATGCCAAGGGAGGCCACGCATGACGACTACAACGACAAGAACAACGACGGCAAACAACAATCCCATTCTGCTCGAAGCCGTGGGGGTGGAAAAGCGCTATGACAAGTTCGTGGCGCTGGGTGGCGTGGACATCAAGGTGCGCGCCAACACCGTGCACTCCGTCATCGGCCCGAACGGCGCGGGAAAGACCACGCTGTTCCACATGCTTACCGGCACCAAAACGGTGAGCGGCGGAAAAATCGTTTTCGATGGCCATGACGTAACACGCGAGCCAGACCATGTGCGCGTGCGCCGTGGCATGGCGCGCTCGTTCCAGGTGACCAGTCTGTTCCTCACGCTGCCCGTGCGCGAGAACCTGCGTCTCGCGGCGCAAGGCGTGTCGCCCGCGCAGGCACTCAATTGCTGGCGATCGCCCGTCGGTAACCTGTCGCGCAAGGATACGGTCGCCAGCGTGCTCGCCAAGATCGGCATGGAGCGCTTTGCCGACACGCCCGCAGGCAATCTCTCGCACGGTCAGCAGCGCCGTCTTGAAGTTGGCATGGCGCTTGCAGCCAAGCCCAAGGCCATCTTTCTGGACGAACCGACATCGGGCATGGGCATCGACGACCTGGACGAGATGAAGCATCTCATCCAGAGCCTCAAGACCGAGCACACGGTGGTTCTCATCGAACACAACATGAACATCGTCATGGACATTTCCGACACCATCACCGTGATGCAGCAAGGTCGCGTGCTGGCCGAAGGCTTGCCCAACGACATCCGCAACGATGACCGCGTGCGCAAGGCCTATCTTGGCAACATGATCACCGGAGGAAAGGCATGACGGCACCGATTCTTCAAGTCGAAAGCATCCACGCACACTATGGCAAAAGCCACGTGCTGCAAGGCGTTTCGCTGCATGTGAACGACGGCGAACTGGTCACGCTGCTGGGGCGCAACGGCGCGGGCAAGACCACCACGCTCAAATGCATTGCGGGGGCGATGCTGCCGTCGCAAGGCCAGATCCGTTTTGCAGGCGAAGTGACCAGCAAGCTCGCAACCCATCAGGTGGCGCAGCGCGGCATCTGTCTGGTGCCTGAACATCGCGGCATCTTCAAGCTGCTGACGGTGGAAGAGAACCTGATGCTCGGGCAGCGCAAATCATCGCCCTGGCAACTGGATGACATCTACAAGATTTTTCCGCGCCTCAAGGAGCGCCGCACCAACGGTGGCGGTCAGCTTTCGGGCGGCGAGCAGCAGATGCTGGCGATTGGCCGCGCGCTGATGAACGCGCCGCGTCTGCTGATGCTGGACGAGCCCGTGGAAGGCCTCGCGCCGGTGATCGTGGAAGAGATCGTCGCGCAGCTCAAGGTGATCAAGGCGGCGGGTGTGTCCATCGTGCTGGTCGAGCAGAACCTCGAGGTTTGCACGCAGCTCGCAGATCGCCACTACATCATCGAGCAGGGTTCGGTGGTGCATGAGGCGACGAATGCGGAATTCATCGCAGATGAGGCGGTGAAAGACAGATACCTTGGTGTTGGCATGGCCTGATTTGGCCTGAAGTGAGTTGCTATGAGTTCCCCGAAAAAGAGATTCCTGATCGCGCGTCTGAACCACGAGACCAATACGTTCTCGCCGGTTCCCACGCCCATCGAAGCCTTTGCGCCGACCTATGGTGCCGACGCGTATCGCGCCAACAAGGGCATGCGCACGGCGATGGCCGCGTTCATTGAACTGGCCGAGGCCGAAGGCGCGGAGCTGGTCACGCCGGTCTCCGCGATGTCCAATCCGAGTGGCCCGGTGCATGCGGCCGCGTATGACGAACTCACGCGCCGCATCGTCGAGGCCGTGCCCGGTTGCGATGCGATCCTGCTCGATCTGCATGGCGCGATGGTGGCCGAGAACAACAACGACGGTGAAGGCGATCTGCTGGAGCGCGTGCGCAAGGCCGCACCCGGTGTGCCGATTGGCGTGGCGCTCGACTTGCACGGCAACATCACCGAAAAGATCGTGCGCAATGCGGATGTGATCGTCGGCTTCAAGACCTACCCGCACATCGACATGTATGAAACGGGCGAACACGCGGGTCGTCTGCTGCTGGAGATGTGGCGCGGCGAGGCGCAGTACGAAGTGATCTGGAAGCCCACGCGCCTGATGAGCCACACGCTGCGCAGCACCACGCTGAACGGCCCCATGAAGGACGCTTGCGAGCAGGCCAAGGTGATGGAACAGCAGCAAGGCTTTCCGGCGATGTCGGTGTTCGGTGGGTTCTCGCTGGCCGACATTCCTGCACCTTGCGTGAGCGTGGTCGCCACCGTCAAGAAGGGCACGGCGGGCACGCAGCAAGCGGTGATCGATGCGTTTGCCGACCGGGCCGTGTGGCAGCGCCGCGCCGAATTCGTCTACGACAGCGAGCCGCTGGAAGCATCGCTCCAGCGCGCGCAGGCGTTGGCCGAGAAGGCCGATGGCAAGCCCGTGCTGTTGCTCGATCATGGGGACAACTGCATGTCGGGCGGCACCTGCGACACCATGGAAGTGCTGCAGACCGCACTGTCTTTGGGCATGAAAGGCATCGCCGTGGGGCCGCTGTGCGACCCGCAGGCGGTGGCGCAGATGTTCGCTGCAGGTGAGGATGCAGAGATCGACATCGACTTGGGCAACAAGCTCTCGCTGGAACATCTGGGCATGCACAAGAAGCCCATGCGTGTGCGCGGTGTGGTGCGCAAACTCAGTGATGGCAAGTACATCGTGAGCGGCCCCATCTACAACGGCATGGAGTGCCAGATGGGCCGCACGGCGCTGTTCGACATGGGCGATGCGCAGATCGTGGTGACGGAGCAGACGCACGAGCCATGGGACCTTGGCGTGTTCCATTGCGTGGGCATCGCCCCGACCAAGGCACGCTACTTGCTTTTGAAATCACGCATGTATTGCAGACCCGTTTTTGTGCCCTTGTCCGCAGGTCTGGTCGAATGCGACAGTCCCGGTGTGACCACGTCGGACTACTCGCGTTTTGTTTTCAGCAATGTGGTGCGACCGGTGTATCCGCTTGATCTTGGTATATAGGGATTTGTCCTTAGACATTTAGGTTATCGATACATACAATCCAACCCATATGTCCTGAGACAGGGACCGCGCGCAGAAATAATTGAGGGTTTGCCCAGAATTTTTCATCTTTCGATTCATTGAAAGGAAGTGCCCGATGAAGTCCCTATCCCGCCGTTCCGCGCTCGCCGTCGCTGGTCTTGCCGCCCTTGCCAGCATGGGTTCCAGCAGCGTTTTCGCCGCTGAAAAGCTCAAGGTCGCGGCCATCTACACGGTGCCGTTCGAGCAGCAATGGGTCAGCCGCATTCATCTGGCACTCAAGGCCGCCGAAGCGCGCGGCGAGATCGAATACAAGGCCACCGAAAACGTCGCCAACCCCGACTACGAACGCGTGATGCGCGAGTACGCCAATGGCGGCGCGCAGCTCATCTTCGGTGAAGTGTTCGGCGTCGAAGCCGCAGCACGCAAGGTCGCCAAGGACTTCCCGAAGATTGCTTTCGTGGCGGGTTCGTCCGGCAAGCCGACCGGCAACAACTTTGCCGTGTTCGACAACTACATCCAGGAGCCCAGCTACCTGTCCGGCATGATCGCTGGCGGCATGACCAAGTCGGGCAAGATCGGCCTGGTCGGTGGTTTCCCGATTCCTGAAGTGAACCGCCTGATGAACGCCTTCATGGACGGCGCACGCGCGGTGAACCCCAAGGTCACTTTCAGCATCACCTTCATCAACAGCTGGTTCGATCCACCGAAGGCCAAGGAAGCCGCCTTCGCGATGGTGGACAAGGGCGCGGACATTCTCTACGCCGAGCGTTTCGGCGTGAGCGATGCGGCCAAGGAGCGCAAGGTGCTGGCCATCGGCAACGTGATCAACACGCAGGAACAATATCCTGACACCGTGGTTGCATCGGCTCTGTGGAACATGCAGCCGACCGTCGATGAAGCCATCAAGCAAGTCAAGGCCGGTGCGTTCAAGGCTGCCGACTTCGGCCCTTACTCGATGATGAAGCACAACGGCTCGTCGCTCGCGCCGCTGGGCACGTTCGAGGCCAAGGTGCCCGCCGATCTGAAGAAGAAGGTGGCTGACAAGCAAGCCGAAATTCTGGCGGGCAAGTTCACCGTGAAGGTCAACGACGCACAACCCAAGCCCTGATGTCTGCAGCAGCAACAACCGGCGCAAACAACAGTCCAGCGCCGGTTCTTGAACTCAGCCACATCACCAAGCGCTTCGGGTCTCTGACGGCCAATGACGACATCTCGCTCACACTTGGTGCGGGCGAGGTGCTCGCGCTTCTGGGCGAGAACGGCGCGGGCAAATCGACATTGATGGCGATCCTCTTCGGTCACTACGTGGCCGACGAGGGCAGCATCCGCGTGCGTGGCGACGTGCTGCCATCGGGCAATCCGCGCGCGGCACTGGCGGCGGGCATCGGCATGGTGCACCAGCACTTTGCGCTCGCTGACAACCTCTCCGTGCTCAACAACGTGCTGCTCGGCACCGAGTCGCTGTGGTCGCCCGTCTCGCACCGCGCCACTGCGCGCGAGAAGCTGATGGCGGTATCGAAGCAGTTCGGACTCGTGATCGATCCGGATGCCAAGGTGGCGAATCTGAGTGTGGGCGAACGCCAGCGCGTGGAAATTCTGAAGGCGCTGTATCGCGGCGCGCGCATCCTGATTCTGGATGAGCCCACCGCCGTGCTCACACCGCAGGAAAGCGAAGCGCTGTTCGACACGCTCGCGCAGATGGTGGCGCAAGGGCTTTCGATCATTTTCATCAGCCACAAACTCGCCGAAGTGATTCGCGTGTCGCACCGCATTGCCGTGCTGCGACATGGCAAGCTGGTGGCTGAAATGGCCAGCGCAGGCTCCACGCAAGCGGACCTTGCATCGGCCATGGTGGGACGCAGCGTGCAGGCCGGCGTGCGCAATCCAACACAGCGCACAGGCGATGTCGTCTGCGCGCTCGACAACGTGCACACCTCTGCGGGGCGCGATGCCCTGCGCGGTACGACGCTCGACATCAAAGCGGGCGAGATCGTGGCCGTGGCCGGTGTTTCCGGCAACGGGCAGGTCGCTCTTGCCGGTGTGCTGTCGGGCATGGTGAACATCACACAAGGCCGCGCCAGTCTGCTTGGCAAACCGTTGCCAACGCAGCCTTCGCAGCTGGTCGCGCTGGGCGTGGCGCGCATTCCCGAAGACCGACATGGCACGGGTGTGGTGGGCGATCTTCCCGTGTGGGAGAACGCCGTCTCCGAATATCTGCACCAGCCGAAAAGCGCGTTCACGCGCTGGGGTTTCGTCAAGCGCGCTGCTGCACGTCTGAAGGCGCAGAAGATCAGCGAAGACTTCGACGTGCGCGGCGGCGGACTGGATGCGCTCGCGCGTTCGCTCTCGGGCGGCAACATGCAAAAGCTCGTGCTCGGTCGCGCACTCAGCGCATCGGACAGCAAGACGCCCACCTTGATCGTCGCCCACCAACCCACATGGGGGCTGGACATTGGCGCGGTCACTTATGTGCAGCAACAGTTGCTCGCCGCACGCGATGCGGGTGCCGCTGTGCTGCTGATTTCGGATGACCTGGACGAAGTGATGCTCATGGGCGACCGCATTGCCGTGATGCACGAAGGCCATCTCACGCCCGCGCTCGATGCGGATGCGTGGACACGCCAGAGCATTGGCATGGCGATGGCGGGAAGTGCGGAGACAGCCGCAGAGGGTTTGGCATGAGATTGGAAAAAAGACAGACGCTCTCGCGTTCTGCTTTGGTGATTGCGCCGCTGTGTGCTTTGGTGGCGACGCTCATCGTTGCCGCATTGCTGGTGATGTGGGCGGGCAAGCCCGTGGGGCAGACGTTCACGCTGCTGCTGCAAGGCGGCTTCGGCTCGAAGTTCGCGTGGAGCGAAACGCTCACGCGCGCGATTCCGCTGATCCTCACCGGCCTGGCCGTGGCCGTGGCGTTCCGCGCGCGGCTGTTCAACATTGGCGCTGAAGGCCAGTTGTATGCCGGTGCACTGGCTGCCGTCGCCGTGGGCGGCATGCACGGTGGAACGGGTTTCGAGTGGCCGATTCCGCTGCTGTTCGTGCTGATGATGCTGGCCGCTGCGATTGCCGGCGCGCTCATGTTGCTGGGCCCCGCGCTGCTCAAAGCCAAGCTCGGTGTGGACGAAGTGGTGACGACCTTGCTGCTCAACTTCATCGTCGCACTGGCAGTGTCCGCATTGCTCGATGGCCCGATGAAAGACCCGACGGCACTGGGCTGGCCGCAGACCGTGGCGCTGCAATCCGATCTGGAATTGTCGCGACTGCTGGAAGGTACGCGTCTGCACACCGGCCTGCTGTGGGGCATTGCGCTGGCTGTGATGCTGTGGCTGCTGCTGGAGCGCACCGTGCTGGGTTTCGACATTCGCGCGACCGGTGCCAATCCCAAGGCAGCGAAGTTCGCAGGCGTGAGCACGCTGCGCACCATCGTGATGACGGCACTCATCTCCGGCGGCGTCGCGGGTCTCGCAGGTGCCGTGGAAGTGGCAGGACGCGCAAGCTATGTCACGCTCGATCTTTCCCCCGGCTTTGGCTACACCGGCATCGTGATCGCCATGCTCGCAGGCTTGCGTCCGCTCGGCGTACTTGCTTCGGCCATTTTGGTAGCGGGCATTCAAGTGGGCGCGGACAGCATGAGCCGCACCGTCGGCGTGCCGACGTACATTGCGGACGTGATCGTTGCTGCTGCACTCATCGCCGTGCTGATCGCATCGCTGATGACGCAATACCGCATTCAGTGGAGGGCCCGCTGATGCAGGAGCTCATGGATACTCTTGGCAGTCTGCCATTCTGGATAGCAGTGCTGCGCGTGGCCACGCCGCTCATTCTGGGTACGCTCGGCGTGCTGATGTGCGAGCGCGCGGGCGTGCTCAACCTCGGCATCGAAGGCATCATGGTCGCGGGCGCATTTGTTGGCTGGTTCACGGTGTACAGCGGCCACGGCCTGTGGGCTGGCGTGATCGCCGCGATGGTCGCGGGTGGTCTGCTGGGACTGCTGCACGCATTTCTCACCGTGGGCCTCGCGCTGTCGCAGCACGTGTGCGGTCTGGGCATCACCATGCTCGCGACCGCGCTGTCGTACTACGCGTACCGCGTGAAGTTTCCGAAGGTCGATACACCGCCCACCATCGAGCCCTTCGGTGCGATGGACTGGCTGCCGATTCCGGTACTGAACGCGCAGACTCCGCTCACGCTGGTGGCGCTGCTGCTGGTGCCGCTGCTCATCTGGGTGCTGATGCGCACGCCGCTTGGCCTAGCCATCCGCATGGTGGGCGAAAGCCCGCAGGCTGCCGAAAGCCAGGGCATCAACGTGGTGTGGGTGCGCACAGGTGCCATCGTCGCGGGCTCGGCCATCATGGGTCTGGCAGGCGCGTTTCTCACGCTGTCGGCGTTCAACGCGTTCTTCTTCAACATGATCAACGGACGTGGCTGGATCTGCGTGGCACTCGTGGTGTTCGCTTCATGGCGTCCCGGCAAGGCGTTGCTCGGCGCGCTGCTGTTCGCATTTTTTGATGCGCTCCAACTGCGTCTGCAGCAGGGCGCAAGTGGTGGCCTCGTGCCGTATCAGATCTACCTGATGCTGCCGTATGTGCTGTCCATTCTGGCGCTGGTAGTGATGGCGCGCCGCGCCAGCTACCCACAGGCGCTGATGAAACCGTATCGCAAGGGAGAGCGTTGACATGTTGGATTTGATCGTGCGCCACTGCACATTGCCCGATGGCCGCCAGAACATCGACATCGGTGTACAGGCCGGTCGCATCGTGGCCGTGGAAACCGCACTGGCCGCCACCGCAGCCGAAGAAGTCGATGCCGAAGGCATGCTGGTGTCGAGCCCGTTCGTGGACTCGCACTTCCACATGGATTCCACGCTCAGCTACGGCCTGCCACGCGTGAACGAAAGCGGCACGCTGCTCGAAGGCATCGCGCTGTGGGGCGAACTCAAACCCCTGCTCACGCAGGACGCCATCGTCGAACGCGCACTCGCCTATTGCGACTGGGCGGCAGCACGCGGCCTGCTGGCCATCCGCAGCCATGTGGACATATGTGATCCGCGTCTGCTGGCCACCGAAGCCCTGCTGCATGTACGCGAAAAGGTGAAGCCTTATATCGACCTGCAACTCGTCGCCTTCCCGCAAGACGGCGTGCTGCGATCCAAGGGCGCTAAGGAAAACCTGGTTCGCGCGCTCGACATGGGCGTGGACGTGGTCGGCGGCATTCCACACTTTGAACGCACGATGGCCGAAGGCGCTGAAAGCGTGCGCTGGCTGTGCGAACTGGCGGCAGAGCGCGGCTTGCGCGTGGACATGCATTGCGACGAAAGCGACGACCCCCTGAGCCGTCACATCGAAAGCCTTGCATACGAAACCCAACGCGTCGGTCTGAACGGTCGCGTGAACGGCTCGCATCTCACTTCGATGCACAGCATGGACAACTACTACGTCTCCAAGTTGCTGCCGTTGATGCGCGAAGCAGGCGTTTCAGCGATTGCGAACCCGCTCATCAACATCACGCTGCAGGGTCGTCACGACACCTATCCCAAGCGTCGCGGCATGACGCGTGTGCCTGAGATGCTGGCTGCTGGAATCGATGTGGCGTTTGGGCAGGATTGCTGCATGGATCCTTGGTACAGCCTTGGCAGTGGCGACATGCTCGAAGTGGCGCACATGGGTTTGCATGTGGGGCAGATGACGAGCCGGAACGCGATGCGGCAGTGTTTTGAGGCGGTGACTTCCACGCCTGCCAAGATTCTTGGCCTTGAAGGGTATGGGCTTGAAGTGGGGTGCAACGCGGATCTGGTGTTGCTGCAGGCGCGGTCTGCATCTGAGGCCATTCGGTTGCGGGCTACGCGGCTGAAGGTGTGGAAGCGCGGTACTTTGATTGCGAGTACGCCTCGGGCGGATGCTGTGTTGTCTTTGGCTGGACGGCCTGGTTCTGTTTCTTTTTTGGCTTCTCGCTAGTATTGGAGCTCGCTTGCCGGGTGTTCGCCCCGGCGGGCGAGTAACTTTTTGCTTGCGCCAAAAAGTCACCAAAAATCGCTTTTGAATACCCGCGGCAGAACTCACTTTGCGACTGCGTCGCTCCGTTCGGGCAACCGCCGCGAGTCAGTGTTTTCATAAGAGGTGTGTCACGGCACTTCGCGTTGCTCGTGCTGCATCTCGCGACTGCGCGAGATGCCTGAGCGCAAGCCGCTCGACGAATTGAACTCTCGTGCCCAAACGTCGATTTTTTCCGTCGCGAGACTTGCGCTTCCGCTGCTGCATCGAAGAATGCAGCAGCGCCCTCCCCAGCTTTTGGTCTGACTCACGATAGTTGCCCGACCGTAGTGACGAAGGAACGAAGGGAGTTCTATCGTGGGTATTCAAAAGCGCGCTTTTGGTGACTTTTCGCGCGCCAGCGAAAAGTTACTCGCCCGCCGGGGCGAACACCCGGCACCCGTAATCAACCCCCTGGCAGGCGCCAAAAAAGAGAATCACTGAGCAGTGATCTTCCGCTCCTTAACAATAGCCCCCCACTGGTCGTACTCCTTCTTCATGAAGGTAGCAAACTCAGCACGGGTAGTTGGATGCGGATCCAGCCCATGCTTGGCCAAAGCATCCTTCACCCCCGGATCGTTCAATACTTTGACGATCTCCTTATTCCAGCGATCCAGCATCGACGCAGGCGTCTTGGAAGAGGCCACGAACGCATACCAGTTCAAAGCCTGAAAACCGGGATAACCGGATTCGGCCACAGTAGGAATATTGGGCATGTAGCTAGGGCGCTTCAAACCTGTTGTCGCCAAGGGAATCAGCTTGCCGGTTTCGATGTGCGGCAGCGCGGTAGGAGGCGCAGCAAAGTAGCTCGCCACGCGTTCGCCGAGCAGGTCCTGCAGCGCTGGTGCGCCACCCTTGTAAGGCACGTGAACCATGTTGATGCCGGCGCGCTGGTTGAACAGTTCACCCGCGAGGTGCGATGCGGAGCCTGCGCCGGTCGATGCGAATTCGACGTTGCTGGTCTTGGCTTTGGCGACGAACTCGGCCAGCGTTTTCACGCCAAGGCCTTTGTGCACCACGAGCACGTTGGGGAAGTACACGCCGCCGGAGATGGGCGCGAGGTCCTTGAACGGGTCGTAGTTGAGCTTCATGAGATGCGGCGCAATGGTCAGCGGGCCGACCGAGCCGAACAGCAGCACCGAACCATCGGCCACGCCGGAGGCGACCTGCTGGTGCGCGATGTTGCCGCCCGCGCCGCCGCGGTTGTCCACCACGACGGACTGGCCGATGTTCTCGCCGAGCTTCTTGGCGATCAGGCGCGCGGCTGCATCGGCTGCGCCTCCGGCGGCAAAGCCGACGACGAGCGTGACGGGCTTCTGGGGTGGGAATACGGGGTCGGCAGCGTGCGCTGCGCCTGTGCCCAGCGCTGCCAGAGTGGCGAGTGCGGTGGCGCGAAGCAAGAGGGATCGTTTGTTCATCGTGGGGTTCCTGGGAATTGAAAACATAAGGGCCAGCACTGCCGATCGGTGCGCAGCGAATGGCCTGAACTCCGCTCTCCTTTTTCTTGTTGTGTCATCACGCGGCTCCATCGTTTGCATCCTGCATTGAATTGAGTGTTCAACGCACGACGTTGGCGAGCGCGGAGTTCTGTGCGAACCGCGTGAGGTTGTCCAAAAACATCTGCACCACACGTCCCGCGTTGCCTGCCGCAAAGCCTGCGCTGTGCGGTGTGGCGATCACGTTGGGCATGGTCCACAGCGGCGAATCGCTGGCCAGTGGTTCATGTGCGAAGACGTCGAGATATGCGCCTGCAAGCTTGCCTGTGCCGAGTGCGTCGATCAAGGCCGGTTCATCAACGACATCGCCGCGCGAGATGTTGATGAGGTGCGCCGTGGTGGGCAGCAGAGCGAGCCTGTCCCGGTTGATGAGCTGGCGTGTGCGATCCGACAGCGGGCATGCAAGGATCAGCCAGTCCGTTTTTGGCAGCACGTTGGCGATGTCTTCGAAGGCATGCGATGGTAGGCCGTTGTCCGTCGTGGCAGCGCTGCTGCGCACCACCTGAACGTTCAGGCCGATGGCCAGCAGAATGCGCGCAATCGCCTGGCCAATGCCGCCCCAGCCGACGATGGCCGCGGTCTGTCCGTGGATGTCGGCGGGCAATGGGGGGCGATCGATCAGCGGGGCCCAGTGGCCTTGCTGTTGTGCTCGCAGCAATTCGGGAAAGCGGCGGCCCAGCATGAGCAGTCCGGTGACGGCGCTTTGTGCCACCACTTCGGCATTGCTTCCTGCGGACGAAGTGAGCGTCACGCCGCGCGCGAGCAGCTCCATGTAGATGGGGCGATCAGCTCCGGCCGAGTGAATATGCACCCAGCGCAGGCTTGGGCTGGCACGCATGGCGTTGTAGAAGCGCGCGGTCTCGGGCTGCGTCTCGTGCTTGGTGGACAGACCCGTCACATCGCGCGAGACAAAGGCGATGTCGAATTGCGCACCGCGCTGCTCCACGTCGTCCACCGTCAGCAGTTCAGGCGCGGGCGTGGCGCAGGCGCGGATGCGCTCGCCTTGTTGGACGCGTTGCTGCTCGGAGACGAGGATGCGCAGGGGCTGCGTGGAGTGTGCGGTGGCGTTCATGGACGTTGAGTGGAAAGGAAAAGCGTCAGATCACGATGATGGAGCTGGACAGTGAATCGATCAATCCACTGTTGCCCCGGAGTCCTTCACGATCTTCTGCCACTTCACGAACTCCTTGCGTGCGAACTGGCCGAACTGCTCGGGCGTGCCGCCGGCCGGATCGGCGCCTTCGCGGATCATCTGGTCTTCGAGCGTGGGCAGTGCGTCGTTCACCGCCTTGTTGAGCTGCGCGATGATCTGCGGCGGTGTGCCCTTGGGGCCGAAGAAACCGAACCACGAACCTGCGGCGAAGCCGGGGAAGCCCTTTTCTGCAACGGTGGGCACGCCGGGCAGCGAGCGCGACGGCTTTTCGCTCGACACCGCCAGAGCGCGCAGCTTGCCTGCCTTGATGTGGCTGATGACCGAGGGAATCGTTGCGAACATGAACTGCAGACGACCGGCCAGCAGATCGTTGAGCGCGTTGGCACCCTTGTAGGGCACGTGCAGCGTGTCGCCGCCGATGCGCTGCGTGAGCATGTAGCTCGACAGGTGCGACGAGGTGCCCACGCCGGTGGAGCCGTAGCTCAGCTTGCCGGGGTTGGCCTTCACGTAGGCGACGAATTCTTCGAACGTCTTGGCGGGCACGTTGGGCGGAACGACCAGCACGTTGGGCACGTCGGCGATCTGCACGATGGGCACGAGATCGATCAGTGGGTCGTAGTTCATGTTCTTGTAGAGGCTCTGGTTCACCGAGATCGGGCCCACCGAATTGACGATCAGCGTGTAGCCATCGGCGGGCGAGCGCACCACGAATTCGGTGCCGATGTTGCCGCCACCGCCGGGCTTGTTGTCGATGATGAAGGATTGACCGAGCTTCTCGCCGATCTTCTGCGCGACGGCGCGGGCCAGCAGGTCGGTGGTGCCGCCTGCGGTGAAGGCCACGATGATCTTGACGGGCTTGGACGGCCACTTGTCCTGCGCAAATGCCATGCCGCCTATCGGCAGCAGGGCCGATGCGATGAGGCTGGAGTTGAAGCGACGGCGCGATACGTCGGTATGGCCGGGGTTGCGTGGGTTGGACATGTTTGTCTCCTTGAGGTTTTTTTGCTTGGATGAATACGCGGCTGGTGAACACTTTTTTTGAAGGAAGCGTGTTCTTGCAGGCAGCACGAGCGCGGTGAAAGCAAGCTCTCACCGCGCCCGATGGGGAACTCTGTTTTTCTTTTGTCTCTCCGACTTCGTTTTCGTTAGCAATCAGGTGCGGTAGCTCGGGTCCAGCTTGTCGAGCTTGCGCAGCAGTGCAGGCCATTCCATCTGGCCATAAGGGCGGCGCGTGCCGGGCTGGTAGTTGTTCCAGGTTTCTTCGAGCACTTCATCGGAGACCTTGGCGAAAGGCGTGTTGCACGACATGGCGGCGATCTGCGAGCGGCAGGCGAGTTCGAGGCGGTGCATCCAGTTGAAGGCCTCGCCCACGGTGCGGCCCACGGTCAGTGCGCCATGGTTGCGGAAGATGACGGCCTCGCCATCGCCGAGATCCTTGACCAGCGATTCCTGCTCAGCCGTGTTGAGCACCACGCCCTGGTAGTCGTGATAGCCGATCTTCAGAAAGCGCATCGCCGTCTGCGTGATGGGCAGCAGGCCGCATTCGAGTGCGGACACCGCCATCGACGCCCAGCTGTGCGTGTGGATCACGCAGGCCACTTCGGGGCGCGCTTCGTGCACGGCGCTGTGGATCACATAGCCGGCCTTGTTGATGCCGTAGTTCAGCGGGCCGAAGTCGGGCTTGGAGAGAATGGTGCCGTCGTGGCTCACCTTGATCAGACTGGACGCGGTGATCTCTTCGTACATCATGCCGTAGGCGTTGATGAGGAACGCACCGTCCTCATCGGGCACGCGCGAGGAGATGTGGTTGGCCATCATGTCCGACATGCCGTACAGATGCACAAGCCGGTAGCAGGCCGCGAGGTCCACGCGGGCCTTCCATTCGGCGTCGGAGCACTTGCCCTTCATGGACGAAATACGCAGTTCGTGGTCGGTATCGCTGTGCGTGGTGCTGGTCATTTTTTGTCTCCCTGTTTGAGTGAATCGTGAGGAATCGGGCTTCAGTCCGCGCCCAGACCAATCGGATTGGGCTGGCGCTTTTCCGTGGCGTGGCGCAGCAGCGAAGCGGTGCGGAAAATGCCGTGTGCAAACTTGCCGTAAGGCAGCGTGAGGAACAGGCCCATCACCGCGCCGAGATGGGCGCACAGCAGTAGTGCCATTGCGGGCGTGCTGCGGAACAGCCAGAGCGCCAGGCCGGTCAGCGAGACCAGAAACAGCAGCGCGATGAAGCCGAGGTCCATGGGCTTTTGCTTGACGTCGCCATGTTCCGGATCGCGGGTGCGGTTCAGGTGCCACAGGCCGCTGGTGCCGATCAGCAGGCTCACGCCGCCGATGGCACCGAGTACCTTGGGCAGGCTCGGGAAGTCGTACGGTGCGTGCCAGCCGAACACGTAGTGGTAGATGGTGCCGAGCGCGGTCGCGGCAAAGCACAGCATGAAGCCGTAGAACGTGAAGTGGTGCATGCGGCGACGCGCGAGCGTGTAGGCGTCGTCTTCGTTGGGGCAGCCCTGGCCTGCACCGCCATCCAGATACTTCATGCGCAGCACGTCGTGCGTGGCTTCGGCGGCGGCGGGGGCGCTCACATCGGCTCCGCTGGTGACGGGTTTGATCTGCTTCCAGAAATTGCGCACGCCCATGAAGAGCGCGAACACCACGAACAGAAACACCGGTGCGAAGATGCCTGCGAGCAGGTTGTGCGGGAACAGGTTGTAGAAGTTGCCCGCAGTCTCGCGGCTCCACAGCGCGCCGATGCCGCCATGCAGCGCGACGGCGATGATGAGGAACAGCGCCAGGCCGATCACGAGGGCGACCGACAGCGTGAGACCGTTGTTCTTGTAGAGCTTGCCGAGCGCGGGAGGCCAAGCGTAGTTGGTGTAGGTTTCGCCGCGCACTTCGGCCATGGCCTTGGGCACGTTGAGGGCGAACTCATGCGGCGGTGCGTACTGGCAGGCATGCAGACAGGCACCGCAGTTGTGGCACAGGTTGGCGAGAAAGTTCACGTCGGCCTTGGGGAATTCCAGGCGGCGTGTCATCGCGGGAAACACCGCGCAGAAGCCTTCGCAGTAGCGGCAGGCGTTGCAGATCTGCATGACGCGCGCGACTTCGTCTTCGGCGGCGGTCATGGGCACGATCTGGCCTTGGGCGAGGGCCTTGGCATCGTTGGTCAGGGCTTGCAGAGTTTGCATCTTGCGTCCTTCTTATTCTTTGTCTTGCACGGCACCTGCGAGCGCAGGTTTGCCCTGAGCGGCCAGTGCCGCATTGCGTCCGGCGATGCGGCCGAACGCGGTTCCGATCGACATGCCGACACCGGCGGTGTAGCCCTTGCCGAGCACGTTGCCGGCCATCATCTCGCCGGCCACGAACAGGTTGCGGCTCGGCTGGTCGTCAAAGCGCACGGCGGCCGTGTCGTCCACCTTCAGACCGAGATAGGTGAAGGTCACGCCGGGGCGCAGCGCATAGCCGTAGAACGGCGCGGTGTCGATGGGGCGCGCCCAGTGCGTCTTGGCGGGGGCGATGCCTTCGGTGTGGCAATCGTCGAGCGCGGTGTGGTCGAAGTGACCGACCTTGCAGTTGTCGTTGTATTCGTTCAGCGTCTGCATGAACGTGTTCTTGTCGAGCTGCAGCTTCTCGGCCAGCTCTTCGAGCGTGTTGGCTTTGACGCCCGGAAACACTGGCGGCATGAAGCGGCCGATGGCCTTGGAGTCGATGATCGAATAGGCGATCTGCTGCGGCTGCATGGCCACGAGTCGGCCCCAGATCGCATAGCGCTTGGGCCAGAAATCTTCGCCTTCGTCGTAGAAACGCTTGGCTTCGCGATTGACCACCACGCCGAGCGAAACGCAGTCGATGCGCGTGCAGATGCCGCCGTCGTACAGCGGTGCGCGCGCGTCGATGGCGACCATGTGGGCCTGAGTCGGATCGCCGATGCGGTCAGCCTTCTGCTCGTCGAGCATGTGCTTGAGCAGCACGCCCCTGTTGAACGCGGTGCCGCGAATCAGGAAGTTGTCGGACGGCCATTCGCCGCGCTCGTTCTGGCCCCAGGCCTCGCGTAGCCATTCGCGGTTGGATTCAAAACCGCCTGCTGCCAGCACGCAACTCTTGGCCGTGATGCGCTTGCCGGTGGTGGTGTGCGCGGCCTTGAAGACGCCGTTGTCGATCTCGAGACGATCCACCGGAGTTTCGTAATGGATCTGCACGCCCAGCTTTTCGGCGCTGCGGAAATACGCGTTCACGAGTGCGGTACCGCCGCCCATGAAGAACGCGTTGGTGCGCGCCACATGCAGTGCGCCGGAGAGCGGCGGCTGAAAGATCACGCCGTGCTTGCGCATCCAATTGCGGCAGGTGCTCGATGCGCGAATCACCATGCGCGCCAGGTGCTCGTTGGTGATGCCGCCGGTCACCTTCAGCAGGTCCTGCCAGAACTCTTCTTCGGGATAGGCCTCGATCAGCACGTCCTGCGGCGCATCGTGCATGCAGCGCAGATTGCGCGTGTGGCCGGAGTTGCCGCCGCGCCATTCGCGTGGTGCGGATTCGAGCAGCATCACGCGCGATCCGGCCTCGGCCGCCATGATGGCCGCGCACAGTGCCGCATTGCCACCGCCGATCACCAGCACATCGGCGTCGAAGACTTGGGTGTCGCTGCTGCTCATGTGGGCTGACCGCACAAGCGGGTTCGCAGGTTGGAAGGGGCTGTGTGTTTGCTGTTCAGCACGGCGGACCTCGTGGGTTGATTCGATGTTTCTTGTGGTCCCGCGATGCCGCTTTCGATGCCGGTCTCGATGTCATTTTCAGTGCCGTTTCAGGCGCTGATTCGATGCAGGTTTCGGCGTCATTCATGCACGGCCCGCGGGTGGTTGGCGTCACTGTAGAAGTTTGTGCTGACCCTGCCCAGAGCCCTTGCGGTAAGGGCACTTCACGATTTGTGATGGGTTACCTGTCTCCCTTTCTCCCTTTCTCTCCTCTGTGATTTCAAGGACCTGCAACGGTTCAAAGCGCCTTTCATGTTGCAGCGCACTCCGAATTGCCAATTTAGTTTTGTCTATATACAAACAAAGAAAGCATTTGACAAAAGAAAAAACAATCGCGAAACTGAAAGCACGGAAAAAACGAAGGGGACAACGGACATGCAACGGCTTACCGAGTTCGTCAGTTATGCGGATGCGCAGCAGCAGTTCTCAGGCGAGAAACTGTGGGAGCTTTTCGATGGCAATCGCGATGCGTTCAACATCGCCCATGAATGCGTGGACCGCCATGCCGCCACGGGCCGCGACGCGCTGATCGTGGCCAACGCGGCGGGTGGTGACGAGGTCATCACCTTCGCGGAACTCTCTGCCGATTCGAGCCGCTTCGCCAACTGGCTGGCAGCGCGCGGCGTGCAGGCCGGCGAGCGCGTGGCCATCATGCTGGAGCCCTCGCGGGCCTTCTACACCGCGATGTTCGGCGTGATCAAGCGCGGCGCGATTGCCGTTCCGCTGTTCACCTTGTTCGGCCCGGACGGTGTGCGTCTGCGTGTGGACGACTGCAAGCCTGCGTTGCTGGTGAGCAATGAACAGAAGCGCGACGTGGCCGATGCCGCGGGCGTGCCGGTGCTGATCTACGACGAGGCTTTTCACCAGAGCCTGCAAAGCCAGCCGACGCAGTTCGCATCGCAATCACGTGCCGACGATCTGGCTGTTTTCCAGTACACATCGGGCACGACACGCGAGCTGCCCGAGGCCGTGCGCCACACACATCGCGCCGTGGTCACGCTGATGGTGGCGGCGCTCTACGGCACGGGGCTGCGTCCGGGCGATCGCTTCTTTTGCCCATCGTCGCCCGCCTGGGGGCATGGCCTGTGGCACGGCACGCTGGCACCGCTTGCGCTCGGGTTGACGGTGGGTGCGTACAGCGGGCGCTTCCATGCGGAGCGACTGCTCAAGGCCTTGTCCGAGCACCGTTTCACCAACATGTCGGCTGCCGCCACGCACTACCGCATGATGAAGAACTGCGGCAAGGCGGGCGACTATCGCTACGCGTTCGACAAGCTCTCGTTCACCGGCGAGCCCATCGACGATGACACGGCCGACTATGTGAAGCAGGTCTTCGGCCTCGAAGTCTGCAGCATGTATGGCACGACCGAGATCGGCGTGGTGCTGGTGAGCTATCCCGGCGCGCCGGATTTTCCGGTCAAGCGCGGCTCGCTGGGCAAGGCCGTGCCGGGCACGCGGGTCGAAGTGCACGACGTCGAGGGCCGCATCTGCCCACCGGGCGAGACCGGCCAGCTCATGGTGCTGCGCAAGGGCGAATGGATTCCCACCAAGGATCTGGGCCGCACTGATGAAGACGGCTACTTCTATCACGGTGGTCGCGCCGACGACGTGATCATCTCCGCAGGCTGGACCATGAGCGCCGTCGAGATCGAGAACGTGCTGCTCATGCACCCCGATGTGCAGGAGGCCGCTGTGATCGGTGTGCCCGACGAATTGCGCGGTCAGGTCGTCAAGGCGTTTCTGGTCAGCCACCGCGCACGCAGCGATGCCTTTGTGCAGGAGGTGCAGGACCTCGTGCGCGCCAAGCTCAGTCAGCACGAATACCCGCGCCATGTCGCGGTGGTGGCCGAGTTGCCCAAGACCCCCGCCGGAAAAGTCCACCGAAAAGTGCTGCGCGAGCGGGAGCGTGCAGCAGCCGCCGACGCCCAAGTGGCGGCTTGAGTTTCGCTTCCTCTCATTCACTCATTCACTCATTCACGCGTTCGTTTGTTCATTCATTTCAACAGGCCCATTTCAAAGGAGACAGACATGCTTACCAAGGTTCATCAGCAACGCAATTTCCCCAAGATCACCGATGAAGGTCTGGACGACCTGCGCAAGCGCATCGGCGTGAAGATCGGCCAGACCGCAGAGCCCTGGTGCCATGAAGCCACGCGCGACAACATCCGCCACTACGCGCACGGCATCGGCGACGATAATCCGCTGTGGTGCGACCCGGACTACGCGGCCAAGACGCAGTACGGCGGCATCATCGCGCTGCCCAGCTTTCTGTTCTCCACCAGCCGCATCGTCTCGGGTTATGTCGGCGGTCTGCCGGGCGTGCATGCGATGTGGTCGGGCTCGGACTGGACCTGGCACAAGCCTGTGCGTCGCAACGACGAGATCTCGACCGAGGCGCATCTGAAGGACCTGATCGAGCACCAGACGCGTTTTGCGGGACGTGCGATCCAGCAGATCTACCACGTCGATTTCTACAACCAGCAGGGTGACAAGGTCTCCGAGTGCGACAGCTGGTGCTTCCGCACCGAGCGCGATCACGCCCGTGAACAAGGCACGAAATACGCCGAGGTGCGCGCACGCGAACCACGCCGCTACACCGACGAGGAACTGGGCGAGGCCTACAAGCTGTATCGCAACGAGGAAGTGCGCGGCGCAACGCCCCGTTATTGGGAAGACGTGCAGGTCGGCGAAGAGCTGCCCACCATGTTCAAGGGCCCGATGACGGTGACCGGCTTCATCGCTTACGCGCAGGGCTGGGGCGGCTTGTACATCCGCGCCAACAAACTCGCATGGCAACTCATCGACGCACATCCGGGCGTGGGCATCAAGAACCGCTTCGGCATTCCTGACGTGCCAGAGCGCGTGCACTGGGAAGAAGACTTCGCGCTCGAAGTGGGCGCGCCCGGTGCGTACGACTACGGCCCGGAGCGCACCTCGTGGCTCACGCACCATCTCACCAACTGGATGGGCGATGCCGGTTTTCTGCACAAGGCGAGCTGCAAGATCCGCCGCCACAACCCCGAAGGCGACATGCTGTTCATCAAAGGCAAGGTCACGCGCAAGTTTGTCGAAAACGGCAAGCACATGGTCGAGATCGAACAGTCCGCATCCAACCAGGATGGTGAACTGTCGGTGGTCGGCAGCGGCGTGGTGATTCTGCCCAGCAAGGGATAACAAGCCATGTCCATCGGCGGAAAAGGAGCCCTCGCGGGAATGAGGGTGGTGGACCTCACGCGCGTGCTGGCCGGTCCGCTGTGCACGCAGATCCTCGCCGATCAGGGCGCGGAGGTCATCAAGGTCGAGCCGCCTTCGGGCGACGAGACGCGCAAGCTGGGTCCGCCGTTCGATGCGGCGGGACAGGCGGCGTATTACGCGGCGCTCAACCGGGGCAAGAAGGCGATCAGCCTGGACCTGTCCACGCCCGATGCGCAGGAGGTGCTGCACCGCATGTTGGCCGACGCCGACGTGCTGGTGGAGAACTTTCTGCCGGGCACGATGGAGCGCTGGGGACTGGGCTTTGACGAGGTGCTCGCCAGGCGCTACCCACGGCTTGTCTACTGCAGCATTTCCGGTTTTGGTGCAGATGGCCCGCTCGGCGGTCTGCCCGGATATGACGCGGTGTTGCAAGCCATGTGCGGCGTGATGAGCGTGAACGGCGAGGCCTCGTCAGGCGCCACGCGCATCGGCGTGCCAGTGATTGATCACTTGACGGGCTACGTGGCACTCTCCGCGATTTTGATGGCCTTGTGTGCGCGCAATCGCACCGGTGCCGGACAGCGTGTGGAGGCCACCTTGTACGACACGGCGCTGAGCCTGCTGCTGCCGCATGCGTCGAACTGGTTCGCGTCGGGCAGTTGCCCGAGCCTGCTGGGAAGCGCGCATCCGAACATCGCGCCGTACGACAAGTTTCGTGCGCGGGATGGCGAGCTGTTCATCGGCGTGCTCAACGAGGGGCAGTTCCGCAAGCTCAGTCAACACATCGGTCTGCCGGGACTGCCGCACGACGAGCGCTTTGGAAGCAACGTCGGTCGGCTGGCCCACCGGGTGGAGCTCAAGGCAGCCATCGAGGGCGCGATTGCGGACAGCGATTGCGGCAACTTGTGCGAAGCCTTGATGAAGCTGGGCGTGCCCGCAGGCGCTTTGAATTCGGTACCTCAGGCACTGGCCCATGCACACAGCGAGCACCGCGAAATGGTAGTGCAGCGCGGTGCTTATCAAGGAGTTCGGTCACCGATGGTGATGTACGGAACACCCGGGCAACCAGGGCATGCACCGCCAGAGTTCGCGCAGGACTCCGAGGAGGTTCTGCAGGGCTTGGGGTTTGATTCGGTACAGCGAAAAAAGCTGTATGAAGCGGGAGCCGTTATGCGGCCAGCGAGTGAGTACGTGATTTCCGAAAGACTAGAAAAAGTCGGTTAAGCAAACAACCGACGCCATATTCAAGGAGACAAGATCATGCGCATTCGTTCAATTTATCTGGGAGTGGTTCTGCTGGGTGCAACGGTGGGCGGCGTGGTGCAGGCGCAGCAGCCCTATCCCAGCAAACCGATCCGCATCGTCGTGGCCTATGCCGCCGGGCAGGGCACGGACATCGCCACACGTTACCTGGCCGACCAGATGGGCAAGGATCTGGGCCAGCCGATCGTGGTGGAAAACAAGCCGGGGGCGGGGGGCAATCTCGGCACGGAAATGACGGCGCTGGCCGCACCGGACGGCTACACGCTGACCATGGGCACCAACGCCACGCACGCGCTCAACGCGTTTCTGTACGCCAAGGTGCCGTTTGAGGCAGAGCGCGATTTCGAGCCGATTGGTCTCGTCGGCACGTTCCCGATGATCGTCGCGGTGAACACCAACGCGCCATACACATCGCTCGCGCAGTTGCTGGAAACCGCACGCGGCAATCCACGCTCGGCCGACATCGCCATGCCCAGCACCACGGCGCGCCTGGTGGTGGAACTGCTCAAGGAACGTTCGAGCTTTCCGTTGTTCGGCGTGCCTTACAAGGGCTCGGGCAATGCGATGACCGATGTGCTCGGCGGGCAGTTGCCCGTCATCGTGGACACGCCCACGGCGCTGCGTTCGCATCTCGCCTCGGGCAAGGTGCGCGCGATTGCGGTCACGTCAGAGAAGGCCAGCAACCTCGCGCCGGGCGTGAAGACCGTCTCGGAGCAAGGCTACCCAGGCTATGAAGTGGTGGCCTGGAACGCGCTCTACGCACCGCGCGGCACACCGGCGCAGGTGATCGCGACGATCAACGCAGCCATGAACAAGGCGCTCGCGCGACCGGAAACGCGGCAGCGTCTGCTGGAGCTGGGCCTTGAACCGGCAGGCGGCGCACCGGGTGATCTGGCGAACTTCGCCAAGTCCGAGCGCACCAAATGGGGCCCGGTCATCAAGAGTGCTGGTTTGAAGGCGGACTGAAAATTGGACTGAAATGTCGCGCGGCAATCAGAGCAGCGAACCCGCCAGTTGACGCGCTTCCTGCAGCATCTTGGCTGCCAGCGCGTTGACAGCGGTGAGGTCCAGATGGCTCGACAAGCCCACCGCCGCGAGCGTGTGCGTCATGCGCCCGGATGGCCCGATCACAGGCACGGCCACGGCCGTCATGCCATTGATGAAGTGGTCGCGGTCCACGCTCCAGCCCAGCGCCTTGGCCTGCTCGACCTCGCTCTTCCACTGATCGAACGTGGGCGCGCTGTCCCATTCGATCTTGTCGAAACGCTTGCGCAACTGCGCCCAGCTCTCACCGTTGTGCGCCGCGATCAGCCGCCCCGTGGCGCTGACCAGCGACGTGAACTGACTGCCCACATCGGTGTGAAAGCGAAACGGCTGGTCCGAGCGCGACAAGGCCAGCACCACCGCTGATTGCACGCCGGTCACCTCCACCCCCATCGCCGTCACGCCGCTGTGCGCAGCGAGCCGGTCGAGCGTAGGCTGCACCAGTTGAGCAAAACTGCCACCACCCAGCACGCTGCGCGCCAGACTGATCATGCCGCTGCCCAGCGCATAGCGTTTGGTGGACGGATCGACCGTCACCAGCCCTTCGCTGACCAGCACGCGCAGGATATGCAGGCAGGTGCTCGGAATCAGTTCCAGCGCATCGGCAATCGCCTTCACGCCCATGGGCTGCTTGGTGTCACCCAGCAAACGCAGAATCGCAATCGAGCGGCTTACTGCAGGCACAGGCCGCACCCGCGTGCCGCGCGGAGCCTTGGCTGCAGCCGTTTCGTTGCCGGTGACTTCGGTAGTTTTCGTCGAGCGCTGAGTTGCCATGAGCGTGGATCGGATGGAGGAAAGAGGGAATAACGGACGTGGTGAATGGCTCGGTCAGACGCTGTGGGAGACCGGAGCCGCCATCACCTTCATGACCGCCTGCGCCGTCGCCGCCAGCGTGCCATTCACCGTCATTTCACCATAGAGAAACATCAGGCTGCGCGAACGGTTGTTGACCTTCACGCGCACCTCGGCAAACTGCCCCTCGGCCACGGGTGCCAGAAAATGCGTGTCGAGCTGCACCGTGAGACACGGCAGCCTGCCGCAAGCCTCCCACGCCACCGCACTGATCGCATGATCGAGCAACGAAGCAGTCACTCCGCCATGCATCACCCGCGCGGGGTTGAGATGCTTGGCATCGCACAGCAACCCATAGGCCCAGCCGTCCGGCTCCTTGCGCGTCCACATGGGGCCGATCTGCCCGATGTGACCGGGAAGATCGCGGGGCTTCCAGCGCTGGGCTTCGAGCTGCTCGGAGGTGATGGATGAGCATTGGGCGTTCATGCTCTGCATTTTGAATCAAGAACCGATCCTGCGGCGCGGTTTCTATGCGGCGTGGTGCTGCTTGTGGTGGCCCTCGGCTTTGGCGATGTTCACAAAGTCGTTCACGGTTTCAGAGTACACATCGCTATTCCATAACACGCCGACGGCGCCGAACTTGATGACGCGGTCGATCTCGATGCGTTGCAGGGTTCCTCGCTCGACTTGGTATCGCGTCATCTCCGCCGAGCAGATGCCGATGTAGTCGCCGCGATTGAGCATGGCCAGCAGCGTGGTGATTGCTGCGGTCTCCACTTTGGGTTGCAACCACGGAACGCCGGCGTCCACCAGTGCCGAGTCGAGTTGACTGCGCATTGACGTGCCATGCGGAGGAACGACCCAGCTCGCGTCGATCAACTCGCTGAGCAGAAACGCCTGCCGTGTGCCCCACAGTCTGCTGCCCCGGCCCACCACCACGCACACATCATCATCGAAGAGCACCTCGTGGCTGAGCATGGCATGCTGCGCTCGCGCGTCGATGGTGCCGACCACCACATCCAGCTCTCTGCGCGTGAGCCGCTCGAGTAGGGTGTTGAAGGGCTCTTCGGTCACGGTGACGGCGACGGACGGATGCACTTCGTGGAATCGTGTGATGGTGGATGGCAGCAACGACGCCATGCCCGCCCACACGCTGCCGACGTGCAGGCGCGATGTCTTGCCTTGAGCGGCTGCGTGCAGTTCTTGTCCGATGCGGGATACGTCGCCGAGCACGCTGATGGCCAATCGCTTGAGCAGTTGCCCGGCCTGCGTGAGTTCAAGCTGCCGTCCACGCACCACGATGGGCGCACCGACCAGACTTTCCATTTCCGCAAGCCAGTGCGACATCGCCGATTGGGTCAGATGCAAACGCGCTGCGGCCTCGGTCAAGGTGCCAGCCTTTTCCAGCACCAACAATGATTCCAGATGCCGAACCTTGAGTCGGCGGGCCCAGGCAAATCCGTCGGCCAAATCTCGCATGAGTAATTCCTAATGAGGGTATCGATTAGTTTCAGTAGCACTGAACGGGGGTTGCCGCGAATAATGAAATCCATCTGCTGCAGCTGATGCTTCTTGGGGAAAGCGAGCATTTCATTGAGTCGATGCGGGCGTTAGGCGTCGCACGGCAAATGGAGTGCATGAGTACCTGTTCGACTTTCGGTTTATCAAGGGTTCAAGAGGGGCGTATGTTTAGTGAAGGTATTCGACGGCGAGAGCTGATGGCATTGGTTGGCATGTCCGGTCTGGCGACCTGCCATGTGTTTGCACAGGATTTTCCAACACGGCCGGTCAAACTGGTCATTCCGCAGGGGCCGGGTTCGGGCGCAGACGCTACTGGTCGACAGTTGGCGGATTTCATGGCCAAGAATCTCAACGGCTCCGTCGTCGTGGACAACAAGCCGGGAGCCAATGGCATTCTGGCAGCATCGACCGTGGCGAAGGAGCGACCAGACGGCTACACCGTATTTCTCACCAGCGTTTCCATCGCCAGCTTCAACCAGCATCTCTACAAGAAGGTGCCATACGATGCGTTGAATGATTTCACGTACATCGCTCCGGTGGCGGATGCGAGCTTCATGGTGATTGCCAGCAAGGCCAGCGGAATCAAGAACTGGAACGACTTCGTCAACAAGGCGAAGCAGTCGCCGGGGAAGCTGACCTTCGCCAGCGGTGGCCTCGGCAACTCGACCCATCTGTACATGGAGAAGATTGCACGCGACCTCAAGCTCGATGTCAGGCACATCCCGTACAAGGGGTCGGGCCCGGCGCTGCTGTCGGTCGTTTCCGGAGAAACCGATCTGATGTGCGTGACCACGGTGACGGCGCTGCCGCAGTACGAAAGCGGTACTGTGATTGCGCTGGCCCAGTCGGGCGACAAACGCGCTGGCCGAATGGCCGATATTCCGCTGGTCAAGGAGCTCGCGCCCGGCGTGCCTGCGCTGCCCGGTTGGTATGCCTTGGTGGGGCCTGCTGGCATGGCGCCTGATGTGATCAAGAAGCTGTCCTCAGCTGTTGCTGCATTTCTCGAAGATGAGCAGATCAAAAAGAAATTGAACGAGCAATTTCTGTTCCCGATTCCCGGCAGCAGCGAGCAAATCAAGGCACGCGCGGTGCAGGAATCAAAAGTTTGGGGCGATCTGATCAAGACGCTGGATATCACGTTGGATTGAGTACACACATGTCGGATTTGGATAGCAACGGAGCGGCATGGGCCGTTCCACCCAGTGAATACATCAAGCAACGCCCCGCCACCTGGAAGATCGGTGCACCCAGCTCACGTTATCTGCGGATGCGCGATGGTTGCGAGTTGGCGTTGGACGTCTACTTGCCCGAGGCGCAAGGCAAGGATGCCAGCCAGAACAGCTTCCCGGTGATCGCGATCATGACGCCGTATTACCGGCGCTTTCAAGTGACGGAGCCCGGTGCGGAAGCCGCCCCGAACATCGCCATCTACCGGGACTTTTTCGTTCCTCGCGGCTACGCACTGGTGGTGCTGGATGTGCGCGGCAGCGGTGCCAGTTTTGGCCGACGTGACGCGTTTCGTTCGCCCAAAGAGCGTGGCGATTATCTGGAGCTTGCCGAGTGGATTTCGTCCCAGCCTTGGTGCAATGGCAGCATTGGTGCGACCGGAATTTCTTATCTCGGTGCGGCGTCGTGCTTTCTGGGAAGCACGGGACACCCGGCGGTCAAGGCGGTTGCGCCGTTGTTTGCGGTGTCAGACACCTATTCGGACCATGTGTTCCCAGGCGGGATCATGTGCAAGACGGTCACGTCCAATTATGACGATCTGATTCGCGCGCTGGACTGGGATCAGCGGGACGAACTCAAGGCGTATTCCTATTTCAGCGATCCGCGTTACGCAGGCCCCGCGCCGGTGGATGACGATCCGGATGGCGTCAAGGTCCGTCAGGCGGTCGAGGAACACAAGG
The DNA here is from genome assembly GCF_011305535.1 of Diaphorobacter sp. HDW4B. GTDB lineage: Bacteria > Pseudomonadota > Gammaproteobacteria > Burkholderiales > Burkholderiaceae_C > Diaphorobacter_A. The sequence goes on from NZ_CP049905.1 coordinate 2,738,995, forward strand.
ACAGCTTCATGCTGCGCGACATGGCGGCGGAGATGTCGTTTCGCGAAGAAGGCTGTCTGCATGACCCGGAATTGCACAGCGGAGCTTGCAGTCCCTATTGGTACCTGCACGAGGTCGCGGGCAAGGTGGCCGTGTATTCGGTCTCGGGCTGGTATGACGGAAGTGCCTTCGTGCACGGCTCGGTCTCGCGTTTCCTGACGCTCAAGGGGAAGTCGGATCGCTTGCTGTTGGGCCCATGGGACCACGGCGCACGTGCCAACGGATCGCCTTGGCGCAATGCGGGACAAAGCGCACCGGAGTTTTCGATTCTTGCCGAGGTGCTGCGCTTCTTCGATCAGCACCTTGCAGGTTTGCCCACGGGCATTGAGAACGAAGACCCGGTGCACTACTTCTGCACGCATGCGGAGGAGTGGCGCAGCAGTCCGCAATGGCCTCCGGCATCGACGCCGGAACTCTGGCACCTGAGTCCTGGAAAGTTGTCGGTCGATGCGTCGGATCGCGTCGAAACGGTGGAGCATCAAACCAAGTTCACCGTATCCAGTGGCACAAACACCCGCTTCGAGCGCCTGTCCGCGCAGCCTACGGTGGACTACTACAAGGACTGGGGTGTGCACGAACGGCAGATGTTGTCGTTCCTGTCCGAGCCGCTGCAGGGCGATCTGGAACTGGGCGGCCATGCGTTGCTCGAACTGGCCTTGAGCAGCAGCGAAAACGATGGCGCGATCTTCGCGTATCTCTCTGAATTGGATGCTGACGGCAATCTGCGCTTCATCACCGATGGTTGCCTGCGATTGGCGCATCGGCAGGTCAGCGAGGCACCGGCGAAGTACCAGACGGTCTGGCCGTTTCGCGACTACTCTCGCAAGAATGCCAAACGCATGACGCCGCTCGAGGTCGAGCGTGTGCAGATCGCATTGCTGCCCATCGGCTGGACGCTCAAGGCCGGCAGCCGACTCAAGCTGTCCTTGAGCGGCGCGGACGCGGAGCATTTCCAGCAAGTGCCACACGGTCGCCCGCCACGGTTCGCGTTCCAGCTCGGCGGCGCGCAGGGATGCAGCCTGCGATTGCCGGTCGTGTCCAGCAAGTCCTGATGCTCAGAACGGTGCCGTGCCGTCTTCCACCAGCTTGGCACCAATCCACTTCCCCGACTGCACCAGCTGCTTCGCGCAATCGGTGAGTACCACGCGCGCGGCGAGGGCGGCGGGGGAGAGTTCGTCGTCGGACAGGCTGCACAGCAGTGCGTGGCGGCGCACGCGTTCGTCGTCGATTTCGGACCACCAGAAGCGCTCTGCGGCGTCTTCATAGGGGTTGACGGCGGACCAGGGTTGCACGGTGGCGCCGAGGCCTGCGTCGACGGCTTCCATGAGCATGGTGAGCGAGTCGATTTCCATCGCGAGTTGTGGCTGAAAGCCTGCTTGCGCGCAGGCGGTGACGACGGAGCTGCGCAGGCCGTGGCTGCCGGAGGGCAGGATGAGCGGCTTTTCCTGAAGCTGCGTGAGCTTCATTTTTTCGGTGAGCGGCCACAGCGGTTTGCGGCGCGACTGGATGAGGAACAGGCGCTCTTCGAGCAGCGGCGTGACGCTCCAGCGGCGTGCGGCGTTGGTGTCGAACAGAATCGCCAGATCGAGCTGGCGCGCGTTGAGCAGACTGGACAGATGCCCCGACAGCGCCGAGACCATGTGCAGCCGCACGTCGGGATAACGCTCGCGCATCGCGCGCATCAGCGGCAGGCCGAGCACCGATGCGATGGTTGGCGAGAGACCGACGCTCACGGCTCCGGAAAGTCGTGCCTGTTGCGCCGCAAGAATCGCCTGATCGGCATGGCGCAGGGTGAGCTGCGCTTCATGAAAGAACGCGAGGCCCGCCTCGGTCGGCACGGCGCCCTTGCTGGTGCGTTGCAGCAGGCGCGTGGAGAGTTCGCCCTCCAGGCGGCTGATCTGCTGACTCAGCGCCGATTGCACCATGCCCAGATCGAGCGCGGCCCGGCCCATCGAGCCGAGTTCGACGATGCGGACGAAGTAGCGGAGTTGGCGCAGTTCCATGGAGATCAGTGAGGGCGGGTGCGGTAGCGGCTTGGCAAGCCGCTGGATGAGCAAGGCTGGATCGTAAACCAATGCAAGCCTTTTCTTGCGGGGCCGTGCCGAATCGGGGAAGCGGGGAGGCTTCGGGTAATCTGCGTATCCATTGCCGTTTCTTCAATGGCTCATTGAACAACACATAACACCAAGTCGGGCAGCACGATGGCGGAATCGATGTTTGTAGGGATTGATCTGGGAACGACCAACAGCCTGGTCGCCGTATGGCAGGACGGCAAGCCACGGTTGGTGCCGAATGCGCTGGGCGAGGTGCTTACGCCGTCGGTCGTCAGCGTGGACAAGGACGGCAGTTTTCTGGTCGGCGCGGCGGCGAGGGATCGGCTGCAGAGCCATCCGCAACTGAGCGCGGCGGTGTTCAAGCGCGACATGGGGACGGCGCGCTCGTTCAGGCTCGGACAGCACACGATGCGGGCCGAAGAATTGTCGGCGCTGGTGCTGCGCGCCTTGAAGGCCGATGTCGAGGCCGATCTAGGCCAGCCCGTGCAGGAAGTGGTGATCACCGTGCCTGCGTATTTCTCCGACGCCCAGCGCCAGGCCACGCGCGCGGCAGGCACGTTGGCGGGGTTTGCAAGCGTCACCTTGCTCAACGAACCGACGGCTGCGGCGCTGGCTTACGGGCTGCATCAGGACGAAGGCCGGTTTCTCGTTTTTGACCTGGGCGGCGGAACCTTCGATGTATCGGTGCTGGAGCTGTTCGAAGGCGTGATGGAAGTGCGTGCCACGGCGGGTGACAACCGACTGGGCGGCGAGGACGTGGATGAGCTGATGGTGCGGCGCTTCGTGCAGGATACGGGCATGTCCGACGATGTGGCGCATCAGCCCTTGATGGCGGCGCGGCTGTTGCGTGCGGCGGAGGGCACCAAGCGTGCGCTGGCGGCGCAGGAGACGGTGGTGATGCGCGTGGATGTGGATGGTGCGTCGTTCTCGAAAACGTGGACATCGCAGGAGCTGGAGAAGGCGCTGGAGCCCTTGCTGGAGCGCATGCGCCAGCCGGTGGAGCGTGCGCTGCGCGACTCGCGCATCCGGCCGCAGGAACTCGACGCCGTGGTGCTCGCGGGCGGCAGCACACGTCTGGTGGCGGTGCGCCAGTTGGTCACGCGGATGTTCGGGCGCTTTCCCGAGGTGTCGCTCGATCCCGATCAGGTGGTGGCCCTCGGAGCGGCCGTGCAGGCCGCGCTGCGTGGGCGCGATGCGGCGCTCGCAGAGCGCGTGATGACGGACGTGTGTCCGTACACGTTGGGCGTGAACGTGAACAAGCGACTCGATGGCGATCGCTCGCAGTCGGGTTTCATGGCGCCGGTGCTGGAGCGCAACACCATCATTCCGGCAAGCCGGGTGGAGCGCTTCTCCCCGATGAGCACGGATCAACGTGAGCTGCAAATCGAGATTTTTCAGGGCGAGGCCCGGCGCGTGCAGGACAACATCCGTCTGGGTGAATTGAATCTGCAATTGCCCAAGGGCGGCTGCGAGGGCGTGGTGGCGGATGTGCGCTTCACGCTCGATGCCAATGGTTTGTTGGAGGTCGAGGCCACCTTGCTGCGCCATGGTGCGCCGTTGGGGCCTGCGACGCAGTTGGTGATCGAGTCTTCGTCCGAGCGCCTTTCGCCCGAAGAAATCCAGAAGCGGCTTGCGCGTCTGCAGGCGCTCAAGCTGCATCCGCGCGATCGTCTGGAGGTACGCGCGCTGATTGCGCGCGCCGAGCGGCACCACGCGCAACTGCTGGGCATGTGGCGCAGCGTGGTGGCCGATGCGATCCTGCGTTTTGAAGTGGCGCTGGAGTCGCAGGATGATCGCCAGATCGCACCACCGCGCAAGCAACTGGAAGAGCTGCTCGCGCGCATCGAATCCGAGACCTTCCTGCCCGGTCTGGAGTAGCCACGATGAGCAGCAGCAACTTGCGAAGCGAGGCCTTCGAGCGACTGGGCCTGCCTGCGGACGCGGACGAGCGCGCGGTACGCAGAGCCTATGCGCGCCTGCTCAAGGACATCGATCAGGTGGCCGACCCGCAGGCATTCATCGAACTGCGCGCGAACTACGAGCGGGCGCTGGCCATGGCGCGATCAGCGGCCTGGGAGGCGGAGCAGGACGAGGCGGACGACGAGGCCGATGAAGACAAGGAAGACGAAGAAAATTCGGTCGATGTGACGGAGCGATCCGGGCAGGATGCGGCACAGGAAAAACCTGCTGAATCTGCGCCGCAGGAGTCGCCACATGAGGTGGCCAAGCGCTTGCTGGATGGCGTGCGCTGGCGCTTTCAGCCGTGGGAGCGTGATGCCGCGTTCGCCGAACTCAAGACGCTGGTGGCCGATCCCGCGCTCGAGAATATCGAGGTGCGCGACATGTTCGAGCGCATGCTGGCATGGCGCATCGCGGGCAACGAATGGGGTGCGCGCCGCAGCGCCTTGCTGCTCGCGGCTGATGAACTGTTCGACTGGCGTCGCAAGGGTGCAGGTGTGGAGGGGCTGGAAGCCCTGCTCGACGGCTTTGCGGCCATGCATCCGCAGCAGCGCAAGGTGGCGTTGGCCTTGCTGGGCGAGCCCGATCCCGCCGTTGCGCGTAGCTTGCAGATGACGCCCGAGAACCTGATCTTGTTTGGAGACCAATGGGCGCAATGGCTCGCGTGGTGGTTGCCGCACGAGCATCTGCACCGCTGGACGGCGGCCTGGGGGCGACTGCCGCTGCACGAGCGTGCGGGGCTGTCGATTGCGGCGTCGTTCAGACAACTGGTCCGGGCGCTGAATGCGCATGCTTCCAAACTGGTGTTCATCGGCTTGATGGCGATGGTGGGCATTTTCTCGTTTCACCAGATTGCGGAGCGTTCGCGCGTCAAACAGATCGCGGAGGGTGACAAGGTCTGTGCCGACGCGCTGGCAGCGCCGCGCGCCAACGGCTGGCACGATGTGCTGGCGGACAAGCTCTGGGAACTGGACCGCTGCAGCAAGAACTTGGGCGTGGCGACCAAGGCGGATTTGCGCGGGGTGGCGCAGATGCACCGCATCGGCAATGCGTTGGCGGGTCACCATGGCAGTCTGGAGTACAAGGCGTTGGACTTTTCGCTGTTGCGGCTGAATCTGCGCGATGGTCGTGCTTATGGTTTTGTGCGAGAGGAATCCTCGCTCGCCTATTGCCCGGAACTGCGCAACTTTGCGCTGCGCGCGCGCTGGCTGGAGCTGGGCGATGTGCCAGCGGCCAAGGCGCTGATTCAGGAGCTGGCCTGGTGCGAGGGCCAGAGGGCATCCGATGCGCAACGGGATCGGCAAGAGGTGGAGGGGCGGTATCGGCGCAGAGATCTGGCGAGCCGCGACTCAGTGACCTTCTGGACGTTGATGCGGCATGTCGATGCGTGGCCCGATGCGGCCAAGCCTTCTGTGGCGCTGCATGCGCTGGTGCATCAGGCGACGCCGTCCGACTTCGACTGGCGATTGCCCACGGAGCTGGGGATGGTCGAGTGCGCGGCGAACGCCTCGTCGTCGGTGCCTTGCCGACCGAAGATCGATCAGGCATCGCAGACCGCCAAGGACTTGAACGCCGCCCTGCGCCGACTGGAGCAGCCCAAGCTCCCCGAACTGCGAACCTACGAAAAGCCCTGATCAGAACCGGTACTGCATCCCCACGCCAAACCCGCGCGCACGGCTTTTGTTGCCTGCGCCCTGGTAGCCGTCGTCCCAGTTGGTCAGGTCGAATTCGGCGTACAGCTTGGTGCGATACGACATCTTGTATTCGTAGAACGCGACGAAGCGAGCGTAGCCGTCGTCGGTGTATTGCGAGCGTTCGCGGGCGACCTTGTAGTAGGCGAGGGTCCAGTCGGTCTTGGTGGTGGTCGACAGCGTCGCGCCCAGCGAATACACGCGCTGGATGGTGCTGATGCCTGCGCCTTGGTCGGCTTCGCTGCGTGCCGCGGACATGGCGTAGCGGATGGTGCCCGATTTATAGGCACCGCCCACGGTCCAGGCCTTGAGGGCGTGGCCGTCGGCGTCCTTGAAGGTCTGATAAGCGCCCGAGAGCACGGCGCCGCGGTCTTCCACCGAGGCCATCAGGCCGCCGGAGGACAGTGGCTTGCGGTCGCCCGCCTGCTCGCCGAAGCTGTACATGGCGGACAGGCGCAGGTTGTCGGAGCGGCTGCTGAACTTGACCGAGTTGTCCAGCCAGTACGAGTTGCCCGCGAGGCCGCTGTTGCCGTATTGGTTGCTCAACCCCGGCTGGCTGAGTGCGCCGATGGTGACGTTGGGGTTGAAATCGGGAAAGCGCTTTTGCAGCGGGTCGATGTAGGCCAGCGAATCGGCCAGCAGCGAAGTGTGGCGGCCCACGGTGAGGGTTTCGGTCTGGCTTTGCAGGCCGATCCAACTCGCGCGGTCAAAGTATTTGCCGCTGTGAGTCTGCGTGCCGGTGTCGGCGTTGATGCCCGATTCCAGCTCCCAGACCGTGTTCAGCCCGCCGCCCAATGGTGTGATGCCGCGCACGCCCCAGCGGCTGGCCTCGTTCAGACCACTGCCCATGCTGGACTGCGAGGTGCTGGTGGGTTGGTGCGTGTCGGAGAGGCCGGACGAGCGGCGCAGGCCCAGATCCATCACGCCATAGACCGTGAAATCCTTGAGCTGCGCGAGGGCGGGCGTCGCCGTGCTGGCGAGGAGCACCGCGCAGAGTGCGCCGAATTTTTTCTTATTGTTCAACAACAAAACTGACTCCGTCATCGGGGGGCGAGGGGCTGACAGCGGCCCGGCTCGCGCATGCATGGGGGACTGGCGGCTGCACAGCCGTGGAGATCATGCGCGAAGTCGGAGCGCACACATAGCGGCGTTGCAGTTGCAGACACTTGCGCAGACATATCGAGAGAAATATGGAAAATCACGCGCAAGTGCTTGTCGGATAGAGGGAAGTTTAACCGTCACCCTCGGGAACGGGCGATTTTCCTCGGCGCACTGTTGTTTTGCCTGCCACCTTTGCCACGATGTGAAATGGTCATGCAGCAGGGATATGCGGCACGCCGGGCGGCGCGGGCCGGGGCAAAAAAATACAATGGAGCCAATGAGCAGCGTTTCTTCCTCCTCTTCGTCTTCTTCCAAACACCGTGTAGTCGTCGGCCTGTCGGGCGGCGTGGATTCGGCCGTCACCGCGTATCTGCTCAAGAAGCAGGGGCACGAGGTGGTCGGGATCTTCATGAAGAACTGGGAAGATGACGACGACAGCGAGTTCTGCTCGTCCAACGTCGACTTCGTGGACGCGGCTGCGGTGGCCGACGTGATCGGCATCGAGATCGAGCATGTGAACTTTGCGGCCGAGTACAAGGACCGCGTGTTTGCTGAATTTCTGCGCGAATACGAGGCGGGCCGCACGCCCAATCCGGACGTGCTGTGCAATGCCGAGATCAAGTTCAAGGCGTTTCTCGACCACGCGATGCGTCTGGGGGCAGAGAAGATCGCCACCGGCCACTATGCGCGCGTGCGCCAGAACGCCGACACGCAGTTGTTCGAGTTGCTCAAGGGTCTCGATCCGTCCAAGGACCAGAGCTATTTTCTGCACCGTCTGAATCAGGCGCAGTTGTCCAAGTCGATGTTCCCGGTCGGCGAGCTGCACAAGACCGAGGTGCGCCGCATTGCCGAGGAAATCGGCCTGCCGAACGCCAAGAAGAAGGATTCGACCGGCATCTGCTTCATCGGCGAGCGGCCGTTCCGCGATTTTCTGAACCGCTACATCAAGCACGAGCCGGGCCTGATCATCGACGACCGGGGTCGCAAGCTCGGCAAGCATGTGGGGCTGTCGTTCTACACGCTGGGCCAGCGCCAGGGCTTGGGCATTGGTGGCGTGAAGGAAAAGGGCGCGGAGCGCGGCGCGGGCGACCATGCGCCGTGGTTCGTCGCGCGCAAGGATCTGGAGAAGAACCAGTTGCGCGTGGTGCAGGGCCATGACCATCCGTGGCTGCTCTCGCACGATCTGCAGGCGCTCGACGCCAGTTGGATCGCCGGTCACCCACCCGCCACTGGCGGCTGCGCGGCCAAGACCCGCTACCGCCAGCAGGACGCCCACTGCAATGTGGTGCGTGCCGAAGGTGCGGGCTTTGCCCTGCATTTCCCCGAAGCCCAATGGGCCGTCACGCCGGGCCAGTCGGCCGTGCTGTATGACGGCGATGTGTGCCTGGGCGGCGGCGTGATTTCGGCGATGGGCTGATGGGCTGAGCCCGGACTCTGCACTTCGCGTTCCGTCATCCATCGGCGGAGTCGACATCGACAGCGGCGTTTGCCGCACACCTCCAACAAACACAAGCAACGCCAAGCCCATCGAATGCCTTGGCGGCTTTGCAGTACGCGCACACATTGGCATGGGTGTCGTCGTGCTTTGCCGTGCCTGAAAAACGAAGCGAAAGAGGCCCCGTGCTGACGGGTGTTGGTGGCCGTGGTGGGCCATGGGCCAAACGTCGGGCGCTGCTTCGGACGCAGCTCAACGACGATGCCGCCACTTTAGTTTGAAAATTTCGGGAGTCAATTGAAAAGAATTCCGCGGAGCGGTCTCCCTCTGACAAGGCGTTGCATTTCCGTCTTCTCAGTGTTCCTTCCGATGGCCGCTCTCTTGACGGGTCCATAGACTCGCGCCCGCTCTGCGGAAAGCGGGTTTGCCCGCTCACCTGCAGAAAAAAAGTGCTTGAAACTCGTTGTCGCCCGAAGCCATGGGCGTCCGGTCCACGCAATCAATTCATAACAGTTGGTTTTTTACTTTCAAAAAAGGGGCGTATCAGATGATTTGGCAGCAGGTCTACGATCCGATTGGGAACATGGTGGTCTCCACCTTGCTTGCGGCAATACCCGTGGTGGTGATGCTCGCGGCGCTGGGGTTCTTTCACATCAAGGCGCACATCGCCGCAGGCATGGGGCTGATCGCCGCGTTGCTGGTGGCGGTGTTTGCGTATGGCATGCCGGCCGAGATGGCGGGTCGCGCCGCTCTGTTCGGTGGCTTCACCGGTCTGTTGCCGATTGGCTGGATCGTGTTGAACATCATCTTTTTGCACCAGCTCACCGAGCAGAACGGCAGCTTCAAGGTGCTGCAGGATTCGCTCTCGGGCATCACTGAAGACCGCCGCATCCAGCTCCTGCTGATCGCGTTCTGCTTCGGCGCGTTCTTTGAAGGCGCGGCTGGTTTCGGCACGCCTGTGGCCGTGACCGCTGCGATCCTGATCGGCTTGGGCTTCTCGCCGCTGGCCGCATCGGGCCTGTCGCTGATCGCCAATACCGCTCCGGTCGCGTTCGGCGCGCTGGGCACGCCGGTGATCACGCTGGCCAAGGTGCACGGCTACGACCTGATGGAAGTGACCGCGATGATCGGCCGTCAACTGCCGTTCTTCTCGGTGCTGGTGCCGTTCTGGCTGATCTGGGCGTTCGCCGGTCGCAAGGGCATGATGGAAATCTGGCCCGCGATTCTGGTGGCGGGCCTGAGCTTCGCGATTCCGCAGTTCCTGGTGTCCAACTACATCGGCCCCGAGCTGGTGGACATCATCGCCGCCATCGTCTCGATGATCTGCCTGGTGGGTTTCCTGCGCGTGTGGCAGCCCAAGAAGGTGTGGACTTCGGCGTCGCTGCGCGGCAAGGACGTGAGCGCTTCGGAAGTGAAGCCGCCACAGCCCGTGGTCCAGCACAGCAAGGAAGCGCTGATCGCCGCCTGGATGCCTTGGGTCATCCTGTCGGTGTTCGTGTTCATCTGGGGTCTGCCTTCGGTGAAGGCCTGGCTCAACGGCATCTTTGCCCCCGCGTTCCCGATGGCCGGTCTGCACAACCTGATCGAAAAGGTGCCACCCGTGGTGCCGCAGCCGACGAAGGAAGGTGCGGTCTATACGCTGAACCTGCTGTCCGCCACCGGCACGGCGATTCTGCTGTCGGCTGTGGTGAGTGCGTTCCTGATGAAGTACAACCCGGTCGCCATCGTGCGCACGTTCTTCAAGACGATCTGGCTGGTGCGCTACTCGCTGCTGACCATCGTGCTGATGCTGGCGCTGGGCACGCTGACCCGTTATTCCGGCACCGACACCACACTGGGTCTGGCGTTTGCCAACACCGGCGTGCTGTATCCGTTCTTCGGCACCTTGATGGGCTGGCTGGGCGTGGCTTTGACGGGCTCCGATACCGCATCGAACGTGCTGTTCGGCGGCATGCAGAAGGTGGCTGCGGATCAGCTCGGTCTGTCACCCAATCTGATGGGCGCGGCCAACAGCTCGGGTGGTGTGATGGGCAAGATGATCGACGCGCAGTCGATCGTGGTGGCTTCTACCGCTACGCGTTGGTTCAATCGTGAAGGGGACATCTTGCGTTATGTGTTCTTCCATTCGATTGCGCTGGCTTGTCTGGTGGGGTTGTATGTGACGTTGCAGGCTTATGTTTGGCCGTTTACGTTGATGGTCGTGCATTGATCTGATCTGTTGATCAGGGCTTTGTCCGGGCTCCTCTCCTGCTGTTGTGGGAGGGGAGTTTTTCTTTTTTTGGCTGCGCTGGGCGTTTGCTTACGGAGGCCGGGTCTCGCCCCGGCGGGCGAGTAACTTTTCGCTGGCGCGCGAAAAGTCACCAAAAGCGCGCTTGAATTCGGGGTCATCCGGCAGAACTCGACTGCGCGCCGTAGGCGCTCCGCTCGGACAACCGCCGGAAGTCAGTTTTGAAGAGGTGCGTTCGGCACTTTGCTTCGCTCGTGCCTTGTTTATCTCGCGACTTCGCGAGATGGTTTTGGCTGCTCTGCTTATGTGATCAGGATGGCTCGGAAGTCGTTGACGTTAGTGTGGGTGGGGCCGGTTATGAGCGATGCGTTCAATGCTTGGAAGAAGGCGTGGGCGTTGTTGTTGGCCAGTTCGTCGGCTGGTTTCAGGCCCTGCGCCCACGCTCGTTTTAACGTGTCGGGGTCGATGATCGCTCCTGCGATTTCTTCTGCGCCGTCCACGCCGTCGGTGTCTGCCATGAGTGCGTGGATGTGGGGCTGGCCGCGCAGGGTGAGCAGGCAGGAGAGCAGGCATTCGACGTTGCGGCCGCCGCGTCCGGTGCCGCGCAGGGTGACTGTTGTTTCGCCGCCGGAGAGCAGGACGCAGGGCCACTGGAAAGGTTGCGCGCGTTGCGCTACTTGCAGTGCGATGCCTGCGAGCACTTTGCCCACGTCGCGGGATTCGCCTTCGATGGCGTCGCCGAGGATGTGGGCGGCGTAGCCTGCGTCGCGTGCCACATTCGCGGCAGCTTCCAGGGCCATTTGGGGGGTGGCGATCATGCGGACTTCGTTGCGGGCGAGTCGGGTGTCGCCGGGTTTGATCGACTCTGCTGCGTCGGCTTGTTCCAGGAGTCTGCGGGCCGCTTCCGGCAGGGCGATGCCGTAGCGCTGCACGATGGCGAGGGCGTCGGCGCAGGTCGTTGCGTCCGCCACCGTGGGGCCGGAAGCGATGTCGGCGGGGTCGTCGCCGGGCACGTCGGAGAGCAGCAGCGTGATCACGCGCGCAGGGTGGCATGCGGCGGCCAGGCGCCCGCCTTTCATAGCGGAGAGGTGGCGGCGCACGCAGTTCATTTCGCTGATGGTGGCACCGCTTTTCAGCAGCGACTGGTTGATCGCTTGCTTGTCGGCGAGCGTGATGCCTTGGAGCGGCAAGGGCAGCAGCGCGGAGCCGCCGCCGCTGATGAGGCAGAGCACGGTGTCTTTGGGGTTCAGGCCTTTGAGCAGGGCGAGCATGCGTTCGGCGGCTTGCAGGCCTGCGGCATCGGGAACGGGGTGGGCGGCTTCCACGATTTCAATGTGCTGGCAGGGTGCGCCGTAGCCGTAGCGGGTGACGACCAGGCCCGAGAGTGGCGGGCCTTGCCAGTGGTCTTCGACGGCCTTTGCCATCGCAGCCGATGCCTTGCCTGCGCCGATCACGATGAGGTGGCCGCCTTCGACCTCCTGCGGCGCGGGCAGGTGTGGGGGCACGCACAGCGCCGGTTGTGCGCTGGCGACGGCGGCGTCGAACATGCGGCGCAGCAGTTCAGCGTGGGCGGAGGCTGTGCGTGCGTGGCTCATGGCTTTTGTCCGATCTCGAAGTTGGCCATTTTTTCGAGTGCGCGCACCATGCCGGAATGGTCCCAGGCCTTGCCGCCGTAGGACACGCAACTGCTGAACAGTTGCTGCGCGATGGCGGTGTTGGGCAGAGCGACGCCGAGGCTGCGTGCGGTGTTCAGCGCGAGGTTCAAGTCCTTCTGGTGCAGCTCGATGCGAAAGCCCGGATCGAAAGTGCGCTTGATCATGCGCTCGCCATGCACTTCGAGAATCTTGCTCGACGCGAAGCCGCCCATGAGTGCCTGACGCACGCGTGCCGGATCGGCCCCTGCGCGCGATGCGAACAGCAGGGCCTCGCCCACGGCTTCGATGTTGAGCGCGACGATGATCTGGTTGGCCACCTTGGCGGTCTGGCCATCGCCGTTGCCGCCCACGAGCGTGATGTTCTTGCCCATGGCTTCGAAGAGCGGCTTCACGCGCTCGAACACGGCTTGCTCGCCGCCGACCATGATGGACAGCGTGGCGTTCTTCGCGCCCACTTCACCGCCGGAGACGGGTGCATCGAGGTAGTCGCAGCCGAGTGCGTTGATGCGCTTGGCGAAGTCCTTGGTGGCGATGGGCGAGATCGAGCTCATGTCCACCACGGTCTTGCCTTTGGTGAGACCGGCGGCGATGCCGTATTCGCTGAACAGCGCGGTTTCCACGTCGGGCGTGTCGGGCAGCATGGTGAAGATGATGTCCGCGCGCTCGGCCACGCCGCGTGCGTTGGTGCATTTGGTGGCGCTGGATTCTGCGATGTGATCGGGGATCTTGCTGCGCGTGTAGACGTAGAGCTGGTGGCCCGCCTTGATGAGCTGCGCGGCCATGGGCGCGCCCATGATGCCGAGGCCGACAAAGCCGATCTTGAGTTTGGTGGTGGTCGTGTTCATGTGTCTGTGACTCCTTGTTTTTGGTGCTTATGCGGCGAATGCCTGCAGCCAGCCGAGGCCTGCTTCGGTCGTGGTGGCGGGTTTGTATTCGCAGCCCACCCAGCCGTCGTAGCCGATGCGGTCGAGCAGCGCGAACAGGTAGGCGTAGTTGATTTCTCCGGTGCCGGGTTCGTTGCGGCCGGGGTTGTCGGCGATCTGCACATGGCGGATCAGCGGCAGGTATTTGACGAGCGTGTTCGCGAGTTCGCCCTGCATGCGCTGCGTGTGATAGATGTCGTACTGCAGGAATGCGTTGGGCGCGTCGAGCGCTTCCAGCAGCGCCACGGCCTGCGTGGGGCGGTTCAGATAAAAGCCCGGAATGTCGTGGACGTTCACGGGCTCGATCAGCAGATTCAGGCCCGCACCGCGCAACTGGTCTGCCGCAAAGCGGATGTTTTCCAGGAACGTGGAACGCAGCGTTTCGGCAGGCACGCCATCGGGGGCCTTGCCCGCCAGGCAGTTGAGCTGCTTGACGCCGAGCGCGCCTGCGTAGTCGATGGCTTTGGCAACGCCCGCGCGGAAGTCGCTCACCTTCTTGGGCTGGCAGGCGATGCCGCGCTCGCCCGCATTCCAGTCGCCCGCAGGCAGGTTGTGCAGCACGAGCGTGAGGCCGTTATCGTCGAGGCGCTGGCGGATTTCCTTGGCGGTCCACTCGTACGGGAACATGAATTCGACGGCTTGAAATCCGGCCTGCGCGGCGCGCTCGAAGCGGTCGAGAAACGGCACTTCGGTGAACAGCATCGAGAGATTGGCGGCAAATTTGGGCATGGTTTGCTCCTTGGTTTTGTGTGAGAAATGACGATGGAATTCAGTCGAGCAGACCCGCTTCTGCGAGGCCTTTCGTGCCTTGTGGATGGCGGCAGTCGATGTCCTCGAACTCGATGATGTTGTCGATCTCGGTGCCCATGGCGATGTTGGTCACGCGCTCCAGAATCACCTCGACGACGATGGGCACGCGGTGCTCCCGGGCCATGGTTTGGGCTTCACGCAAGGTGGCTTGCAGTTTGGCCGGATCGGTCACGCGCAGCGCCTTGCAACCGAGGCCGCGCACGACCTGGCCGTGATCGACGCCGTAGCCCTTGAGGTCGGGATCGGTCACGTTGTCGTTCTCGAACGCGAGCTGCACGCAGTAGTCCATGTCGAAGCCGCGCTGCGACTGACGGATTAGGCCGAGGTAGCTGTTGTTCACCAGCACCTGCACGTAAGGCAGATTGAACTGCGCACCGACCGCGAGCTCTTCCATCAGGAACTGGAAGTCGTAGTCGCCCGAGAGCCCGACCACCATCTTGTTCGGATCGGCCGCGACCACGCCGAGCGCTGCGGGAATCGTCCAGCCGAGCGGGCCTGCCTGACCGCAGTTGATCCACTGGCGCGGGCCGTAGACATGCAGAAACTGCGCACCGGCGATCTGCGACAGGCCGATGGTGGAGACGAACACGGTGTCCTTGTCGAAGGCCGAGTTCATCTCGGCGTACACGCGCTGCGGCTTGATCGGCATGTTGTCGTAGGCGGTGCGGCGCTGCATCAGCACCTTGCGCTCGCCGCAGCGTGCCACCCAGTCGCTGTAGTCGCGCAACCGGCCTTGCTGCTTGCGCTCGCGCGCCACTTGCACGAAGAGTTCGAGCGCGGCACGGGCGTCGGAGACGATGCCGAGGTCTGGGTTGAACACGCGGCCGATCTGCGTGGGTTCGATGTCCACGTGCACGAACTTGCGGCCCTTGGTGTAGACCTCGACCGAGCCCGTGTGGCGGTTGGCCCAGCGGTTGCCGATGCCGAGCACGAAGTCGCTCGCGAGCATGCTGGCGTTGCCATAGCGGTGGCTGGTCTGCAGACCGCACATGCCGGCCATCAGCGGGTGATCGTCGGGAATCGTGCCCCAGCCCATGAGCGTGGGAATCACCGGCACGCCGGTCAGTTCGGCCAGTTCCACGAGCAGCTCGGACGCATCGGCGTTGATGATGCCGCCGCCGGCCACGATCAACGGCTTGCTCGATTCGGAGAGCATGTCGAGCGCGCGTTCGATCTGCTTGCGCGTGGCCGCTGGCTTGTAGACGGGCAGGGGCTCGTAGGTGTCGATGTCGAATTCGATCTCGGTCATCTGCACATCAAAAGGCAGATCGACCAGCACCGGGCCGGGGCGACCCGAGCGCATCAGATGAAAGGCCTGCTGCAGCACGCGTGGCACCTGTGCGGGTTCGCGCACGGTGACGGCCCACTTGGTCACGGGCTTGGCGATGGACTCGATGTCGACGGCCTGAAAGTCTTCCTTGTACAGCCGCGCACGCGGAGCCTGGCCGGTGATGCAGAGAATCGGAATGCTGTCGGCGCTGGCGGAATACAGGCCCGTGATCATGTCGGTGCCCGCAGGCCCGCTGGTGCCGATGCACACGCCGATGTTGCCCGCCTTGGCACGGGTGTAGCCCTCGGCCATGTGCGATGCGCCCTCCACATGGCGCGCCAGCACATGGGCGATCGACATGCGTTCGCGCAGCGCGGAATACAGCGGGTTGATGGCCGCGCCGGGCACGCCGAATGCCTGCGTGATGCCTTCCTTTTCCATAACCAGCACTGCGGCCATTGCGGCCTTCATCTTTGCCATGTGAGTCTCCTGCGGATTGAGTGAATGGGTGATTGCGTGAAGGGTGAAAACTCGCTGCGATGCATTGATCGCGATGGCATTGATGGTCCCGTTTTCACGTCCGGCAGGGAATGCTGGTACGCTGCATGATGCTTATTCCGTGGTGGAATGACCTGCGGTGGCGTATCCACCGTCTAATCGAGACATGGACCGAATACAAGCGCTTCTTCTCTTCACGCGTGTCGTGGATCTGGGCTCGTTCAGCCGTGCGGCGACCGAGCTGGGCATTGGTCAGCCTGCCGTGACCAAGCAGATCGCGCGCATGGAAAAGGAACTCGGCGCGCGCCTGCTGCACCGCTCCACGCATGGCGTCACGCCCACCGAAGTGGGCACGCTGTACTACGACAAATGCAAGCTCATCGTGCACCACGACGAAGAGGCGCGCTCGGTGGCGTCGCTGATGCAGTCGCAGGTGCAGGGCGTGCTGCGCATCAGCACGTCGATTGCGTTCGGGCGACGTGTGCTCGCGCCGATGGTCAGCAGCTTCATGCGCACGCATCCGCTGCTCAATGTGGATCTGAGCTTTGAAGACCGTTATGTGAATCTGGTGGAGCAGGGCGTGGACGTGGCGATCCGCATGGGCAGCCTCGCCGATTCATCGCTGGGCGCGACCTACCTCGGTGTGAGTCCGTGGGTAGCAGTGGCCTCGCCGGACTACCTGCGCGAGCGCGGCACGCCCGAGACGCCTGCCGATCTCGCCCAGCACGCCGCGCTGGTCTACAGCACCGTGCAAGGCGATGCGATCTGGCACTTCAGCGCCGTGCATGAGGCCACGCAGGCGATTGCGGTGAATGGGCGGCTGCGCTCGAACAACCTCTCGGCCCTGCTCGCTGCAGCACGCGACGGCTTCGGCGTGGCCGTGCTGCCGCTGTATGTGGCCAACGATGGTCTGCGCACCGGCGAACTGGTGCCGATTTTGGGCGGCTGGAACCTGCCCAGCCAGGAGATGCACGCCGTCTACCCCTCGCCGCGCCTCGTGCCTGCGAAGGTGCAGGAGCTGGTGGGCTGGCTCAAGGGGCAGTTTCAGGGCGACTGGTTCAAGCTGCAGTCACCACCGAAACAAACGGGTGGTTCTTGAACGGCAACAGCGGGTGGCCGTCCGCTGCTGCGTCGGTGATCAGCGTCCACGGGCGATGAATGGGTGACCAGTTCATCTGCGATTTGCGGCCCAGCTTTTCGGTGGTGGCGAGCATGTAGACCTCGCGCGTGCGGCGAAACAGCTTGTCCTTGAACCAGGCCTGCTCGATCGAGCCTTCGCACACACCGAACTCGGCATCGATGCCATCGGCGCTGCTGAACACTTTGTCGAAGGTGAGGCGCTCCAGCGCCATGTCGGCGAGCGATCCATACACGCTCATGCTGCCCGCGCGCAGCTCGCCGCCGATCAACGTCACCGCAATGCCGCGTGCCGACAGCGTCTGCAGCGCGAGCAGGTTGTTGGTGATGATGCGGACCGAATCGTCCTTGGGCAACTGCTGCGCAAGCGCGTCGGTGGTCGTGCCGCCGTCGATGAAGATGGTGTCGCCGGACTCGATGAAGCCGAGCGCTTTGTGCGCAATCCGCGCCTTGCCTTCGCTGTCGTGCGACTTGCGCAGTTCCAGCGATTCCTCGGGCTCGTGGCGGATGGGGGCTGCCACCGCGCCGCCGTAGACGCGCAAGAGCCTGCCGTCCTGCTGCAGCGCCTGCAGATCGCGGCGCACCGTGGCTTCGGAGATATCGAACTTGGAGCACAGCGCTGCAACATCGGCAGCGCCGGACTGCACGGCATCAAAAATGGCGTCTCGGCGTTTGGCGACCTTCATGGCGATGGAATGCTTGGGGATTGGGCAGTGGAAGAAAGCGCAGAGCTTACCGCGCCTTCAGCGTCCTTCACTTGGTGATGCCATGCGCGGCGAGGATTTCCCGCATCTGCGCTTCCTGTGCGGCGCTGATGCGCACGGGGTATTTGCTGTCGCCCACGTCGTAGCCGAGCAGGCGCACGGCGCGCTTCACAGCCGCTGGCGCGAAGCAGACTTTGTAGAGCGTCTCGCGCAGGCTGGTGACGGTTTCCTGCTGCTTGCGCGAGCCTTCGATGTCGCCCGCCTTGAACAGCTTCCAGATGGTGTTGATCTCGCGCGGTGCGGCATTGGCCAGACCCGAGACCGCACCAGCGCAACCGTCCACGAAGCCTTGGTGGATCAGGCTGTCGGGGCCGTTGAAGACCGCAAAACCGTCGATCTCCTTGGCCACGTTGACGAAGCCGGTGAGGCTTTCATACGTGCCCGCGCTGTCCTTGATGCCCGCGATGTTCGGGTGCGCGGCCAGGCGGCGCGCGGTCTCGGGCGCAATCGTGTTGCCGGTGCGCGCGGGAATGTTGTAGAGATAGACCGGCACGTCGAGCGCATCGGCAATCGTGCTGAAGTGGTAGTGCAGATCGTCCTGCGACAGCGGCACGAACCAGGGCGTGATGGCGGCGACGGCGTCCACGCCGAGGCTTGCGATGAAGCGGCCTGCGCGCACGCATTCGGCGGTCGATACCTCGCCCACATGGCCGACGACGGATACGCGGCCTGCGACCTGCTCCATCGCCACTTCGGCCACGCGGCGCTTTTCGGCTTCGGTCAGCGCAAAGAATTCGCCGTTCGTGCCGCCGCAGAAGATGCCGTTGCCTGCGGAGATCTGGCGATCGATCTGTTCACGAAAAGCGGCTTCGTTGAACTGATCCTCCCTGTCCACCGGCGTGATGATGGCGGTGAGGATGCCTTCGAGTTTCGGGTTGTGATTTGCCATGGTGGGGTTGCTGGAATTCAGTGAAAGAGCTTGAGGTAGACCTGTTCGATGTCGTCGCCCGACACTTTGCCGGGCACGTTCTTGATGAGGCGCTGCACATCGAGCGCGGCCTTCACCAGATCGGGCAGATGCTCGCGGCCGATGCCCAGTTCCTGCAGGCTGGCGGGCAGCTTCAGGCGGCGCACCAGATCAGAGAAATACTGCACCAGCGCATGCGATTTGGCCTCGTCATCGAGCGACAGATCGGCCCCCGGCACCAGCTCGTAGGCGCGCGCCAGCTTGGGCACGGCGAGCGGTCGCACCCATTCGAACACGGGCGCAAGCAGGATGGCGTTGGCCACGCCGTGCGGGATGTGGTACTTGCCGCCCAGCGGGTACGACATGGCGTGAACCAGATGCGTGCCCGCGTGTGCGATGCATGCGCCGCCGTAGTACGAGGCCCAGAGCATGTTGAGCTTGGCTTCGAGATCGTCGGGTTGTTCGACGGATTGCTCGATGGTCTCGAACAGCTTCTTCATGCCGATCATCGCGTAGTTGTCGCTGACCGGATTGGCGATGCTGGCGGTGAAGCATTCGATCAGGTGGCACAGCGCATCGACGCCCGTGGACGCCGCGATCTTGTGCGGCATCGTGGTCGTGAGTTCGGGTGCGAGCGCCACGTAGTCGGGCAGCAGCACGGGCGAGATGATGCCCTGCTTGGTCTCGCGCGCGGGGATCGCGAGGATGGCGTTGGGCGTGGCTTCCGAGCCCGTGCCTGCGGTGGTCGGCACCATGAGCGCCTTCACGCGCTGCGTGACCTTGGTGCCGGCCAGCAGTTCGTCGAGCGTGGGGGATTCGGGATGCGCGAGCGCCGAGAGCAGCTTGGCCACGTCGAGCACGCTGCCGCCGCCCACGCCGATCACGAATTCAACGCCAGCGAGCGACCATTTTTCGGTGATGGCGCGCACATCGGCGTCGGATGGCTCGGGCGGCACATCGTCGATCACCAGCACGTCGTGCGCGTTGTCCTTCACGTGCGCGAGCAGCGTCTGCACGCCTGCGATGCCGATGATGTTCCTGTCGCTGACGAACAGCACCTTGTTGCGACCCCGGACCAGATAGCCGATGTCGTCGAGCACCTTGTGGCCGCTCAGGACCGTGCTGTGGATATGCATGAGTGTTCCTTCGTGTTCTTGTGGGTTGTGCGTTCAGCGACGGGTGGCAAGTTCCGCGCCCTGGCGCAGCGCCTCGAGCAGGCTGCGTTCATCGGCAATGCCCTTGCCTGCGATGTCGAACGCCGTGCCGTGATCGACCGAGGTGCGGATCACGTCGAGGCCGACGGTGATGTTCACGCCCGCTTCAAGTCCCAGCACCTTGACGGGGCCGTGACCCTGGTCGTGGTACATGGCGACGACGAGATCGAAATCGCCGCGACCGGCGCGGAAAAACAGCGTGTCGGCGGGCAGCGGGCCTTCGATGTTCATGCCCTTGTCACGCAGTTTCTGCACGGCGGGAATGATCTTTTCCTCTTCTTCGCCATAGCCGAACAGGCCGTTCTCGCCCGCATGCGGATTGATGCCGCAGACGGCGATGCGCGGGTTCTCGATCTTCGCTTTGCGCAGCGTGTCGTAGCCGCGCTGGATGGTGCGCTCGACGAGACCCGGCTCGATCTTGCGGATCGCGTCGAGCAGGCCGATGTGCGTGGTCACGTGGATCACGCGCAGGTTGGGCGCGACCAGCATCATCGAGACCTCGTCCACGCCCGTGAGATGCGCGAGCATTTCCGTGTGACCGGGGAATTTGTGGCCGCCCGCGTGCAGTGCTTCCTTGTTCAGCGGTGCGGTGCAGATCGCGTCGATCTGGCCCGCCTTGGCGAGATCGACCGCCTTGTCGATGAAGCGGAACGCCGCATCGCCCGCCGTCGCCGAGAGCTTGCCGAAGGGCAGATCGGCTGGAATCAGCGGCAGGTCGATGCAGTCGATCACGCCTTGCTCGAAGCGGGCGTCGGCCATGCTCTGGATGGGTTGCACGCGCACGTTCAAGCCGAGCAATTCGTTGGCCAGCTTCAGCCTGCGCGCATCACCGATGACGACGGCGCGGGCCATGCCGTAGAGCGCAGGGTTGGCAAAGCTCTTGACGATGATTTCCGGGCCAACGCCAGCGGCGTCGCCCATGGTGATTCCGATGACGGGCAGATGTGCGCTCATGATTCCTCTGTTGGTGTCTGTTGCTTGGCGTGAATGGCCAGAATGGCGCGGTGCAGCGATGGCGCGTTGCCGAATGCGCCGGCCTTGGTGGCGATCCACTGCGGTGTGGGGACGGATGCGCTTTGCGAAAGCACGACGCCGGGCTCGCTTTCCGCACGCACATGCAGGCGATGGATGCCGAGCTGCTGCAGCGCGGCGCGCGCGGTTTCGCCGCCGGTGAGCACGAGGCCTGCGGCCCGTGCGAACACGCTGCTCAGCACCTGAGCCAGTCGCGCCGCCAGTTGCGGGCCTTCTGCGGGATTGAACGATGCATCGGTGCCGATGGAGACAACGACATCAAGGCCCTGCGCCATTTCCTGCAGCAGCGTTTGCTGAAGGTTTTGAAGTTGCGGCTCGTCATGCGAAGCCGAGGGGCGCAGCAGCGCGGGCGCGATGTCGTGAACGCGAACGTGGGGCTGATCTGCCAGAAAGCGCAACTGCTCGCGTGCAACGGCGGACATGCTGCCGACCAGCGTGACGGTGCTGCCTTGATGAGCGGTGCGGTGCATGCGGGGCGATGTGTGGTCGGGCGCGTCCGTCAGTCGGGCAATGGCATGGCTGAGGCCTGCGGAGCACACGCTGAAGGCGTTGCGGACTTCGCTGCTGGCCTGTGCCAACGTCTGCAGATCCGCATCGCTCGCCACGTCGAACACCAGCGCCTGCACGCCGCGCGCCTGCGCTTGTTCAATGCGCTGAACCACGGCGCGCATGCCCTGCGCGGTGACGCTCAATGCCACGTATTCCGCGCGCAGGCCGACGTTGCTCAGCATGTGCGCAGGGCGGTCTTCCTGCGTGGCGTGTTCGAGCTGCCAGGTGTCGGTCTCGGCAAGACGCTGACCGCGCACCAGCACGACGCCATCGACCAGCGTGCGGCCCATGGCGGGAAACGAAGGGATCACCAGCGCGATCTGGCCGAGCGCGGATTGCAGGAACGCCACTTCGGCCGCCCAGCCACCGCGCAAGGTGGAGTCGATTTTCTTGAGCACCGTGCGACCTGCGCCGTGCAACTGCAGGGCGTGGTGCAGCTTGGCGGCAGAGTGCTCCGCGCCGTCGCGGCGGCTGTCGGTGTCGATGGTCAGCACATCGGCGGACTCATCGGCAGACACGTCGCCCTGAGCGGAATGCGCATGGGCATCCAGAAGCACCTGCGTGCGCCAACCGGCTGCCGCAAACCCGGCCGCGCAGTCCGCCGCGCCGGACAGATCGTCGGCGAGGATCAGGTACTGGCGGTGGATGGTGGACGGTGGGTGGCTCACTGCTGCATGTTTCAAAATTGATTGATTCGATCATAATTCATGAAAACTGATTGAAATCAAGGGATAACCCCAATCAATTCGATCATTTCATGCATGATTTGGGCAGTGGTCGAGTGAGTTTCATTGGAGAACAAGGCGCTTTCCACGAAGAAGTGCGATGACGAACAACCGCCTCATATCGGGGAAAATCCTGATTGGAGAGAAGTGGGAAACGCGGTCTGATCGGTTCATTCAAAAAATTGATTGAAAAATGAGTGAGTCGATCAATCGAGCACTCCGGAGTGCTGCCTGAAAAACAGGCAGTCCGGTATGCAGACCTACCTACCGACAAAGCACCGACATCCACCCTTTGAGGAGCAACGCATGACATCCACTCGCCGCACACGCGCCACCATCGCTCGTCGCACCCTGATCGCCAGCAGTCTGCTGCTTGGCCTTGGGCCACTGGGTTTTGCCGCAGACGTGTACCCCAGCAAGCCCATCACGCTGATCGTTCCCTATCCCGCAGGCGGCGCGAACGATGCGGTGGCGCGCATCGTCGGCCAGAAGATGGGTGAGCTGCTCAAGCAATCCATCATCGTGGACAACCGCGCAGGTGCGGGCACGACGATCGGCACGACCATCGCCGCCAAGGCCGCGCCCGATGGCTACACGCTGGTGCTCGGCTCGCTGTCCAGCCACGCGATCAGCCCGCATCTGTATCGTCAACCTGGCTACGACGCGATGAAGGATTTCGCGCCCATCGGCATGATCGGCGAAGCGCCTATCGTGCTCGAGGTGGCGAGCGATTCGCCGTTCAAGAACCTCAAGGAAATCACCGAACAGGCCAAGAAGGAACCGGGCAAGCTCACCTATGGATCGGCAGGCAACGGCTCGCCGCTGCATCTGGGTGCCGAGCTGTTCAAGCGCGCATCGAACGTGGACCTCACCCATGTGCCCTACAAGGGCGGCAACGCGCACACCCTGGATTTGATGGGCGGGCGCATCGACATGATCTTCGACACGCTCACCAGCGCCACGCCGCTGATCGCATCGGGCAAGGTGCGTGCGCTGGCCGTCGCCAGCCCGGAGCGCCTGCCCGAGATGCCCAACGTGCCGACGTTCGCGGAAAGCGGTTATCCCAACTTTGTGGTGAATGCCTGGTATTCGCTGTACGCGCCCGCCAAGGTCAGCCCTGAAGTGCTCACCAAGCTGAACAAGGCACTCAACGATGCGCTTGCCGATCCCGATGCCAAGGAGCGACTGGCCAAGCTGGGCGTGCGCAGCAAGGCCAGCACGGCGGCAGACCTGGGCAAGTTCACCAAGGCCGAACTCGACCGTTACGGCACGGTCATCAACAGCATCAACCTCAAGATTGATTGAGCCCGAGAAAGCCTGAATCCATGAACAAGAGAAATGCGCTGGCAGCGCTCGCCACGGTGGTCTTGAGCACCCTTGCACCCCATGCAAGTGCGCAGAGCGACAAGCCCCTCGTGAAGATCGTCGTGCCGTTCAATCCCGGTGGCGGTTCCGATCTGTTTGCACGCTTGATCGCACCAAGCCTGTCGGATGCGCTGGGCGCGTCGGTGATCGTCGAGAATCGCCCCGGTGCGGGTGGCGTGATCGGTGCGGATTTCGTCGCCAAGTCCAAGCCCGATGGCCGCACGCTGCTGCTGTCGGATGCATCGGCCTATTCGATCAATCCGTCGCTCTATCCGAACCTGCCCTACAAGGCCAGCCAGCTCGCGCCAGTGGTGGATGTGGCACGTTTTGCCAACGTGCTGGTCGTGCCCGAGAAATCGGCCACGCCCACGATGGCCGACATCATCAAGGCCGCGAAGAAGGACCCCGCCAAGCTCACCATCGCCTCGTCGGGCAATGGCAGCAGCACGCATCTGACCTCCGTGATGATGCAGCGCATGGGCGATTTTTCGCTCACGCATGTGCCCTACAAAGGCAGCGGCCCGGCGTTCACCGATCTGATCAGCGGCCATGTGGACATGATGTTCAGCGGCCTGCCCGCCGTCTCGGAATACATCAAGGGCCAGAAGCTCAAAGCCGTGGCGATTGCCGCGCCCAAGCGCTCACCGTTCGCGCCCGACGTGCCGACGATGAACGAGGCCGGCATCCCCGGCTTTGAATCCTTCATCTCGCAAGGCCTCTTCGCGCCCGCAGGCACGCCGCCCGACACGGTGGCGAAGATCAACACCGCCGTGAACCAACTGCTGCGCACCCCGGAGATGACCAAGCGCCTCGAACAGCTCAAGGCCGAGTTCCAGCCGAACAGCGCGGCGGAATACAAAAAATGGCTGGATGCGCAGTCGGTGACCTGGGCGAAGATCATCAAGGACGCCAACATCACCATTGATTGACGGATGGAGTGCGTGCGTGTTCTTCGGCGCGCTCTTCACCAAGACACCAAGAAAACAAGCCCGAACGCGTCGTATTGCATTCGGGCTTGTCGCTTTGGCGAAGCGCGGTGGCCTACTTGCGCAGAATCTCGCTCGCCTGATCCGCAGGCAGCGCCTTCGCGAACAGGTATCCCTGTCCGATGAAGCAGCCTGCGGTCTGCAGCACGAGGCTTTGTTCCTGTGATTCGATGCCTTCGGCGACGATGTCCAGAGACAGGTCGGCGGCGAGTTGGCACATGGCCTTGACGATGGCGCGGATGGATTTGTCCTTGGGCGTGCGCTGCACAAAATCGCGGTCGATCTTGATGCAGTCGACGGGGTAGTCGCGCAGGTCGGTGAACGAGGAATGGCCGGTGCCGAAATCGTCGAGCGCGATGCGGATGCCGGCTTTTTTCAGCAGGCGCAGTGCGCGGGCGACGTATTCGGAGCCGCGTTCGCCGAGCACGTATTCGGTGATTTCCAGCTCGATGTATTGGTGCGGAATCCGGTGCTGCGCGAGTCGCTTGAGAAAGCGTTCGGCAAAGTCGTCGCGCAGGAATTCGACCGGCGCGACGTTGATCGATACGGGCAGCAGGGTGAGGCCTTGCTCGATCCAGCGTGCCATGTCGGCGAGCACCTTGGTCTGCATGGCGTCGCCGATGCGGGTGGCGAGTTCATAGTCCTTGAAGGCTTCAAGGACGGTGACGGGGCTTTGCAGACCCTGCACGGGGTCGTTCCAGCGCAGCAGGGCCTCGAAGCCGACGGTCTCGCCCGTGTGCAGGTTCACCTTGGGCTGGTAGTGCGGCACGATGAGGTCGTCGCGCACGATGAGGTGGGCCTGCGCGACCTGCAGCGCGGCGGCTTCGGCGGCCTCGTGCATGTCGCTGCTGAACATGCGCACGCCGCCACGGCCTGCGGCCTTGATGTCGTTGAGCGCGGTGTCGGAGCACTTGAGCAGGCCGGCCGCATCTTTGGCGTCGCGCGGGAACAGCGAGATGCCGATGCTCATGCCGCCGTTGATCACCTTGCTGGCGTAGTGGATCGGTTCGTTGATCTGCACGCGCACCTGTTCGGCCACGCGCAGCAGGTCGGCTTGGTCGGTCACGTCGTTGACGACGATGGCGAACTCGTCACCGCCAAGGCGTGCGAGCAGGGCCTTGGGCGGCAGATGCGCGGTCAGGCGCTTGGCGAGCACGCGCAGCAGGTGGTCGCCTGCGGTGTGGCCGAGGGTGTCGTTGACTTGCTTGAAGTGGTCCAGATCGATGAGCAGCAGACCGAACTGGCGGCTTTCTTCACGGCAGTGGCGGATGAGCTGGCGTACCTTGGACTTGAACGCGCGGCGGTTGGGCAGGCCGGTGAGGTCGTCGGTGTCGCTGGCGATGCGCAGGCGGCGCTCGGCCTCCTTTTGCAGTGTGACGTCGCGCGACACGCAGAGAATGCCCGAGGTGGTGCCGTCGGCGGCCTGCATGGGCGTGAGGATGTTGTCCCAGTGCTGGGGCTTCTGGCCGGGGATTTCGCTGCGGCCTGCAAAGCGCGCGTTCTTGCCGGTGCGCGCCACGCGCAGCGCACGCTTGCCGCGCACGCGGATCTCGCCGGGCAGCAGGTTCAGCCATTCCATGCCGAAGCCGGAATCGGCGGCCACGCCCAGTGCTTCGCAGCCGGATTTGTTCATGTGCGAGAGCGCACCGTCAGGGCGGATGATCTTGATGCAGTCCACGCTCACGTCCAGCATTTTGTTGCGCATGCGCACGTTTTCGCTGAGCAGCTGGCGCGCGATCACGTGGTCGTGCACATCGCTGCAGGTGATGAGCGCCACGCCGGTGTCGTCCGCGTCGGGGTGGGCCGACTGGATATGGCACCAGCGGTACATGTCTTCGTGGTGCTGCAAGCGGTATTCCTGCGCAAAGGCATCGCCCTGCTTGAGAAACTGCTGCCACAGCAGCTTGGCCTGATGCTGGTCTTCAGGGTGCAGGCAGCTCCACCATTCCTGCGTGCGCAGCTGTCGCTCGGTCTGGCCGGTGAACTGCTGCCAGGCCAGATTGAAATGGCTCTCGCCCGTGGCGTCCACATGAATCCATGCGGGTTGCGGCAACAGATTCAGCGCCTGAACCATGCCTGCGACGAACTGGCGCTGGGAACCCTCGGCCACAACGCCTTCGTTGCGAGGCAAAGTCGCATTCAGTGGCGCAGGAGTGATCGAGAACCCCGAAGGTCCGATGATTCCTGGTTTGTTGATCAGCCTGCTCATAGCAATCTCCCCGACCCAGCAGGCGGCGCAAGTGACCGCCCATGCTGTTACGGCACAGTACCACAGGATACAAATTTAGCTATACGCTTGTCCAAAAAAGGAAATTGGCTGTCAGAGGGAGCACGCTGATTGTCAGAACTTGAGGATGAAAGTTAACAATCCAAACGGCAAAAAGCCCGTGGCAACAGCAACGGGCTTCAAGAAATGCCGGGGTCAATGTGGCTGGTTCACCAGCGGCCCAGGCGAGTGACCCCGAGCAAGGGCCGCCCCGCAGCGAAGGGGTGTCCCCCCTCCGCCGCGCTTTGCGCGGCATCAGAGAGGGGGGAAGGCGCGCAGCGCCTCAGGGGGGTGTTCCGATTTAAAACGGAATGTCGTCATCCATGTCGTCAAAGCCCGAATTCGCGCGCGGTGCCTGTTGCACGGGTGCGGGGGCTGGACGTGGAGCGGGTGCCGGGCGGGGGGCTGCTGCCGCCATGGGCGCAGGCGCGGCGCGGCGCTGGGGGGCTGGGGATGGCGCTGCGTCGTAGCCGCCGTCGTTGCCACCTCCACCGTAGCCGCTGTCGTCGTAACCGCCTTGAGCACCGCCACCTTGGCCGCCACCCATGCCTTGGCGGCTGCCGAGCATCTGCATCTGGTCAGCGCGGATTTCGGTGGTGTAGCGTTCCTGTCCTTGCTGGTCGGTCCACTTGCGGGTGCGCAGGCTGCCTTCCACATAGACCTGCGAGCCCTTGCGCAGGTACTGGCCAGCGATTTCGGCCAGGCGGCCGGTGAACATCACGCGGTGCCATTCGGTGATTTCGCGGTTTTCGCCGGTGTTCTTGTCGCGCCAGCGGTCTGTCGTGGCGATGGTGACGTTGGCGACCTGATCGCCGTTCGGGAAGGTGCGCAGTTCGGGGTCCTTGCCCAGATTGCCGACGATGATGACTTTGTTGACGGATGCCATGCTGCATGAACCTTCGAAAAATGTTGAGTTTGCGCGCCAAATGGGGTTTGAGTAGCGCGCCTGAACGGGGGATTGTGCACCAAGCGGCCCGCAGATGGGAGCCGCTTTTGGGCGACCCTCAGTGAGCCGCAGGAATATTGCCCGAGGCGGCTTGCTGGGCTGCTTCTGTGCGCCCAATGGGTCGCAAAGGCCAGGTCACCAGCAGCCAGAGGGCGCACAGTGTTGCTGTCACGCCAAAGAGGCCGGGCGCACCGAGCGACTTGATCAGCAGACCGCCCAGCGCACCGCCCGCGAACAGGCCGAGCGACTGCAGCGTGTTGTAGCTGCCGAGTGCCGCGCCGCGCAGCGTGGCGGGCGCCATGCGCGAGACCAGGCTGGGCTGCGTGGCTTCAAGCGCGTTGAAGCCGCAGAAGAACACGAACAGCACCACGGCCATCACCATCAGCGAAGGCGTGCTGCCGCTCGCAAACAGCAGACCGAGCGCGATCTGCACGACGAGAATCAGCCCGATGGCACCCAGCAGCGCCGCACGCAGGCGGCCTTTGCGCTCCATCGAGAACAGCGCGCCCATGGCGACGAACGACAGCACGACGGCGGGCAGGTAGATATGCCAGTGTTCGCTCTTGGGCAGACCGGCCTGCACGATGAGCGCGGGCACGGCCACCCACATGGACATCTGCACGGTGTGCAGCACGAAAACGCCCAGATTCAGGCGCAGCAGATCGGGGTGCTTCCACGCATCGATGGTGCGGCCACGTGGCGCATCGGCATGTTTTGCGGGCTCGGGCGGCACCACCCAGATCACCACGGCGATGCCGGCCAGCGCCAGCGCGCAGGTCAGGCCGAACAGGCCGGAAAGTCCCATCAACGAGGTGAGCGCCGGAGCCGCCACCAGCGCCACGGCAAACATCAACCCGATGCTGCCGCCGACCATCGCCATCGCCTTGGTGCGCACGCCGTCGCGGGTCTGGTCGGCCAGCAGCGCGGTGACGGCAGCCGACACTGCGCCCGCGCCCTGCAGCGCACGGCCGAGCAGCAAGCCGGTGAGCGAATCCGCCATGGCGGCAAGCAGGCTGCCTGCTGCAAAAATGAGCAGACCGAAAACGATCACCCGCTTGCGCCCGAAACGGTCGGACGCCATGCCCAGCGGCAGTTGCAAAAACGCCTGCGTGAGCCCGTAGATCCCCATGGCCAGACCGACCATGGCCGGATCGTCGCCACCGGGGTATTTGCGCGCTTCGAGGGCAAACACGGGCAGCACCAGAAACAGCCCGAGCATGCGCAGCGCAAAGATCAGCGCGAGGCTGATGCTGGAGCGGCGCTCCAGCGGCGTCATCTTGGTGGAGCTTTGGGGAGAAGGCGAAGAGTTATCCGACACAGGCGGGCAAGAAGAGGTGGGTGTGCGGGGCGGTCCCCGTCGCTGGTTGATGTTTTGCTGAATGACTCGGCAGATTTTGCCACGCCCACGTGTCGTCGCTCCCGTCGCAGGATTTCAGCGCAGATGCCGCTGCGCCATCACCACCACCGCGGCGACGGCTGCCACGGCGGCGAGCCACTGGTACAGGCTTTGGCAGGCCATGAAAAGCGCCTGATGGTCGACGATGGCATCCAGTTCGGCGAGCGCAGCGGTGTGTGCCTGCGTGGCCGAATAGCCGAGCTGCTCGAAATGCGCCTGCATGCTCGCCAGCCACGACATGGCGGTGGGATTGGAGGGGCTGATGCGCTCGATCAGGTTGGAATGCTGGATGAAACGGCTATCCTGCAGCGCCACGGCGGCGACGGCCGAGGCGAACGAGGCCATCATCTGGCGCATGATGTTCTTGCTCTGGTAGCCCTTGGCGAAATGCTTGGCTTCCAGCGCGCGGAAGGTGAGCGCCGCCACGGGCAGCACCATCAGCACGCCGAAGAAGCCCTTGATGACCAGCGCACCGTACAGCGCAGTGATTGGCGCGTCCGGCGGCACTTGGCTCAGCCAGAAGGCGGCACCTGCCATGGCGATGCAGCCGGCCATCATCAGCGCGCGCTTGTGGGTGAGCTTGCCCGCCACCTTGATGTAGCCGATGGCTACGAGCAGACTGATCAGCGCCGAGAAGCTGTTGAGCCAGCCGGTGGTCATCAGCGGAATTTTCAGGCCCTGCTCGGCGAATTGCGGGAACAGGTAGTTGCTGAAGTTGACGATGAAGTAGTACAGCGCATACAGCGCAATGCCCACCAGAAAGCCGGGATGCGTGAGATCGCGCAGATGCAGCAGCGGCTCGTCGTGCTTCCACTGGTGGATGCCGAACAGACCCAGCAGCAGCACGCCGATCAGGATGACAATGACCAGCCGCTCGGGGCTGTCGAACAGCTCGTACTTGGCTTCGGAAAAGCTCCATTGCACGCAGCCGATGGCCAGCACGAAGAGCAGCACCGGCGCGACGGAGAACTTCACCGGCGTGCTGCTGCGCCCGAGGTGCCGGGGCAGCAGCCAGCGTACGGCGGCGGCGATCAGCACCGCCACCGGCAGCACCACCCAGAACACCCAGCGCCAACCCCAGTGGTCCACCAGCCAGGCCGACAGCACCGGGCCGACCGCGCCCACGCTGAAGATGCTGAGCATGTACACGCGCACTGCCTTGGGCCGCATCTGCGGCGAGAACAGCAAGGGGATCAGCACCCGCGTGCTGATGAAGAATGCGCCGCCGCCCAGACCTTGCACCAGCCGCGCGGTGGTCAGCTCCGCCAGATTATTGGCGTTGGCCGAAGCCAGATCGCCCAGCGCATACAGCAGCAGTGCCACCAGCAGATAGTGCCGGTAGCCGAAGTGCCGCGACAGCCACTGCTGCATCGCAATCATCAACATGCTGCCCACCGCGTAGGCCGCCTGCACCTGCGCGAACTCGCGCGGCGCGACGCCGATGCCGCCCAGAATGTGCGAGGAGGCGAAGACGAACATGCCGTTTTCGAGAAACTCCATGCCCACGAGCGCGCCGAGCAGCCACATCAGCAGCAACTGCTTTTCGCGGTGCAGAAAATGTTGCCAGCGCGCGGCTTTCATGATGTCGGGGCTTCAGTCGGCGGCGGGAGTGGGGGCGTTCATGGTCTGCAGCCGGTCATGCACAAGGCGCAGTTGCTGCTGCATGGCGTGCGTGCCCGCGTCGCCAATCGACGACCAGATTTGCACGTACACGGCCTGCACCAGCGGCATGGCGATCGCGAGCAGGGCTGAGCCCTCGGGCGTGAGCCGCAACTGCAGACTGCGCCGGTCCTGCGCGTCGGCCGAGCGCACGACGAGGCCGCGCTGCTCCAGCCCGTCGAGCAACCGCGTGACCTGGGTGCGAGTGGCGTCGAGCGACACACTGAGCGACGAGGGCCGCAGTGGCTCGTGCACGCTGTCGGCCAGCAGGTTGAGCGCGAGGTATTCCTTCATGTGCAGCGCGTGCGGCGCCAGCGCCTCGTTCACGCGCTGCTCCAGCAACACGGCGCTGTGCAGCAGCAGGCGCGAGGCGGCCACGGCATCCAGCAATTGCTTGGGTTTGCCGGCCAGAATGCGTTCAAGGCGGGAGTCGAGGCTCATGGTCGTCGTGGGTGTTTATTTGATTTCATTTGTAATTATATCGTTTGAAATCATTTGATGCAGGCACGCCTCAGCCAGAGGGCGAATGCTGCGCGCAATAGGCTTGAATCGTGCGGGGCTGTGCAGTGCAAAGGGCGGTGACCTATGATGTCCGGTTCGCCTGCGAAGTTTGAGATTTGAGATTCCATGCCCTCCAAGCAAGACAAGTCCCCGCCGATGCATCCCGAAGCCGACAGCGACTTCGAACGTGAGCGCAGCACCGCTGCGGGTCGCTATCTGGGCAGTTCGCTGCGCGAGCGGCGCATCAGCATTCGCGGCGCGCGCACGCACAATCTCAAGAACATCGACCTCGATATTCCGCGCGACCAGCTCGTGGTGATCACCGGGCTGTCGGGTTCGGGCAAATCCAGCTTGGCGTTCGACACGCTGTATGCCGAAGGCCAGCGCCGCTATGTGGAGAGCCTCTCGACCTATGCGCGCCAGTTTCTGGGCCGTTTGGACAAGCCGGATGTCGATCTGATCGAAGGCCTCTCGCC
This sequence comes from Diaphorobacter sp. HDW4B, assembly GCF_011305535.1. Taxonomy (GTDB): domain Bacteria; phylum Pseudomonadota; class Gammaproteobacteria; order Burkholderiales; family Burkholderiaceae_C; genus Diaphorobacter_A. The sequence goes on from NZ_CP049905.1 coordinate 2,770,580, forward strand.
CGCCATCAGCATCGAGCAGAAGGCCACCAGCCACAACCCGCGCTCCACTGTGGGCACGGTCACCGAGATCTATGACTACCTGCGCCTGCTCTACGCGCGTGCAGGCACGCCGTTCTGCCCCGATCACAACCTGCCGCTTTCCGCGCAGACCGTGAGCCAGATGGTCGATTCGATGCTCGCGCTGCCCGACGATACGCGCATCATGCTGCTCGCCCCCGTTGCGCGGCAGAAGAAGGGCGAGTTCGTCGATCTGTTCACGCAGATGCAGGCGCTCGGCTACGTGCGTTTTCGCGTGGATGGCACGGTCTACGAATTCGAAAATTTGCCGCCGTTGAAGAAGACCGAGAAGCACGACATCGACGTGGTGATCGACCGCCTGCGTGTGCGGCCCGATGCCAAGCAGCGTCTGGCCGAAAGCGTGGAAGCCGTGCTGCGCGTGGGCGGCGCGGAAGGCAATGGCCGCGTGCTGGTGCTGGAGATGGATACCGACGAGGAGCACCTGTTCTCCAGCAAGTTCGCCTGCCCGATCTGTGGCTATTCGCTGCCCGAGCTGGAGCCGCGATTGTTCTCTTTCAACTCGCCAACGGGTGCCTGCCCGTCGTGCGATGGCATCGGTCAGCAGGAAGTGTTCGATCCGGCGCGCGTCGTGGCTTTTCCCACCTTGAGTCTCGCGAGCGGCGCGATCAAGGGTTGGGATCGCCGCAATGGCTACTACTTTGCGATGCTGGAGAGCCTGGCCAAGCATTACGGCTTCGATGTGGAAACGCCCTTCGAGGAGCTGCCCGAGCGCGTGCGCAACGTGCTGCTGTATGGATCGGGCACCGAGGAAATCGCGTTCTCGTATCTGCTCGACAGCGGTCCGAACAAGGGCAAGCCGATTCTGCGTAGCCACCCGTTCGAAGGCATTCTGCCCAACATGGCGCGGCGTTATCGCGAGACCGATTCCACGGTCGTGCGCGAAGACCTGGCGCGCTATCGCAGCACGCAGTCCTGCCCCGATTGCCACGGCGCGCGCCTGCGCCGCGAGGCGCGCCATGTGATGGTGGGCGAGGGTGACGAAGCGCTGGCGATTCAGCAGATCAGCCACCGCACGCTGTCGGATGCGCTCGCGTGGTTCGAGCACCTGAAGCTCGGCGGAGCCAAGGCCGAGATCGCCGACAAGATCGTGCGCGAGATCGCATCGCGCCTGACCTTTCTGAACGACGTGGGGCTGAACTATCTGAGCCTCGACCGCAGCGCGGAAACGCTCTCGGGCGGCGAGGCGCAGCGCATTCGTCTGGCCAGCCAGATCGGCTCGGGCCTGACGGGCGTGATGTATGTGCTCGACGAGCCCAGCATCGGCCTGCACCAGCGCGACAACGACCGCCTTATCGGCACGCTGCAGCATCTGCGCGACATCGGCAACAGCGTGATCGTGGTGGAGCATGACGAAGACATGATCCGCGCCGCCGACCATTGCGTGGACATGGGCCCCGGCGCGGGCGTGCACGGCGGGCGCGTGATGGCGCAAGGCACCTACGACGAGCTGTGCGCCGAGCCGCAATCGCTGACCGGCCAGTATCTTTCCGGCAAATTGAACATTCCCGTGCCCAAGCGCCGCACGCCCTGGCATCCGGTGCTGGAAGCCGATCTGCCCGCGACCGAGAAGCCCACCAAGTCACGCTTTCCGCAAACGCCTGCGAGCCAGCGCAAGGCCGAGCGCATGGAGGTGCACCGTGCCACGCAGGGCAAGCTGCAGGCACTGCGCGTGATTGGCGCAAGCGGCCACAGTCTGAAAGATGTGACCGCGGAGTTTCCAGTCGGTCTGCTCACCTGCGTGACCGGCGTTTCCGGCTCGGGCAAGAGCACGCTGGTGAACGACACGCTGTACGCCGCCGTCGCTCGTCAGCTCTACCGCGCGCATGAAGAGCCCGCGCCGCACGAAGCCATCGAAGGCATCGACTACTTCGACAAGTGCATCAACGTGGACCAGTCACCGATTGGCCGCACGCCGCGCAGCAATCCCGCGACCTATACGGGCCTGTTCACGCCGATCCGCGAACTCATGGCCGAGACCAACACCGCCAAGGAACGCGGCTACGGCCCGGGCCGTTTCAGCTTCAACGTGGCCGGTGGCCGCTGCGAAGCCTGTCAGGGCGACGGCGTGGTGAAGGTCGAGATGCACTTTCTGCCCGACGTCTACGTGCCCTGCGATGTGTGCCACGGCGAGCGCTACAACCGCGAAACGCTGGAAGTGCAGTGGAAGGGCAAGAACATCGCGCAGATTCTCGACCTCACGGTGGAAGATGCGCATGCCTTCTTCAAGGACGTGCCCAGCATCGCACGCAAACTGCAAACGCTGCTCGACGTGGGGCTGTCGTACATCCGCCTTGGCCAAAGCGCGACCACGCTGTCGGGCGGCGAGGCGCAGCGCGTGAAGCTCGCGCAGGAACTCTCCAAACGCGACACGGGTCGCACGCTGTACATCCTCGACGAGCCCACGACCGGCCTGCATTTTGCCGACATCGACCTGCTGCTCAAGGTGCTGCTGCAACTGCGCGACGCGGGCAACACCATCGTCGTCATCGAGCACAACCTCGACGTGATCAAGACGGCCGACTGGATCATCGACATGGGGCCGGAAGGTGGCGATGGCGGCGGCATGGTGGTGGCCACAGGCACGCCGGAGGAGGTGGCGGACAACGCTGCGAGCCATACCGGGCGTTATCTGAAGCGGTATCTGCAGGGCTGATGCGCGGCGCTGCAGAGTGTTCCAACAAAGTGTCCCATTTCGAGACAGCTGTCGTTGCTTGGAGCGTTGCAGCGAACAGTCCGCCTTGCGGCGATGGGTTTTGTTTGAAGAAAAAAACTCAATGAAATCAATCAACTGAGGGTGCTGTGCGATCTGGCACGGGTCTTGAGTGAGGGGATGCATCGGTCTGCGCAATCGCAACCGGATCGATGTACCAAAACCCGCATTTCTGGAGACTACGAGCATGACGGTATACGCAGCACCCGGCGCAGTTGGCGCCAAGATCGCCTACAAATCCCGCTACGACAACTTCATTGGCGGCAAGTTCGTGCCACCCGTGAAGGGCCAGTATTTCGACGTGATCACGCCGGTGACCGGCCAGGTCTACACGCAGGCAGCGCGCTCCACGGCGGAAGACATCGAGCTCGCGCTGGACGCGGCGCATGCTGCGGCAGACGCTTGGGGCAAGACCGATGTGGCCACGCGCTCCAACATCCTGCTGAAGATCGCCGACCGCATCGAAGCCAATCTGGAACTGCTGGCCTATGCCGAAACCGTGGACAACGGCAAGGCGATCCGCGAAACGCTGAATGCCGACATTCCGCTGGCGGCCGACCATTTCCGCTACTTTGCCGGTGCCCTGCGTGCGCAGGAAGGCGGCATCAGCCAGATCGACGACAACACCGTCGCCTATCACTTCCACGAGCCGCTGGGCGTCGTGGGCCAGATCATTCCCTGGAACTTCCCGATCCTGATGGCCGCGTGGAAGATTCCTCCAGCGCTGGCTGCGGGCAATGCCATCGTGCTCAAGCCTGCGGAGAGCACACCCATCAGCCTGCTGATTCTGGTCGAGCTGATCGCCGACCTGCTGCCACCCGGCGTGCTCAACGTGGTCAACGGTTTTGGTCGTGAGGCGGGCATGCCGCTGGCGTCGAGCAAGCGCATCGCCAAGATCGCGTTCACCGGCTCGACCAGCACCGGCCGCGTGATTGCGCAGGCCGCTGCCAACAACCTGATTCCAGCGACTCTGGAACTCGGCGGCAAGTCGCCCAACATCTTCTTTGCCGACATCATGGACAAGGACGATGCCTTCCTCGACAAGGCGATCGAAGGCATGGTGCTGTTCGCGTTCAATCAGGGCGAGGTCTGCACCTGCCCAAGCCGCGCGCTGATTCAGGAAAGCATCTACGACAAGTTCATGGAGCGCGTGCTCAAGCGCGTGGCGGCCATCAAGCAGCTGAGCCCGCTGGATACCGATTCCATGATGGGTGCGCAGGCGAGCAAGGAACAGCTCACCAAGATCCTGTCGTACCTGGATCTCGGCAAGCAAGAGGGTGCGGAAGTGCTCATCGGCGGTGACCAGGCCCGACTGCAGGGCGATCTGGAAGGCGGCTACTACGTGCAGCCCACGCTGTTCAAGGGCCACAACAAGATGCGCATCTTCCAGGAAGAAATCTTCGGCCCGGTGCTGGCGGTGACGACCTTCAAGGACGAAGCCGAAGCGTTGGCGATTGCCAACGACACGCTGTATGGCCTCGGCGCTGGTGTGTGGTCACGCAACGGCAATGTGGCGTATCGCATGGGCCGTGCGATCAAGGCAGGTCGTGTGTGGACGAACTGCTATCACGCTTATCCTGCGCATGCGGCGTTTGGTGGGTACAAGGAGTCTGGTATTGGGCGTGAGAATCACGGGATGATGTTGAATCATTACCAACAGACTAAGAATTTGTTGGTGAGCTATTCGGAGAATAAGCTCGGGTTCTTCTGATTCTTTGTGCTTCGGCGATGAAGAACTACTCCCTCTCCTGCTTTTTGTGGGGGAGGGGTTGTGTGGGGTGAGGGAAATTTGGCCTTCGTTATGTTTTTGTTTACGGAGGCCGGGACTGCCCCCGGCTGGGCAGTCACTTTTTGCTTGCGCGCAAAAAGTAACCAAAAACGCGCTTGAAGTCATCCGGAAGAACTCACTTTGCGCCAAAGGCGCTCCGTTCGGGCAACCGCCGGAAGTCAGTTTGGAAGAGGTATTTTCGGCACTTTGCTTCGCTCGTGCCTCTTTTCATCTCGCGACTTCGCGAGATGTCTTTTGCAAGTTTTTGAGGGCTCTTTTATGGTCGATAAGGTTGTGGCTACTCCGGCTGCCTTGGAGCTTATCTCGGAGCTTAAGCTGCAGTATGGGCCTGAGCTGATGTTTCATCAGTCGGGCGGTTGCTGCGACAACAGTGCGGCCAATTGTTATCTTCCCGGCGAGATCACCATGGGGGCCGGGGATGTGTTTCTGGGGGAGATTGGCGGGTGCCGTTTCTACATCGGCATTGCGCAGTATGAGTATTGGAAGCACACGCAGTTGATCATCGATGTGATCGAGGGACACGGGGGCACGTTGTCGCTCGAAGGGCCTACGGGCAAGGCCTTTCACACGCGTTCGCGGGTGTTCACGGATGAGGAGTTGAAAGAGCTGGGCATCGAGCGCCCAGCTCCGTGATCAACCTCTTACCTGTTTTAACTCAGCAGACGACGGCGTGCAAAGCGCACTACCGTGACGCCGTTGCGTGCCTGGCGTGTCGAGGGCATGACGAGCACGCAGTCATCGTACGGTGTGGTGACGGGTTCGCCGTCGTTGTTGCCGATGACGGTGCCTGCTTTTTCGATCACTTCCAAACCGGTGAAGGGTTCGGTGAAAGTGAATTTTTCGCTTTTTGCGACGACAGGGCCGGTAACCTCCAAAGCCCATTGGCGTGGTGCGTTGCTTTGACGCCAGCCTGCGAGCTGGGTGTCCAGGGTGTTGCGCGAGAAGGTTTCGGAGGCTTCGAGAAAACGCACGCACATGTCTTGCGCCACCACGCGGCTTTGTGGGTCGCCGTGGAAGCCGCATTCGATCAGCAGGGTGCGTGAGTCACCAGCTTGTGCGTCAGGCAGGCCGAAGCGGCCGTAGTCGCGCATGCGTGTGCCGTCCTTGTGACCGGCATCGACCACGATGTGCTCGGGCGAGCGCATCTGCTTGGCCAGTTCCAGGTTGCGTGGCTGCACGCCGGTGAGTGACAGCGGTGCGCTGGGTTCGTGCATGGAGTGCAGGTCGAGTACCCAGTCCGCCTTTTGAATGAACGGACGCAGGGCAGCTGCGCGGCGGCGCTCTGCGGTGTCGGCGGCGTCAATGCGGTCATCGCTCCACTGGCGGTTCATGTCTTGATCGACAAAACGCGATGCGTCGTGGTTGTCCGGATCGAACTTGTCGAACGCGTTGATGTTGCAGAACGCGAGCGTGAGCGTGCCTTGTTCGGACTTCACGCCCGCTTCGAGCAGGCCCTTGAGCGCCCATGCACCGCACAGCTCGTTGCCGTGGATCAGCGCGCTGATCAGCACGTTGCGACCGGGCTTGCCGGAGTCGAAATGCCAGACGCCCTCGGTGCCTGTGTTGCCTGCGCGCCAAGCGGAGATGTCGGGCGCGGGGAGGTCGAACTTCAATGTCGTGTTGGCCATGCTTACCTGCCTCATTCCTCGATCTTCGCGAATTTCACGATCTTGGTGTACTTGGCGATTTCGGTGTTGAGGAACTTGTTCATGTCCACATCAGGCGATGCGACGCCCGAGCCTGCGGCTTCCATCTTCTTGCGGAAGTCGGGCGATTGCAGGGTGTCGTTGAGCGCCTTCTTCAGCTTGGCAGCGATGGGTTGCGGCAGGTTGGCCGGGCCCATGAGAGCGAACCAGGAGGTGATGTCCACGTTCTTGAATTGCGGGAATTCGGAGAGCGCTGGAATGTCCGGTGTGGCCTGCGAGCGCTTGGCTTCGGTCGTGCCGAGCGCGATCACCTTGCCTGCCTTGATGTGCGGAAGGCCGCTGGAGAGCACGAACACGCCGAACTCGATGTTGCTGCCGACGAGATCGTTGGTCAGCGGTGCCACGCCGCGATAGGGGATGTGCGTCATGAACAGGCCGCCCTGCTCCTTGGTCATCTCGCCCGCGAGGTGCAGTGCGGTGCCCACGCCGGAGCTGCCATAGCTGAACTTGCCGGGGTTCTTCTTCACGAGTTGCGTGAACTCGTTGGCGTTTTTCACGCCGGATTTGGTGGACGCCACCAGCACCATGGGCTGCGAGCCGATCAGGCCGATGGGCGTGAAGTTGTTGATGCCGTACTTGACGTTCTTGGTCACGAGCTTGGCGATCGCCAATTCGTTGTTCGCGCCGACCAGCAGCGTGTAGCCGTCGGCTGCGGCGTTGGCCACTTTCTGCGCGCCGATGGTGCCGCCTGCGCCGCCCACGTTTTCAATCACCACGGGCTGGCCGAGGCGGTTGGAGAGTTCGGTGCCGACTAGGCGGCCCATCAGGTCGGTGCTGCCTCCGGGTGGGTAGCCGACGACGATGGTGATGGGTTTGGTGGGATAGGCGGCGGGATCTTCTGCGAATGCCGGGAAGGATGTGGCTGCAGCCAGCAGGGTGAGGGCGCAGGCCGTCAAGGCGGTGGCGGCGCGGCGGGAGATTTGTGGGTTTGTGGGGCTGCGCATGGCTTTATCCGTTTCTTTTTTGCTTGTTGATGAAATGGATTTTGCGGATGTCGTGATGGGGATGTGGTGCTTAAACGGCACCAAGTCGTGCTGTTTTTTGTGAAATGTCGTTGGGGGTGAGTGTGGCGAACACTGGCTTTGTCGTTGAGGGCGGGGGCCGGGTCTCGCCCCGGCGGGCGAGTCACTTTTGCTTGCGCGCAAAAGTAACCAAAACGCGCTTTGAATACCTCCGGCAGAACTCGACTTCGCGCCGAAGGCGCTCCGCTCGGACAACCGCCGGAAGTCAGTTTTGAAGAGGTGGTTACGGCACTTCGCGTTGCTCGTGCCGGGGATCTCGCGACTTCGCGAGATGGGGCGTTCATGAGCGTGCGAGTTCTGTCCACATGGTTTCGGCGAATGCCGAGAGCTTGCGTTTGGGGCGGTAGACGCGGACGTCGAAGCGGATGTCCATGCGCTTGTCGCCTGCTCTGGCGAGCTTTCCGGCTTTCACATCCGCGTGCGCCAGCGACCATGGCAGCCACGACATGCCCAGGCCCTTGAGCACGTATTCGTGGTGGGCGTCGGGGGAGTCGCATTCCATCAGGCGCTTGAGTTTGGGTGCGGCGGGGTGGTGGGCGAGGTGGTCTTCCACCAAGCGGCCCAGCGCGAGGCTGCGTGCGTAGGCGACGTAGGGCGTGGGTGTGTCGTTGTTGAGTGCGTAGCGGGGCTCGCCGGAGGTGTAGGCCTGCGAGAGCGGCACGAGTTTGTCGGAGGCGAGGGTGACGTGCAGGTACTGTCTCGCGTCCAGCGGTACGACCAGCGCGGGGTGGTGGAAGAGCACGGAGAAGTCCGCATCGCCCTGCTGCAGCGCCCGCACGGTTTCTGCGAGTGAGCCGGTGAGGATGTGGAGTTCGCCATCGCTGAGTTGCGAGCGCACGCGCATGAGCCAGTCGGCCACCACGGTGCGTGCCAGTGTGCGGCCGGTGGCGAGGGTGACGTTGCGCGCATGACGGCCTGCGATGGTCTGCAGTTCTTCGCGCGATTGGGTGAGGGTGCGGGTGAGCTGCTCTGCGGTTTCCAGAAAGGCTTCGCCCGATGGCGTGAGCCGTACCGGGCCGCTGCCTTGGGCGATGAGCGGCGTGCCGGCCCAGGCTTCGAGCGCGCGGATGCGGCGGCCGAAGGCGGGGTGGGTCACGTGTCGCAGCTCGGCTGCGCGGGTGAAGCTGCGTTCCTTCGCCAGCGCGATGAAGTCTTCCAGCCATTTGAGTTGCATGGCCGGAACCCTTCTTTCTTGAGTTATGGACGCGCCGCGTTGAGCGTGTCGCGTGTGGCGAGCGCGGCTTTGCGTGCGGCCGCGGCGAAGTCATCGCCGGACGATGCGTACAGAATTGCGCGCGACGAGTTCACGGCGATCAGGCCATCTTGCGTGAGGCCTGCGCGCACGGTCGCAACCGCGTCGCCGCCCTGCGCGCCCACGCCGGGGATCAGCAGCGGCAGGGTGGGAGCGAGTTCGCGCACGCGTTCGATTTCTGCAGGGTAGGTCGCGCCCACGACGAGGCCGAGCTGGCCGTTCTTGTTCCACGGGCCTTGCGCGAGCTTGGCGACATGTTCGTAGACCATGGGGTTGCCTTCGACGCTGGCCAGGCGCTGGGCCTGCAGGTCGTTGCCACCGGGGTTGGAGGTGCGGCACAGCAGGAACGCGCCCTTGCCGTGGTATTGCAGATAGGGCTCGACGGAATCAAAGCCCATGAACGGTGAGAGCGTGACCGCGTCGGCACCGTAGCGCTCGAAGGCTTCCTTCGCGTACTGCTCGGCGGTGGAGCCGATGTCGCCGCGTTTGGCGTCCAGAATCACCGGCACATGCGGGGCGGTCGTGCGCATGTGCTGCATCAGGCGTTCGAGCTGATCTTCCGCGCGATGGGCTGCGAAATAGGCGATCTGCGGCTTGAACGAGTTGGCCAGATCGGCCGTGGCATCGACGATGGCGGCGCAGAAATCGTAGATCTTGTGCGGGTCGCCCCGCATGGCCTGCGGGAAGCGGCTGGGTTCGGGGTCCAGGCCCACGCACAGCATGGACTGATTTTGCGTCGAGGCGTCGCGCAGCATTTCGGTGAAGGTCATGGGCGCAATTTTAATTGGACAGGCAATTTCTTCCATAGGCAGGCAGAATCGCCCCCTATGCCAACGCTTTCCCGACGCCAATTGGTGCTGTTGGTCCTGCTCACCGTGATCTGGGGTCTGAACTGGCCCGTGATGAAGCAAGGCCTCGCACATTTCCCGCCGCTCACTTTCCGTGCCATCTCGTTGGTGATGGGCCTGCCCGTGATTGGACTGGCCGTCTGGCTGCAGAAGGCGTCGTTTCGCATTCCGCGCGAATACTGGGGCACGCTGATCAAACTGGCGATTCCCAACGTCGTGCTCTGGCACTGTCTGATGATTCTGGCGATCCCCAATCTGACCAGCGGTCGCGCGGCGATTCTGGCCTACACCATGCCGATTTTTTCAGCCGTGGTGGGCAGCTTGGTCTTCAAGGACAAGCTCGCAGGTCGCGGTTGGATTGGCGTGGCGGCTGCCGCGCTGGGCGTGATCCTGCTGCTGTGGCACGAGGTGGGCTCGCTTGGCAGCAGGCCCTTTGGCGTGGGGTTGATGCTGATCTCCGCGCTGAGCTGGGCTGTCGGCACGCAACTGCTGCGCCGTACGCACATGCCGGTGCCGCTGCTCACGCTGGCGTTCTGGATGATCGCGATTGCCTGCGTGGTGCTGGTGATCGTGGCCACGGTGTTCGAGCACGACAAATGGGTGGCGCTTCCCGATGGTCCTGCCGTTTTCGGCATTCTGTACAACGCGTTTCTGGCGCTCGGTTTTGCGCAGGTGACGTGGTTCTTCCTGGCCAAGACCTTGCCGCCCGTGGCATCGACGCTCAGCGTGATGTTGATTCCGGTGATCGGGGTGTTCAGCGGGGCGGTGTGGTTGGGGGAAGTGTTGCACTGGCAGGACTGGACCGCCGTAGGCCTCATGATGGTAGCCATAGCCTCCGTCCTCTGGCCTGTGCGGAAGACTTGAACTTTTGTTTTTTGGTTGGGTCGTCGCTCGTTTTGAGGTGACGATATAGGCCCTCATGCTTTGTTGCAAAGCCTTGCCGTACGAGAGTACTGTCTGCGGCTTCGCGTCGCGCCTGAGGGCCTATCTCGTCATTGTGGTTTGGGGTTCAAGCGCCCTGTTCGCTGCGGAGCTCGCTGTCTGAAGTCGGGCATCCATCTGTTGTTTTGCCCAAGAAAAAACCGCCCTGAGGCGGTTTGGTTCTTTGTGATGGTCACTCAGACGATCACGTGATTCGCTTTGTTGAATCAGCGTGGTGCGCCCAGAAGGCGTTTGACATCGCGGTCCATGGGGAGGGCGTAGTCGTAGCCACGGATGATGCGGCTGTCTTCGGTGCGGACCAGTTTGGTGCTCACGTAGGTGTAGGCTGCGGCGGGCGAGTAGGTGCCGACCAGAACCATCACGGCGTTGTGCTGGCGAGCGATGTCGCGCACTTCGCGGGACAGGAGCAATTCGCCTGCGCCTTCACGCACGAACACGTTGCCGCGCAGCTTGATTTCCTTGACGTTGAAACCGGACATCGCCATGTTGGTGGCGTATTGCTCGGACAGCGTGCGGCCCAGAGGTGCCGAGCGGGCCGTGTCGTTCACGTCCACGATGGTGGCGACCAGCACGGGGCCGGGGCCGATGGAGTTGGCGTCCAGACCAGCCAGCAGCTTGCTCACAGCATCCTTGCTGCTGTTGAGGAAGGCGTTGTCGTTGGCGTCCTTGTAAGTGGGTTCAGTGCGGACGGCGACGGGCTCGGACCGGAACACGGAGCAGCCTGCCAGCATGGAGGCCGCAGCCACTGCGAGAAGAGCGATCTTGCTGCGATTCATCATTGGCCCACCACCTTCATGTTGACCGGACGGAAGTGCGTGGACTTGGCGAACAGCGGCACATCGGCGTTGGCAAGGTAGTACACGTCGGATTCGCGCGAGACGAACATGCCGTTGTTGGTCACGGTGGTCGTCAGGATGACTTCGGTGTTCGAGCCGGATGCATCGGGCTCTTCGGTGTAGGCACCCACATTGGCGTGACCGGGCGTCTTCACCACTTGCGCGTTGTAGGTGACTTCCAGTTGTTGGCTGGGGGTCGACTGGACCTTCACACCCGAGTCGATCAGGCGGGTGATCAGCAGATCACGGAAACCGGTATCGAAGGCGCTGGCGTTGGGGGCGAGCGTCACGTAAACAGGTGTGCCAGCGTTGAAGCCGGAACGCGCCAGATTGTCGCGAGTGCGCTCGGCAACATCGCGCGACATGGCGTCCCAGTGGCCTGCTGCGCGGACCTTGTATTGGCTTGATTCTGCGAAATTCTTTGTCAGCGGTACCGGCGGTGTGCCGCAGCCGGTCAACGTCACAGCCATGCCAGCGACAGCCGCAGCAAGGCCGAGCTTCTTGTAAATAGCCATACTTCCCTCCATACCAGTAAATGATGGGAGCGAAAAACAACACTCCCAGGATCGCTATCGATTCTGGGCAGAGACGTTACAAAAAACAAGAGAAATTATGGGTAAGTGCATGTTGACACAGTATTTCTGTTGTTTTGTTCGCAGTTTCTTACCTTGGTATTGACGACCAAATCAAAAAGCAAAGAGGGCGTAACTGGTACGCCCTCTTTCGTGTCAGCCGCGTGGGGCGGGATCAGCCAGCGCGTTTTTGCAGGATTTCGAAAGCGGGCAGGGTCTTGCCTTCCAGCACTTCGAGGAATGCGCCGCCGCCGGTGGAGATGTAACCGACATCCTTTTCGATACCGTACTTGGCGATGGCGGCCAGCGTGTCGCCGCCGCCTGCAATGCTGAAAGCGCTCGACTCGGCAATCGCCTGAGCGATCACCTTGGTGCCGTTGGCGAACTGGTCGAACTCGAACACGCCGACCGGGCCGTTCCAGACGATGGTGCCTGCAGCCTTGAGTTGCGCGGCCAGTTTGGCGGCGGTTTCGGGGCCGATGTCCAGAATCATGTCGTCGTCGGCCACTTCGGTCGCCTTCTTGACGGTGGCAGCAGCGTCGGATGCGAAGTTCTTGGCAACCACCACGTCGGTCGGGATCGGCACTTCCGCGCCGCGTGCCTTCATGGACTCGATCACCGCCTTGGCGTCGCCCAGCAGATCGGGCTCAGCCAGCGACTTGCCGATCTTCAGGCCCGCGGCCAGCATGAAGGTGTTGGCGATGCCGCCGCCGACGATCAGGCCGTCCACGTTCTTGGACAGGCTTTGCAGAATGGTCAGCTTGGTCGAGACCTTGGAGCCAGCCACGATGGCCACCAGCGGACGCTTCGGTGCGGCCAGTGCCTTGGTGATGGCGTCGATTTCAGCGGCCAGCAGCGGACCGGCAGTGGCGGTCTTGGCGTATTCGGCGATGCCGTAGGTCGTGCCTTCCGCGCGGTGGGCGGTGCCGAACGCGTCGTTCACGTAGATGTCGCAGAGCTTGGCCATCTTCTGGGCCAGCTCGGGGTTGTTCTTTTTCTCGCCCTTGTTCAGGCGGCAGTTCTCCAGCATCACGAGCTGGCCGGGCTGCACTTCGACGCCATCGACCCAGTTGGCGATCACGGGAATCTCGCGGCCCATGAGTTCGGACATGCGCTTGGCCACGGGTGCCAGCGAGTCTTCGGGCTTGAATTCGCCTTCGGTGGGGCGGCCCAGGTGGCTGGTGACCATCACGGCAGCGCCAGCGTCCAGCGCCATCTGAATGCAGGGAATCGAGGCGCGAATGCGCGTATCTTCGGTGATCTTGCCGTCATCGTCCTGAGGAACGTTCAGGTCGGCACGAATGAAAACACGCTGTCCGGAGGCCTTGCCCTGAGCGCAGATGTCGGAGAAACGAAGAATATGCATGATGGTTTCTGGGGGGATGGGAACTGCGCCGGGTCAGCTTGCGGTGTCACGGCGCGGACATAAAACTGCCGCCGATTGTATTTGCCATGGCTGACACGAGGCTTTGTTCCAGACTTGCCGCAGTGGAAAACAGGAGTTTTCAGGCGGCGGTGGCGACGGCAGGGCTTACCAGCCGAGCCCGATGTGCAGTGGCAGATAGATGACCATGCCGACCAGAATCGTGCCCAGAATGCCGCGCTTGGTGTAGTAGTAGATCACCGCTCCGGCGAGGGCAGGCAGGCGCGCGTCCATCAGCGTGTGGATGAACTTGCCCTGCGTCATGAACAGCTCTGGCACGATCACCGCGCCGAGGGCCGCCAACGGCGCGTATTTGAGGCCCCGCCGCAACCATTCGGGCATGGGCAGTTCCTTGTCTGAAATCATGAAGAACGAGCGCGTGACGATGGTGATGACCGTCAGGCCAATCGTCGCGAGGATCATTTCGAGCACGTACCAGATCATGGGCGACGCTCCTCGGATTCATTCGCTGCGGTCGATTCGGCTGCGTTGACCTCTTCTTTCAGCTTGGCTTCTGCGGTCTGCCGGAGCTTCATGCGCTTCATGTGGCGATCCGCCGATTCGAACATCAGGCCTGCAGCCACGGCGGCCACCACGGCCACCAGAATGTTCATCTTGAGCGGCAGCGCAAACGCGGCAATCGCGGCAGTGCCTGCCACGGCGGTCGCCAGCACGGTGAATCGGTCGTTGATCATGGACAGCAGAATGCCAAGCAGCGCCAGAACGCCCGCAAAGCCAAGGCCCCAGGACAGCGGAATCGCATTGGCCAGCAACATGCCCGCAACCGATGGGATCTGCCACATCATCCAGTTGGTCGAGGCTGCTCCGGAGAAGTAGGCGACTTGTCCAGGAGCGGGCTTGGCGTCCGGAAAGCGTTTCATGAAGCCGACAAAGATGACGTCACCGCTGAAATATCCGAGCAGAAGACGCTTGTTTCGCGGAAATTCATGAAAGTAGCTGCGCCACATCTGGCTGAAGATCACAAAGCGCAGGTTCACACAGATGGCGGTCAGCCAGATCACCCAGAGCGGCGCTCCCGCCACCAGCAGCGGCAGCACGGCCAATTGGGCGCTGCCTGCGTAGATCAGCAGCGACATGAAGATCGACAGCGGCACCGAAAGGCCACTCTTGACCATGGCCACGCCTGTCACGAGGCCCCAGGCGGCGATGCCGATGCCGGTGCCCATCATGTCGCTCACGCCGAGCTTGTAATACGGCTCCTTCATCATCGCCCGCCATTGCGCCCACTGCTCCCGGGCAAATTGCCGAAAGCGCGCGCAGAGCTCGGAGAAGGTGGGGCGAGTCATGAAAGAAACTGTGGGAAAAGCAAGTGTCGGGTCAGGTAGTTGTTTGGTCGGAACCCAGAACATCACCGGATTTGACGGCAAAACCGCGCAGGAAGTCGGCAAAAGGCAGTCGTTTGCCGCCAGCGCGTTGCAATGCCGTCAGGCGCAGAATCGTGCCGTTGCCACAGGCGACATCCATGCCGTTCGTTCCGATTTCCAGAATTTGACCAACGGGTGAATTCTGCGCTTTTGCTCGCAACTGCGCTTGAACTGCGGAATCGGATTCCGTTTCCAAGGGCAATTCAGCGGCCCAGACCTTGATGGTTTCGCCGTTGAACGTGGTCGATGCGGCAGGGAAGGGGTCGAAGGCACGCACGCGGCGCGAGGTCACCTCGGCAGGCAGATTCCAGTCGATGGCGCTTTCGGCCTTTTCGATCTTGTGTGCGTAAGTCACGCCCGCCTCGGGTTGCTTGATGGGTGTCAATGTGCCGCAGGCCGCGATTTCGAGCGCCTCGACGATCATGCGACCGCCCAGATCGGCCAGCTTGTCGTGCAGCGTGGCGGTGGTGTCTTTGCCCGAAATCGGCAGGGCCTCGACGAGCAGCATGTCGCCGGTGTCCAGCCCCGCATCCATCTGCATGATGGTGACGCCCGTTTCGGCATCACCCGCTTCGATGGCGCGGTGGATGGGTGCCGCGCCGCGCCAGCGTGGCAGCAGGCTGGCGTGGATGTTCAGGCAGCCGAGGCGGGGCAAGTCGAGCACCCACTGCGGCAGGATCAGCCCGTAGGCCGCCACCACCATGCAGTCCGCATCGCTGGCCAGCAGGGCCTCCTTGGCAGCGGTGGCCTCATCGGGATACTTGCCATCCAGGCGCAGGCTGCGCGGCTGGCTCACGGGAATGCCGTGTTCCAGCGCGCATTGCTTGACGGGCGAAGCCTGCAGCTTCATGCCGCGACCGGCGGGGCGGTCGGGCTGGGTGAGCACCAGCGGCACCTCGAACCCGGCGGCGAGCAGGCGCTTGAGCGCCACGGCGGCGAATTCGGGGGTTCCGGCAAAAACGATCTTCATGGGGCTCATCCTGGTTGTTCTTCTGGAAACTTCTGCGATCCATCGGTGGGTTGTGGTGGCCATGCGCCAACCCGCGCCGTCAGAAAGCGCGGAAGTCGTCGGCCGTGGGCTCGTCGGTGAACATCACCTTGGCCAGATGGCCTTCTTGGTCGATGTGGAGATGACCGAGGCGGCGCAGGTTCATGTCGTCCATGAAACGGTAGGTCCAGACCTTGCCCTTGAAGCTGGCGACTTCGGTGATCTCGTACGGCGGGCCGTAGAAGTCGAGCACCTGACGGCGGGTGCTGCCGATCGGCGTGCGCGACAGATGCATGAAGTCCAGCACCTGCGTGTACGAGACCAACTGACCCGCGGCGTCGAAGTCTGCGTGATGGACCTCGCGGCCCATGGGGAGGGTGGAGTACAGCCAGCGCTGACCGCCATTCGGCAGCGTGATCACGTTCATCGGAGCGCCCATGCGGGACTGCACCTGAGCCGTGCTTTCGCCACGCTCGGGCGGGCTGAAGCTGGCGCAGCCTGCCAGCACGATGCAGGTCAAGAGGGCCGCGGCACTTGAACGAAGGCTGGCAGGCCAGCGGATGCCTGCCATGCGCATCATGCGCGTTCCTCGCTCTTTTTCTGCTTGAGCAGCTTGGTCTTGATGCGGTTGCGCTTGAGGGGCGAGAGGTATTCGACGAATACCTTGCCAAGCAGGTGATCGAGCTCGTGCTGCACGCACACGGCGAGCAGGCCATCGGCCTCGATCACGCGGGACTGGCCGTCGCGGTCGGTGGCGCGCACGTGGACTTGCTCCGAGCGCTCCACGCCGTCGTAGATGCCGGGCACGGACAGGCAGCCCTCGTCGCCGACCACCTTCTCGTCGCTGTACCAGGTGATCTCGGGGTTGATCAGCACCATGGGCTGGTCGCGGTCCTCCGACACGTCGATCACGACGATGCGCTCGTGAATGTCCACCTGCGTGGCGGCCAGGCCGATGCCGTTGGCGTCGTACATGGTCGCGAGCATGTCGTCGAGGATCGCGCGCACGCGCTCATCCACGGCCTGCACAGGCTGGGCAACCTTGTGGAGCCGAGGGTCGGGGTAACAGAGAATGGGAAGAATTGCCATGTCCAGACGTGAAATATGTCGCTATTTTCGCCACTTTTGCCGATTCCTGCGGGGGGTGAACGCAATAATCATTGCTCTATCAAGGGCTTGGGCTGAGAATCTGAGATCGTTTGTAACGTTGTGCGTGCGAAAACCAAGAAGCATTTTCTATGGTGCACCACAGCCATATGGTCGTTGAGAGGGCGAAATTCAATGCGTGAAAAGATGAACAACATGGCCGTACCTTCCAAAGCAAGCGTTTCACGGGTGGCTGCGGCGCTGGCTTTGATCGCCGGCTCGGTGTTGGCCTCCGGGGCGCATGCGCAACAGCATTCTGTTACTCCGAAGCAACGCGCCACCGCACAGCAAGTGGCCTCGCGCGGCGTACCAGTGGCCGATTTGACGGCCAATGCACCGGACACGTACGTCGTCAAGCGCGGCGACACACTCTGGTCGATTTCCGGTCTGTACCTCGCAAAGCCTTGGCGCTGGCCCGAGCTGTGGGGCATGAACATGGAGGCCATCCGCAATCCGCATCTGATCTATCCGGGGCAGACGCTGTATCTGGAAAAGTCCGACGGCTATGCGCGCCTGTCCACGCGTGGTGGTGGCAATGGTGAGTCCGATGTCGTGCGCGTCACTCCTCGCTCGCGTCTGGACAGCGTGGCCGGAACAGCGCTGCCGACCGTGCAGCAGCATCTGATCGAGCCTTTCCTGGTCGAGCCCGAAGTGCTGCCCGGCAACACGCTGGAGCTGGCACCGCGCATCGTGGCCGCGACCGAGACCCGCACGATTCAGGGCGCTGGTGACCGCATCTATGCGCGCAGCATCAGCGGCCAGGGCCTACTGACCGATCCGGGCGAGGATCGCAACTTCCGCATCTTCCGCAACGCGATCCCGATGAAGGACCCGGAAACCGGCAAGATTCTGGGCTACGAAGCGCAGTACGTGGGCCGTGCCGAGATGGTTCGCGGCGAAACCGTGGAAGTCACACCGAATGGCAAGGGCGGCAGCAATACCGACCCGGTGCCGGCGACGCTCGACATCGCGTCGGTCAAGGAAGAAGTGCGTGTCGGCGACCGCCTGTTGCCGCTCGCGCCACGCAGCTTCATGAACTATGTTCCACGGGCTCCTTACGATGACGTGGATGCACGCGTTGTTTCGATCTATGGCAGTTCCTCTGTGACCAATGCGGGCCAGAATCAGGTCGTAGCAATCAACCGCGGCGTCAACGATGGACTGGAGCCCGGCATGATTCTGACCGTGCTGACCAAGGGTGACCGCATCCGCGACAAGACCGACAGCAGCCGCTCCATGATCAAGCTGCCCAGCGAAGCCAACGGCATGGCGATGGTGTTCCGCACCTTCGACAACGTGTCGTATGCGCTGCTGCTGCAGGTGCGCTATGGCGTGGCCGTGGGTGACCGGATGGTGAATCCTCAGTAAGACGCGCGCAGGCTGCCTGCTCAGCCTCACGGACAGAAGAATGCCGACTCGTTCATGCGAGCCGGCATTTTCTTTTGGGGGGGAGGCAAAACACCATGCAACGAGATGAATTGACGGCCTGGCTGCGGCTCATGAGCACGCCGGGCGTGGGCAACCAGTCGGCGCGAAGGCTGCTGGCGGCTTTCGGCCTGCCGCAGCAAATCTTCGAACAATCGCTTGGCACGTTGCGTTCCTGCGTTTCCGGCGCGCAGGCGCAGGCACTGCTCGAAGAGCCGGCCAACCTCTGGAGGATGGTCGATCAGACTGTGCGCTGGCTGGAGGCACCTTCTGGCAACCCCAACATGCCCGTGCGCACCATCTGCACGCTGGGCGACCCGGACTATCCGCCTCATCTGCTTGCGACCGACGACCCGCCCTTGCTGCTGTATGTGGAAGGCGCAAGGCAGTTGTTGCAGAACGGCGGTCTGGCGGCGGCCAGTGGGCAGTGTCTGGCGATGGTGGGCAGTCGCAACCCCACGCCTCAGGGCAAGGGCAATGCACGCGAATTTGCCAAGGCATTGCGCGAGTCCGGGCTGACGATTGTCTCGGGCCTGGCTCTGGGCATCGATGCGGCCGCTCATGAAGGCGCGCTGGCCGCCGATGCCCAGCCATCGACTGCAGCGACCATCGCGGTGGTGGGTACGGGGCTGGATTGCGTCTACCCGCGCGCCCACCAGGACCTGGCCACGCGCATCGCCCTCAGCGGCATGCTGGTCAGCGAATATCCTCTGGGCACGCCACCGCTGGCCGCCAATTTTCCCAAGCGCAACCGCATCATCTCCGGCTTGTCGCAGGGCACGCTGGTGGTCGAGGCGGCGGTGGCCTCGGGCTCGCTGATCACCGCGCGGCTGGCGAGCGAACGGGGCCGCGAGGTCTTTGCGATTCCCGGCTCGATCCACGCGCCGCAGTCACGCGGCTGCCATGCCTTGCTGCGTCAGGGGGCCAAGCTGGTGGAATCGGCGCAGGATGTTCTCGAGGAACTGCAGATGCCGCGCGAGCCTCTGGAAAAGTCCCGAACCGCACCCCCAGCCACATCTACATCCAAGGCCAAGCCGAAGACGCCGCCCATCGCCATGCAGCAGTTGGACATCGTCAGCAGCGGGCTGGAGCATCTCTCGGACCAGCAGCACGAACTGCTGGGTGCGCTCGGCTTTGACCCGATGGGGCTGGATGCGCTGGTCGCGCGCACCGGCTGGGATGCGGCCACGTTGCAGGTGCAATTGCTGCAACTGGAGCTGGACGGCCACGTGGCGCGATTGCCGGGCGGGCGCTATCAGCGTCTGGCCAGCGGGTAGGTCGCTGGAAAATGAATGAAAAAGCCGCCTGAGCTTGCGCTCGGCGGCTTTGGGCATGGCAGCAATCGAAAAATCAGATGCCGAGCATCAGCTTCAGGTTCTGCACGGCAGCGCCGCTCGCGCCCTTGCCCAGATTGTCCAGACGCGCCACCAGCACGGCGTGGTTGTAGCTGTCGTTGCCGTAGACGCGCACTTCCAGCTTGTTCGTGTCCTTGAGCGCCACAGCGTCGAGCTTGCCGTCTTCGGTGGCTGGCAGCACCTGTACCCAGTGATCGGGCGTGTCGGTCTTGGCGTAGTGGTCGGCCAGCACCTTGTGCACATCGGCCACCTTGGGCGCGCCGGGCAGGGTGTCCAGATGCAGCGGCAACTGCACCAGCATGCCCTGCGGGAAGTTGCCCACGGCAGGCACGAAGATCGGGCGGCGCGTGATGCCGGTGTACTTCATGATCTCGGGAATGTGCTTGTGCGACAGGCCCAGTGCGTAGAGCTCGAACGGCGCGGCGTTGCCCGCTTCATAAGCTTCGATCATCGTACGGCCGCCGCCGGAATAGCCGCTCACCGAAGGCAGCGCGACCGGGTAGTCCTCTGGCAGCAGACCGGCTTCGACCAGCGGACGCAGCAGCGCGATCGCGCCGGTGGCGTAGCAGCCGGGGTTCGCCACGCGCGTGGCGTTGCGCACGGCTTCGAGCTGGCCGGGAGCCAGTTCGGGAAAGCCGAAGACCCAGCCTTCCTTGATGCGGTGCGCGGTCGAGGCGTCGATGATCTTGATGGTCTTGCCGGTCTCTTTGCTCACTTCGTCGATCAGCGCCACGGACTCGCGTGCCGCATCGTCATGCAGGCACAGCACGACCAGCTCCACGCCCGCAATCAGCGCGCGTTTGGCAGCGGGGTCTTTGCGCAGCTCGGGAGCGATGCTCACCAGTTCGACTTGCGGCATGGTCTGCAGACGCTCGCGGATCTGCAATCCGGTGGTGCCTGCTTCGCCATCAATAAAGACTTTTGCCATGGTGTACTCCTGAGGGGTCCGCCAAAAGGCAGACTAGGGGATAAGTTTTATCCACATGATTGGTGCGTCGCAGCATGATACATTTATTAGTTGCCATGCTGATGAAGCCCGCGGCCAGGCACCCTAATTCTGGAGCGGCTGACTTGTGAATATCCGGATGCTGCTGACTCTCGCGCCAACCAACACCCAGATGTGAGGTTCGCGTGTAAGGCAGTGGTCATCCGAAGCGAATTTAATCCCTGATTCGCCCATTCTCTGGTCTGCCGTTCTGAATGGCGTTCGGGCACCAACCACTTCTCCGAGAGACACCTCATGAAGATTCACGAATACCAAGGCAAGGAAATCTTGCGTAGTTTCGGTGTGCCCGTTCCGCGCGGCATCCCTGCATTCACCGTTCAGGAAGCTGTTGAAGCAGCTCAAAAGCTGGGCGGCCCCGTCTGGGTTGTGAAGGCCCAGATCCACGCTGGTGGCCGCGGCAAGGGCGGCGGCGTGAAGGTCGCAAAGACCATCGACGACGTGAAGGCACGCGCAACCGACATCCTCGGCATGCAATTGGTCACGCACCAGACCGGCCCTGAAGGCCAGAAGGTTCGCCGCCTCTACATCGAAGACGGCGCTGACATCAAGAACGAACTGTATGTGTCGCTGGTGACCGACCGTGCCACACAGAAGGTGGCCCTGATCGCTTCGAGCGAAGGCGGCATGGACATCGAGGAAGTGGCCCACTCCACTCCCGAAAAGATCATCACCGAGATGATCGATCCGCTGACCGGCATCACCGAAGCGCAATCGCGCAAGGTGGCCGCTGCCATCGGTCTGGAAGGCAAGTCGATCGACCAAGCTGTCGACATCTTCGCCAAGATCTACAAGTGCTACATGGACACCGACGCTTCGCTGGTGGAAATCAACCCGCTGAACTGCGACTCCAAGGGCGATCTGATGGCCTTGGACGCGAAGTTCAACTTTGACTCCAACGCGCTGTTCCGTCATCCAGAAATCGTCGCTTACCGCGATCTGGACGAAGAAGATCCTGCTGAAGTCGAAGCCTCCAAGTTCGACCTGGCCTACATCTCGCTGGACGGCAACATCGGCTGCCTGGTGAACGGTGCTGGTCTGGCCATGGCCACCATGGACACCATCAAGCTGTTCGGCGGCGAGCCAGCCAACTTCCTGGACGTGGGCGGCGGCGCCACTCCCGAGAAGGTCACCGAAGCCTTCAAGATCATGCTCAAGAACCCCAAGGTCAAGGGCATTCTGGTCAACATCTTCGGCGGCATCATGAAGTGCGACACCATCGCCACCGGCGTGATCACCGCCTGCAAGGCCGTGAACCTGTCCGTGCCGCTGGTCGTGCGCATGAAGGGCACCAACGAAGAGCTGGGCAAGAAGATGCTGGCCGAATCCGGTCTGCCCATCATCTCCGCAGACACGATGGCCGAAGCGGCCACCAAGATCGTCGCTGCCGTCAAGTAAGCCCTGGAGAGAAACACCATGTCTATCTACATCAACAAAGACACACGCGTCATCACCCAAGGCATCACGGGCAAGACCGGCCAGTTCCACACTGAAAAGTGCCAGGAATACGCAAACGGCAAGAACTGCTTCGTCGCAGGCGTGAACCCCAAGAAGGCTGGCGAAAAGATTTTCGACATCCCGATCTTCGGTTCGGTCAAGGACGCAGCCAAGGAAACCGGTGCCACCGTTTCCGTGATCTACGTGCCACCAGCAGGCGCAGCCGCTGCCATCTGGGAAGCTGTGGAAGCCGATCTGGATCTGGCGATCTGCATCACCGAAGGCATCCCAGTGCGCGACATGCTGGAAGTGCGCAACAAGATGCGCGCCAAGGAAGCTGCCGGCGGCAAGAAGACCCTGCTGCTGGGCCCCAACTGCCCAGGTCTCATCACGCCCGATGAAATCAAGATCGGCATCATGCCCGGCCACATCCACAAGAAGGGTCGCATCGGCGTGGTTTCCCGCTCCGGCACCCTGACCTACGAAGCCGTCGCTCAGCTGACCGAACTGGGCATTGGCCAGTCGTCCGCCGTCGGCATCGGTGGTGACCCGATCAACGGTCTGAAGCACATCGACGTGATGAAGGCTTTCAACGACGATCCAGACACCGACGCCGTCATCATGATCGGCGAAATCGGTGGCCCGGACGAAGCCGAAGCCGCTCGCTGGTGCAAGGACCACATGAAGAAGCCGGTCGTCGGCTTCATCGCTGGTGTGACTGCCCCTCCAGGCAAGCGCATGGGCCACGCAGGCGCGCTGATCTCCGGCGGTGCCGACACAGCCGACGCCAAGCTGGCTGTGATGGAAGAGTGTGGTTTCACGATCACACGCAATCCATCCGAAATGGGTCGTCTGCTGCAAGCGCTGATCAAGTAATTTGATAGCAATGGAGTGAATTACCGCGCGCCTTTGCGCGGTGAAACTCTTAAATGCTTACGCATTACTACGCATGACGAGGGGCTTGCGCCCTTCTACACTGCGGACTCCATAAAGAAACGCCAGTCTGATTTCAGGCTGGCGTTTCGCATACATAACAGTGGAGTAACAATGGAATTTCTCAATTCGCCCGATTTCTGGATCGGGCTGGTCAAGATCATCTGGATCAACATCATCCTGTCGGGCGACAACGCCGTTGTCATCGCGCTCGCAGCCCGTTCTCTTCCCCCTGAACAGCAAAAGAAAGCCGTCATGATCGGCTCTGGCGCAGCCGTGGTGCTGCGTATCGTGCTGACTGTGGTTGCGGCCAAGCTGCTGGAACTCTCGTTCCTGCAGATCATCGGCGGCGCGCTGCTGCTGTGGATCGGCTACCAACTGTTGACCGGCGATGAAGACGGCGAAGGCGAATCCAAGGGCAAGGGCAGCATGATGGCCGCCGTTCGCACCATCCTGATCGCCGATCTGGTGATGAGCCTGGACAACGTGATCGCCGTGGCCGCCACAGCGCAGGGCAACATGGTTCTGCTGATTCTGGGTCTGGCGATCAGCATTCCGCTGGTGATTTTCGGCTCCACGCTGATGATCAAGCTGATGGAGCGCTTCCCCGTCATCGTCACGCTCGGCGCCGCGCTGATCGGTTGGGTGGGCGGCGAAACCATCATCAACGACAACCTCCTGCACGACTACGCGATCGCGCATCCATGGCTGCACTATGTGGCTGCTGCCGCTGGCGCGATTCTGGTGGTGGCCGTGGGCAAGTTCGTCAAGGCACGCAACGAGGCCAAGGCCGAAACCGCTGCCGCCTGACACTGGCACTCCAATCAAGTCCAAAGGCCGGGTCTTCGCAAGAAGGCTCGGCTTTTCTGCATGTCAAACAGCCTGTTGACTGACATCGGCGGCAGGTGGGTCTTCACTATGCTCCGGAGCAGGCATTCTCATCGAGTCAGAGAATGATTCCTTCAATGGTCATAGGGAGGTGACTCATGGAGTTGCTGTCTAGCTCTGCGTTCTGGATCGGGTTGCTGGAAGTCATCGGCATCAACATCGTGCTTTCGGGCGACAACGCCGTCGTGATTGCACTGGCTGCTCGCTCGCTTCCGCCGGAACAACAACGCAAGGCGATCCAGTTCGGCTCCGGTGCCGCCGTGGTGCTGCGCATCGTGCTGACCTTCCTGGCTGCCAAGCTGCTGCAAATGCCCTGGCTTCAGATCGTGGGTGGCTGTCTGTTGCTGTGGATCGGCATGCAATTGCTGACCAGCGACGATCAAGGCGACTCCGAGTCCAAGGGCTCCAACAGCATGATGGTTGCCATTCGCACCATCCTGCTCGCTGACCTGGTCATGAGCCTCGACAACGTGATCGCCGTGGCCGCCGCAGCACAAGGCAATATGGTGCTGCTGATTCTGGGTCTGGCCATCAGCATTCCGCTCGTGATCTTCGGCTCCACGCTGATCATCAAGATCATGGACCGCTTTCCCTTCATCGTCACCTTGGGTGCAGCGCTCATTGGCTGGGTCGCTGGCGAGACCATCACCAGTGACGAAGCACTCAAGGGCATTGTTGCAAACTATCCTTGGCTCCCACATGCGGCCTCCGTACTGGGGGCTGTGCTGGTCGTGGCAGTCGGGATGCTCTTGCAACGACGTGCCCAATCACGCAAGGCTTGAGCATGAGTTTGTACGTGCTTACTTTTTGACGAATCAATTTCTCGCGAGATGGTGCGTCGGATGACGTTGTTTGGGTTCTGGATGCGCTTTCTCGATGCATGCAGGTAGTTGACGATAGATAACAATTGGGCGCATGAACGCCGCTGTTGTTGCAAATCAACGGAGAATGAAAAAAAGCTATTGGTATCGCTTTGTTTCTATATGTCGTCTATTATCGCGATGAGGAAAACTATCGCACTTGATTGGCGTCGACCGTGAAATCGCGGCTGACGCTGCAGCCCAGCCGGCTGCCGAAACCAGGCTGAGCATTGACGTCACCATGATTCACCGGACCACATCCCAATACGAATTCGTTGCCCAGACGGATGCGGGCCGCGTTCGCTCGAACAACGAAGACGCGGTGGGCGTGAATGACATCAACGGACTGGCCATTCTGGCCGACGGCATGGGCGGTTACAACGCCGGTGAAGTGGCCAGCTCGATGGCCGTGGACTACCTGAACAACCATCTCTCTCGCCTGCTGCAGGAGCTGGGTACCGACGTGACGCCCACCGAGCTGCGCATCGCGCTCGAAATGTGCATCAACGGAGCCAACCGCAGCATCCTCGAAGCCGCACTGACCACGTCCGAGCACATGGGCATGGGCACCACGCTGGTCGTCGGAATGTTCCGCAGCGACCGCCTGCTGCTCGCACATGTGGGCGATTCACGCTGCTATCGCCTGCGCGATGGCGCATTGCAGCAGCTCACGCGCGATCATTCCTGGCTGCAGGAGCAGATCGACGCGGGCCTGATCACCCCTCAACAAGCCCAAGCGTCGGACCATGGCAATCTTGTCACCCGGGCCTTGGGAGTGGAAACTTCGCTGGATATAGAAATCAATGAATATCCGCTGGAGCCGCAGGACCTGTACATTCTGTGCTCGGACGGCCTCACCGACATGATCGGCGATGACGACCTGGCAGCATTGGCCAAGGCTCCGACGTCTCTCGAAGACAAAGCACAACGCATGATTCAGTTGGCCAACGCCATGGGAGGGCGCGACAACATCAGCGTCGTGTTGGTGCAAGTGGCAGGGCAAAAGCAGAAAAATATCAAACCCGGTTTGATGTCCAGACTGCTGCGCTCACATTGAGCCCGATCTTTGCTAGTAACTACGACAACAGACGATTGAACTAGAAGGTTGGAAGGAAAAAGATCATGCCCAAGTTGGTTGTATCGGTTGACGGAGTGGTCATCAAAGAAGTGCCTGTCACCAAGGAGCGCACAACGCTTGGCCGCCGCCCGTACAACGACGTGGTGATCGACAACCTCGCCGTCAGCGGCGAGCACGCGCTCATTCACTTGACCGATGACGCGGTCGAAATCGAAGATCTGGGCAGCACCAACGGCACCCACGTCAACGGCAAAGCCGTCAAGCGCCACAATCTGCGCAACGGAGACACCATTGAACTCGGTCGCTACAAGATTCGCTTTGTCGACGAGGTCCAAGGCGGCCCAGGTGCCGTGGACTACGAAAAGACCATGCTTTTCAAGCCAGGCATGGCCCTGCCCAAGATCCCCAACTCCCGTCCAGCACCGCTCACCCCGATGCCGCCCCTGCAGGCGGATGTGAAGGTGCTCTCGGGCGCAGCCGCAGGCCGCCAGGTCTCGCTGGTCAAGGTCGTCACCACCATCGGCAAACCCGGCGTGGCCGTCGCATCCATCACCAAGCGCCACCACGGCTTTGTGCTGGCGCATGTGGAAGGCGACGAAACACCTACGCTCAACGGCGAACAGATCAGTCAGGAACCCGTCTCACTCAAGGACGGCGACCGCATCGAAATCGTCGGGACGACGATGCTGTTCATCCAGCGCTGAACGCGCAAAAATCGCAAATCAAGAAAGCTATTGAAGTTATCGATTTGATAACATTCCTCGCGCCCAAATTGTCCCGAGTGACACTTCTGCGCGAACAAAAATGTCATTCGTTACAAACCAAAGCCCCAAGATTGACGCTGAAATAACAATCCATGCGGGTTTGGTGACTAGATCAAAGTTGGCACGCTAGCTGCTTGTAGGATCACAAGACTTGAGGCTCACGGGGTAAACCTCAAGTTCCCTCAACTTACTGATTTACTCCGGGGAGAAGTTAAATGAAGCGTTCTATCCAAAAGGGTTTCACCCTTATCGAACTGATGATCGTTGTGGCGATCATTGGTATTCTGGCTGCCGTGGCTCTGCCTGCGTACCAAGACTACACGGTGCGTGCAAGAATTACCGAAGGCTTCAATCTTGCGCAGCCTGCTCGCTCGGGCCTGGCCACGGATGGTGTCGCATCGTTGGCAGATTTCCAGAACTTCACCTCCACATGGAATAACCAAGCCTCCAGCTCTGGCGCGAACTCCAAATATGTGCAATCTGTTCTGTTTGATGCAGCCGGTAGCACCGCAGACGGCACTGCAACTGCTCATATCAATGTGAAGTTCAAGGCGGACACTGTTGGTAGCTTGGGCAACAAGATTGACATTCAACTGTATCCTCGTATGCGTACAAAGGGCTCGAGCGTGGCCGCAGTGGCTTTGGCTACAGCTTGGGGTGCTGGCGAATCTGGCTCACTCGATTGGGCATGCGTGTCGGAAACGCCGACCTCGGCCAACAATGCCAATCGTCTGATGGGTATTACATTTACCGCGAAGTCCACCAATGTGCTGGCAAAATTTGCCCCCGCCGAATGCCGTTAATACACCAACTGGATCTTTGATCCGGTAGTATCAAAAAGGAGTGCTTAAGCACTCCTTTTTTTTGCCATCTGAATGCTGACAATGGACATGATTGCACCTAGCAAACAAAGAATGAAGGCGGGATTGAAAGCAGGGCTCGTACATTTGAGTCTTTGTCTGATTATTGCCATCGGTATAGCCGTTGTTATTTTTAAAATTTGGTTTCCATATCCCTACAATGAAATATTGGGTGGGAGCAAGCTATTTTGGATGATCCTATGCATTGATGTCGTGGTGGGCCCGTTGCTGACCATGATTATTTTCAATCCTCAAAAGCCTCGTGGCGAATTGAAAAGAGACATGGCATGCATATTGATAATTCAACTAGTGGCACTTTGCATAGGCATTCATGCCGTTTTGCAGGCACGCCCCATTTTTCTTGCATTCGAGGTAGACCGATTCAAAGTAGTCACCTATGCAGACATAAAGAAGGATGATCTTTCTCCGATTGCGAATGAACTACACAAGATCCCATGGCAAGGTGTTCGCTTGATTGGCTCGGAGATTCCAGACGGATCTATGCTGGAAAGTCTGGAGCTTTCATTGCAAGGCTATGATTTGGCATATCGTCCTAAAGCTTGGGTGCCGTACGAGAAGGTCAGTGAGCAGGTCAGGAAGATAGCACTCCCTGTGCATGATTTAATCAAAAAGCGCCCATATCAAAAAAATGCCATAGAAGAAGAATTGAAAAAACTGGGCAAATCTGAATTGGAGCTTTTATGGTTGCCAGTCACAAGCTATAAATCCATGGATTGGGTTGCATTGATTGATAAAGACAGTGCAAGGCCGTTGTCTATTGTTCAAGTCGATGGTTTTTAAGTGAAAAGCTGCATGCCGAGGTCGCAAACTCAATGCGAATTCCAAATTTAAAACAGCTGCGTCCATTGATATGGTCTGCTATTCCTATAGCACTTATTTGTGGCGTTCTTCAGTGCGCATCCATATATTTTGGATATAAACGTTATTTGGTCAACGCTGAGATAATGATTTCATTGCTCATATGCGCGTTGGGATTTTTTTGGACAGGAGGTTTTATCTTTGGAGTGGCGATCCTGTCGGAGGTGGCTCTCGGTCTGTCGTCTGTGTTGACGCTTTTTGATTATCACCAAATATGGGGCATACTCTCGCTACTATGGGAAGCCAGAACTGAGTTTGTCATTGGTTTTTTTTCATTTGTTTTTTTATCGATCCTTGCATATGTCTATTGGGGAACTAGACTGAAATGCATGGGGGGGCGATCCTTGTTGATGCTTCTCTTTCCGATTGTGACTCTTCAGGTGGTTTTTTCATTTCAAGCCGGCAACTTTCTGTACCCAGGTACGGAAAAACGAAGTGAATTGATTTTTGGGAGTTCTATTTATTTTTCTGGCTATGTAATGAAGGAGAATGGAAAATTACATAATCTCCTCAGTCACGAGAATGTGGAATATATTCCTATTAGTCATCCATCAGCAATGATGCAGGTAATGGGGTCGGGGGAGAACTTTAAAAAATCTCGTAGAGTATTGTTGAT
The DNA here is from genome assembly GCF_011305535.1 of Diaphorobacter sp. HDW4B. Taxonomy (GTDB): domain Bacteria; phylum Pseudomonadota; class Gammaproteobacteria; order Burkholderiales; family Burkholderiaceae_C; genus Diaphorobacter_A. The sequence goes on from NZ_CP049905.1 coordinate 2,799,375, forward strand.
ACTGGCGGAATCTTGGGGAAACTCGATTGATAATGACATTGTCAATGCGCAAATTGCACCCATCAAAACGAACGGGTATATAGAAAATTTCAGCCAAGGGGTGGTTCAAGCAAGTGGGACAACAGCCTTTGGTGAGTTTCGTGAATTATGTGGAAAAATACCGTCTAAACTAAATCTTAGAAATATATCAACGACGGATACGGATGATTGTTGGCCTCAAAAATTTGGTAAAGCGGGTTACAAAACAATTGCCATTCATGGTGCAAGCAAAAATATGTATCATCGCTTGGATTGGTATCCGGTGCTTGGATTCTCTGAAATTATTTTCAAAGAAAATATGCATATCGCTACGGGCAGTGAATGTTATTCATTCCCCGGTTATTGTGATAGCGATATATTCGATATCGTGGAAGAAAAAATTTCATTAAAGAATAATGTATTCATGTACTGGTTGACATTGAATACGCATATGCCGTATGACAGGCGAGATATTAAAGATTACAGTGAAAAAATCTGTCGCGATGTATATCCGAATGGATTTGATGAACGTTTATGTAACTACCATAATCTTCAAAGCCAATTCTTTCAAAAACTATCGAAATATTTGTCGGAAAGAAAAATGACGAATTTGGAGGTCATTATTGTTGGTGATCATCCTCCGCCACTGCTTATAGACTCCACTTCGTTTAATTATTTCAAAAAGAATGAAGTTCCTTACATTCGATTTTTTGTGAGATGATATTCAGTTTTTAGATGAAAATCGTATCATTGATGTTTCGGTGGCACTGCTTTTAATTCATAATATGAGAAGCGCGCGGGTCATTTTTTGATATTGAATCTATATATGACGAGGACTAATATTCTGTTCTATAGATACAGGGCATGGGGTGTACTTGTACTGATTCTCTTGGCTTTCAATATTCCCAATATTATTCCTTGGGAGCGTGGCGCATACCCGGATACTTACATTTTCGACTTGCAGGAGCGCTTGTTGAAAAGCATCTTGATTGGACTGGCATTTTTATGCCTTTTCCGAGTTCCTTGGAAGGCCTGGCTAGTTGCTTGGATTGTGTTTCTCTGGTGGATGCCAGTTTCAATTGGTGTCAGACTGATCAATGGATCAGCAATTGACGCGGGATTGATTGGTACGGGCGTTGCTTCCAGTTTGGGTGAACTGAAAAATCTTCTGTTGACACTGAACTGGCTCTGGTTTCTTTCTCTGCTGCTTTGGAATTTAATACTTTTTGGCTTGTATAAGTACTTGGTACGAAAGCATGAATTAGTTTGGCCCGGGCGCGTACGTATCGTGGTTTTTGTGTTGATCGTAGCGATTTTCTTTTCGTTTGATTTTTTTAAAATTGAAAATTCTCCTGTAAATACCAATACGGTTAGTCAGACAGATTTTTTTGATGCATTTGTGGAGGCCGATAGAAATGTATTGTCTGATGGGGATTTGCCTTTGGCTTATCCTTTTGAATTGCCTATATCCATCTTGCAATATTTTCAAGCTAGGCGAATTATTGGCGACATAGTAGTGGAAATGAAGAATTTTCCACCGTCCGAGAGTATTCGATTGTCGACGCAATCTCCACAAATCGTTGTCTTGGTGATTGGTGAATCTTCTTCGCGCGATGCTTGGCATTTGTTTAATAAGAATGCACCAGAAAACACACCTCAATTGGAGCTTCGTGAGAAGCAGAAAATGCTGCACCTATTTACAAATGTCGTTGCTCAGTCCACTGCAACAAGACAAGCAGTTCCATCTATTCTGACAAATCAGCCGCTGATTTGGCCAGATGGACGAGCGAATAGGGATGCGACCAAATCGATTATTTCAATTGCCTCGGCTGCTGGATTCAAAACTGCTTGGTTTTCCAATCAATCAGCAATAGGGCAATTTGATGGAGTCATCGCTGCATATGCGAGTGAGGCTGATGTCAAGGCGTTCATGAATCCTTCATCCTTTTTTCAGCGCGGAACATACGATGAAGTTTTGTTGAATCCCGTAAAGAGGATGCTTTCCACCTCGGCGAAAGCGTTCATTGTTGTACATACGATGGGTAGTCATTTCAATTTTGAGCATCGTTATCCTCCAGATTTTGAACGATTCAAAGGGGGTGACAAAGTTGAGGATTCATATTTGAATTCTATTTCCTATACGGATAAATTTCTTGATCTATTGATTGATGAAGTAGATTCCATGAAAAAGTCTTCTGTGGTGATTTACACATCTGACCATGGGCAGGGGTTGCCAAGGGGACGATGTGGAAAACTGGAGATTAATCGCACGACAGCCGATGCATATCAAGTTCCTGCAGTGATATGGACTAGTGCTGAGTTTTCAAATGGAGCACCAAATGCTCTGAAGGCCATTGTTCAAAATAGAGAGGGAGCCTACAATAACGCTGCCATCTATCAAACGCTGAAGGATATTATGCTGGCGACACCCCAGGAAAATCGTGTCGAACAAAGCTTCTTATCGCCTAGTACAGATGGGGGGCAAAGGATGGCTGTCGCCCCAGGGCAAAAATGGGTGAATATAGACGAGGCAATCCAAAGAAATTTTTGTTCTATTGCATCATTTAAATAATACTCAATGAAATTTATATGAGATTTCTAATTTCAGCCTTGCTCTTGATGACTTTTTTTGCGTCAGGATGTGCGGCACTCATATATCAATTGGTTTGGCAGAGATTTCTATTTTCAAGTATTGGCGTGGATATAGACTCTGTGACTTTGATTGTCTCAACTTTCATGTTGGGCATTGGCGTTGGTGGGGCATTAGGTGGCTGGAGTGCCGATCGATGGCAGAAGGGGCGCTTGCAGATATACGGACTAGCAGAGCTTTCACTGGCCATTTTTGGTGTCTTTAGCCCTTATATTTTTTCTGAAATACAGAATCTGACACTTCTTGGGTCATCCTATTGGCTGATGTGTGTGATTTCAGTGGCTGTTATTTTGGTTCCAACCATAATTATGGGAATGACATTGCCAATACTGACCATGTATTTTGATGAACACTTGAGAAACGTGGGCGTTTCTGTTGGAAATCTCTATTTTTTCAATACATTGGGTGCCGCATTTGGTGCGTGGATTTCGGCATGGGTGTTGTTTGAAAAGTATGGATTGGCAAATAGTGCAAAACTAGCATCATTAATTAATTTTTCCTGCTTTATGATTGTTCTATTGTTGTGGATAGGAGTAAACACATTTACTGGAAAACCTAAACAAGTGAAAGCATCTCAATGAATGCCATCAGGTTTGTTAGCTTTTGGACGGGCTACTGCAGCTTGTCATTTGAGATTGCATGGATTCGCTTGTATGGATATGCAAATCTCAGTACGCCCAAGGCTTTTTCGTATGTTCTTGTAGTTTTTTTGATGGGAATCGCATTTGGTGCTCTTTTAGGGAAATATATCTGCCGGCAATATTCAGATGAAAAAATACTGAAGACTAGTATTTACATCCTGTTATTCGCGGCAATCTTCGCATCCCTTGGCCCGTGGATAGCATACTATGCTAGAGCAGTAGTGCTTGATAATATTCTGACACCCGCAGTGATTTTTGTGACATCTGGAATCCTGGCTACACTTTTTCCGGTGACTCATCATTTGGGAACGCCTAAGGATGTCGCTATCTCTGGGCGAGGAAAACATTTTTCAAATGTATATATCTTGAATGTTGCAGGCGCAGCATTGGGCCCTCTTGTTACGGGTTACATCTTGTTGGAATATTTCACGATAACTCAAATATTTCCTCTCATATCCCTTCTGATCATATTACTCGCAATGATTGTTTGGAGGATTTCCGGAGTGCCTTGGAAGGGGGAGTGGCGCTTGGGGGGAGCACTGATCCTCAACGCAGGGGGTATCTTACTTTTGGGGGCATACAGTCTTTATGATCCCCATTCTTTGGTGCGGCTTTTCGCTAATACTCCAGGCGCACACATTGTCAGCTCTCATGAAGGTCGACATGGAGTTATTACACTAGCCACGGCAGAAGATGGAGGAACTCAAGACGCAGTCGGACGTGATTTTTCCGTTTATGGAGGAAATGTCTATGATGGAAAAACCAATGTCGATTTGGAAAAAAATACGAATGGGCTTGAGCGATTGCTTGCGCTTCATGTGTTGCAGCCAGAAGCAAAAAAAGTTTTAATAGTTGGATTATCTATTGGCTCATGGTTGACTGTGCTTGAGGGCTTTCACGGCATCGATGAAATTGATGTAGTTGAGATTAATTCTGGATATTTGGAACTTGCAAATAAATTTGCTCCGCAGCGGAGAGCAATTCACGACCCGAGAGTCAAAATTCATATTGATGATGCAAGAAGATGGCTGAAATTTCACCCTGAAAAAAAATATGACATCATCCTGATGAATACCACATGGCATTGGCGCTCAAATTCCTCCATGTTATTGTCAAAAGAGATGCTTTCTCTTATAGAGCAACATTTGACGGATCGAGGTGTGATGGCATTTAACGCCACTGGCTCTGTTGATGCATTTTATACAGCAAGTCAAGTATTTAGAGAATCGAGGCGATATGTTAATTTTATTTATGGGGCGAATTGGAATGCATTTGACCGCATTGATCTGACTAGCTGGGATAAGTTGTGGGGGGTTTCTGTGGATGGACATGCTGGATTTTCCAAGGGTAGTCTTGCGGTTTCAAAATACGCCAGCATCCCATTTGTAAAAATCGATGAAGACTTAAAAAAATTGGATCGATTGCCTGAAATTATTACTGATGATAATATGCTTGTGGAATATAAATATGGGCTGAGTCATTAGGGAACCTCTCACAACCGGCGATTCCCCAGTCGCCCACTCCGCATGGCGAGCAGATTGCTCATTGACTGGTTTGTTCAACGCAGATTTGGGTCATTTCGGGCCCATTGCGCCCCCGACTCTCAGGCCTTCGCCGTTTGCAGGCGCACCGGTCTCTTTGAGCTCGCTGTTTTGAAGAACGGATCGACCTTGTTTTCAAGGAACGACGCCAGGCGCTTCAAGTTGTAGCACGCAACCATCATCGTCATGACCGTGGTGGCTCTGGTCTGTCCAATCGTGCGCACGAACTTGTCGCCCATGTGACGGATGCCTGCAAACACGTGCTCGACACGCGCACGGCGCTTGGCAATGCGTTGATTGCGTTGCTCCTGACATTCGCTGAGCGGCTGCTTCGCTTTGGCTTTGCGCTGGATGCCATCTTTGAAGCCCAACACCTTGAGCATCTTGATGCGTTGAGCGCTCGGGTAGGCCTTGTCGGCATTGACCTCTTTGCCGGTGTTCTTCATATCCAGCACTTCATCGAAGTGATGGCCGTCGTGCTCGCTCGCTGTCCCCGTGGCCACGCCCCGGATGAAGCCGTGTTTGTGATCGACGCTCACACTCAGCTTGTAGCCAAAGTAGCGCTTGCCGTGCTTCTTGGTGTGGGTGGCATCGATGTCTTTTTGCCGATCTTTGGCATCACCCCATTCAGGTCTTTGGCCGTTGGAGAGTTGCTCGCGTTCGCCCTTGTTCATGCGTTGGCGCGGTGCTGGCACCAAGGTCGCATCGATGGCCTGACCACCGCGCGCGATGTAGCCATGACGATGCAATTGCTCGTCCACGCCATGCAGCAAAGCCGTGGCTCCATCCACGCCCAGGCGCTCGCCAAAGCGCCAGATGGTGTTGCGGTCCGGAACGTTCATCGAGTCTTGCAGCAAACAAAATCGCTGGTAGCTCATGCGGTCAAGCAGTTGATATTCCATCTGCTCGTCCGAGAGGTTGTAGAGCCTCTTCAGGACCATCACCCGTACCATGACCTCAGTGGGATAGGCCGGACGACCACCCTTGCGCCCATCACTGCGCTCGATGATTCCATCGACCAGACGGGCCAGCGCGGTGAAGTCGATGTGCTGCGCAATGACTTGCAGCGGATCGCCCACTTCATCGATCTTGCGCTTGCGGGAGGCTTCGGCGAACAGGTCGAACTTCAGGGCACTGCGGGGGGTGATCATGCTGCGAATTTACTGCATCAGATGACGTGAGTCAGCGACGTCGGGAGGTTTTGAGAGGTTCCCTGAAGTGTGGATATTAATGAGTGGTAATTTTAAAGTGGCACTTCAGAGGTTGTTGAGGGGTTCCAATATTGCATGCTCGAATCGAGGTTGCACAGTGCAAGCCGTTAGGCCCTGTCGTTGGGAGGTATCAAATTCCAGTCTCCAGACTTGCCGCCATGCTTTTCCATGATTTGCATATTTGTCAATATCATCCCCCGGTCCACCGCCTTGCACATATCGTAAATGGTCAGCAGCGCAATCTGCACAGCAGTCAATGCTTCCATTTCCACGCCCGTCTGCCCGACAGTCTCTACAGTCGCAGTGCATTGAACGGCCGAATCCGTTTCTCGAATCTCAAACTCCACTGCTACCCGTGTCAGTGCAAGCGGGTGGCAGAGTGGGATCAGGTCACTGGTTTTCTTCGCTGCCATGATTCCCGCGATCCGGGCGATTCCGAGTACGTCTCCTTTTTTGGCCGTTCCCGATTGAATCAGTGCCAGGGTGGCGGGGAGCATGCGGATTTCGCCTGTGGCTACTGCTACGCGGTGAGTGGATTGTTTTCCTCCGACATCGACCATGTGTGCCTGGCCTTGGGCATCGAAGTGGGTGAGTGCTTGCCCGTCGGTGGGCTTGTTGTTGGCTGGGGAATCGGTGGTCATGGGATGGATCCTGAATGTCGGAGCAATCAATAATGGAGATACGCTGGGGTCGACAGGAGGTGCGATCCAACGCGAGGCGCATGGGGTCGTCATTTGTATTTATGGCACTTCCTGCGCAACCATTGTGGGTTCGGGGCATCATAAGACTTGGGCGCGCTGGTGGCATCGAGTCGTTGAGCGCTTTTGGGGTTTTGACGGAGTGTGCGTTTGACTCTCAACAATTCACGTTTCTTGGGCCGCACCGGGCGAGCTATCGTGGCTGGTGTGCTGGCGGCTTCCACTTTGGCGGTGGGCAGTGGCAGTGCGTGGGCTCTCGGCCTTCCATCTCTCGGCGACGGGCAGAGCCTGACGACGCCGCAGGAGCGCAAGCTGGGTGATCGGATCATCAAGGAGCTGTACCGCGATCCGGATTATCTGGACGATGCGGTGCTGACCGAGTACGTCAGTCAGATCATGGCGTCGCTGATGAAGGTGTCGGAAGAACGCGGCGAGCTGAGTGATGAGCTGAAGGATCGCTATGCGTGGCAGGTTCTGCTGGGGCGTGACAAGCAGGTGAATGCGTTTGCGCTGCCTGGCGGTTACTTTGGTGTGTATCTGGGGCTGATCTCGATTGTCTCGACGCGCGATGAGCTGGCGTCTGTGCTGGCGCATGAGTTGAGCCACGTGACGCAGCGGCATATTGCGCGGATGATTGATCAGCAGGGCAAGATGACGCCGTTGATGATCGGCTCGATGATTCTGGGGGCGCTGGCGGCGAGCCGTAGTCCGGATGCTGCGGCTGCGCTGATGATGGGCGGGCAGGCTGCTGTGGTGCAGAACCAGCTCAATTTCACGCGAGACATGGAGCGTGAGGCGGATCGCATCGGCTTTGGCCTGATGAAGCCAGCCGGTTTCGCGCAGCAGGGCTTTGTGGGCATGTTCGACAAACTGCAGCAGGCCAATCGCATCAACGACAACGGCAGTTGGCCGTATTTGCGCAGTCACCCGCTGACCACGCAGCGGATTGCAGACATGCATGCGCGCATTGGCAAGGAGGATGGCGCGGAGCCGCCTGCTTCGCTCGACCACGTGATGATGGTGGCGCGCGCGCGGGTGTTGACCAAGCCGGGGGTGGAGGTGCTGCGCCAGTACGTCAACGAGACCAAGGATGTGGGGTTTGCCGACAAGTCGCTCAATCGCCGGGCGAGCGCGTTCTATGCGGCGGCGCTGAGTGGTGTGCAGTTGCAGGATTACGCTCTGGCGCGCGATGCGGTCGGCAAGCTCAAGCCGCTGGTGCAGGGCAATGCGGCGGCGCAGCGTCAGGTGCAGTTGCTGGCGGCGGAAGTGGAGATGGCGGCGGGCAAGCCCGAGGATGCGTTGCGTGAGCTGAATGCGGGTGGCCAGAGGATCACAGCCGATGCGGGGCGTCCCGAACTGCTGGCGCGCACGCAGGCGTTGCTGCAGTTGAAGCGCGGTGCCGAGATGACAGGCACGCTGCAGACGTGGGTGGCCACGCATCCCAAGGATTCAGGCGCGTGGCTGGCGTTGTCGCGGGTGTGGAATCAGCAGAACCAGCCGCTGCGGGCGATCCGTGCCGAGGCGGAGGCGCAGATGGGGCATTACGACTACGCGGCGGCGCTCGATCGTTTCAAGGCCGGGCAGGATCTGGCGCGCAAGGGCGGCGGCGATTTCTACGATGCGTCGATCATCGACACGCGCCTGCGCGAAGTGGAGTCACTTCTTAAGGAGCAGGCCGCCGATCGCAGCCTCAATTAGCATGCCGAGCACGGAGTAGATCAGCGAGCCGATCAGCGCGGCGCCGAAGCCGTGCACGTTGAATCCGTTGCCAAGCACCGAGCCTGCGGCCCAGAACATCAGTGCGTTGATGATGAAGAGAAACAGCCCCAGCGTGATCAGCGTGACCGGCAGCGTGAGGATGACGAGCACGGGCCGCAGGATGATGTTGAACAGACCGATGACGGCGGCTGCGATCAGGGCACTGGGGAAGCTGCGCACTTCGACGCCGCTGTAGATGCTGGCCACAAACAGAAGTGCGGCTGCGCTGAGCAGCCATTTGAGCAGGAGTTTCATGGCTCGGGAGAATAGCACCGACGCATGTCGGCCGGTGCACTCCCGCTCTCGATCCCGATAGGCCGACGGCTTACTCGACGGCGACGAACATCATGCAGAACAGGCCTGCAAGCGTTCCTGGCAGCGCCCAGGTGCGGCCGGGCTTCTTGACCTTGACGGTCGGTGCGGGCGCGGCGGTGGCGACAGCGGGGTTGGGAACATACGCTTGCTGCGTGTTCGCGTTTTCCTGCTTGGGGCGGCGTGCGTCCAGCAGTTCGGTCTGCGCGCCGTACTGCTGCTGGAGTTGCTCCAGCAGCTCGGGCAGTGGCGTCTTGGCGAGCACGGTGCTCACTTGTCCGTTTTGGGATTCGAACCAGGGCAGCAGTTGCGCGAACAGCTTGTCGGCCCATTTGGCGCGCCAGGATTCGCGTGCGCTGTGGCTCACCCACTTGCTGATGCGGTGCGTCATGCGCGGTGCGCAGGCCACCAGCACCCAGTGCGTGGTCTGGCCAGCGGCGGCCTGTGCGATGGTGGGTTCAATGAGCTGACGCGCGTACTTGGCATCATCGACATACACGATAACGGTGTCCATGAGTCCTCCTTGAAGTGGCTGCGTGATTGTGGGTGGAATCGTTGTAGTGCATGGGAGCCGGTGCGTGCGAAGCACACATTCATGGTTCCCATGTAGAAATACCTGTGAACGCAATATACAGAGGCATTCACAGGTATTGGTCTTTTTGCACCTGAAATCAGGGGATTGGCACGCGGCCGCTCCCTTGATTCAGCGCATTGCCGCGTCAGTGTGCGGCGGGCGCGTCGCCACCAGCGGTCTTGCGCTTGGCGACGATGGCCTTGCCGATCAGCAGAACCAGCAGGGCACCGGCAACGCTGGCTGCGTAGCGCAGGGTGTCGGACTGCGGGATCTTGAACATCCACTGCCACTTGTCGGGGTTGGCGAACACGGGGTCGGTCACGAGCATGCCACCTGCGATCCAGCCCAGCAGCATGCCGCCGGCGGTGATGATCATCGGGAAGCGCTCCATGAGCTTGATGACCAACTGGCTGCCCCAGACGATGATCGGGATGGAGATCAACAGACCCAGCACCACGAGCAGCATCGAGTGTTCGCCTGCGTTCTGTGCCGCGCCAGCGATGGCGATCACGTTGTCCACGCTCATCACCAGGTCGGCGACGATGATGGTCTTGATGGCTGCGAGCAGCTTGTCGCTGCCGGCGACGTCGCCATGGCCGTCTTCATCGGGGGCGAGCAGTTTCACGCCAATCCACACCAGCAGGATCGCGCCCACTGCCTTCAGGAACGGCAGATTCAGCAGCGTCATTGCAAAAGCAATGAGGATGACCCGCAAGATGATGGCACCGGCGGTGCCCCAGATGATGCCTTTCTTGCGCTGCTCGGGTGGCAGCTTGCGGCATGCGAGTGCGATCACCACCGCGTTATCGCCACCCAGCAGGATGTCGATGATGATGATCTGACCCAGCGCGACCCAGAATTCGGGCGAAGTCAAAAAGTCCATAAAGTCCTCAACGTCAATGTTCAAAGGGCTCTGCCGACCACGCGAAATTTCATGGTAGCGCAAAGCCCCGGTTTGATTGGGTATTGGACTGATGGAGGTGAACTTGTCCTACGCCGGCACACGGTGGCGCTTGCGCGAAGGAGCAGCTAACCTTGATCAGCCCAAAGGGGCCCATCAAAGGTCTTGCTCAGCCAGGTTCTTGACGTTGTTATCACCTGTGCCCGGGCTGCCGGAAGCTTGCGCTTCGTATTGACGACAGACCGTCAAGCCCGAAAACATGCACGCACAGGGTCAATCGTTGAGATTGAACGTCCCGTTTGTTGGCGTGATTTCGGGTTGGGAGCTACTCCCCTTCAATCCCGCCATTGGAACACACGCAAAAAGGCCTAGGCAAGCCGTGGGAAAAGTAACGCTTTGTTCGTTTTTGAGGAGAAGTCTTTGTCAAGGCTCAAAAAATAAGCATTCCGTGCTATGGATTTTCTGTTGCATTTGAATCCCCGTGATTACCCTAGGGTCCGTGATGACAGGGTGGAGGACTTATCATCGGCCCCCCTCATGAGCTGCTCGGATTCGTCTTTGTCCCTCATCCACATCACCGACATCGAAGCGGCGATCAACCACTGGCGCGCCCGTTCGCCAGCGGATGCGGGTGCCGCTCTGGCCAGCGAACTGATCGTGCTGGCCGAGGTGTATGCGCGCATGGTCTACCAGCATAGGGATGAGATCGCAGAAGGCGACATGCCTGCCGAAGCCATGTTCGCCTGGCTGGAGTGGTACGACACGACCATGGACACGCCGTGCATCGCCATCTGTTCGACCAGTCAGGGGGATGCCACCTGCAAGGGCTGTGGTCGCACGTTTGGCGAAGTGCAGAACTGGCTGGAGTTGGGCCCGGTGCAGAAACGCGCGGTGTGGCGGCGCATCACCATGCAAGGTACGGCCTTGCGATTCACGCGCTACAAGGAGCGCGCCGGTCGCTGAGATTGCTGAGGGTCCGCGCCTGTTTACGCAATGGGCGTGAACGGCTATCGTGGAGCGCATATGCTGCGTCTCGTGACTGCTCCCAACATCGTTCAGGCCAAGATCTGGTGCGACCTGCTGTGCGAAGCAGGCTTGCCCGCGACAGTGCTGCGCGAGCATTTCGCATCGGTGCACGGCCTGATGCCGCCCACGGAATGCAATCCGGAAATCTGGCTGGAACACGAAGAGCACGAAGCTGCTGCGCGCAAGCTGCTCGACGATCTGGACCATCTGCCGCAGCGCAAGTGGCAATGCCGCTGCGGCGAGACGGTCGAAGGCGGGTTCGAACAGTGCTGGAGCTGCGGGGGCTTCATGCAGCTCGGCCAGCCACTGTCGTGATCGATCGAATGATCGATTGATTGACCGGTTGATTATTTCCAGCGGACCGGCTCGACCACCACACTGCCCAGATTGCTGCTGAACGTGAGCGTGTTTTCCTGAATCGTCGCCTGCAACTGCATGCTGCGCTCGGCCAGCTTGGCGAGCTCCTGCGATGCGTCCGTCGGAATGCGCCAGACCTGCACCTTGTCCAGCCGCGCGATCTTGTTCTCGATGCCCTTCCACCAGATTTCCGATGCGTGATTGAACGGATAGACGATGACCGCATCGGTCTTGCTGCAGGCCTTGGTGATCGGCTTTTCTTCGGGCTGACCGACTTCGATCCACAGACGCTTGCGGCCAGTGAAATCGGTGAGCGAGACGTCGGGATCTTCCACATCCGACAGGCCAGCGCCGAAGGCCAGCGTACCGTCGCCATTGCAGATGGCCTGCAACTTGTAAGCGTTCAGTGCAAGTGCGGCCAGGCGGATCATCATGCGCTCGTCGGTTTCGCTGGGGTGGCGGGCGAGCGTGAGCGAATGGTCGGCGTAGTAGCCGTTGTCGATGTCGGCAATCGAAAGATTCGCCTTGAAGATGGTGGATTTGATGGCCATGAGGCTTTCGTTCTTTGGGTAAACGAAGCCGCTGGCTTCGATTGGTCGATCGTTTGGAGACGCCAATACAGCCCTTCATGCGTCGTTGCTCACGCTTGCCGTACGGGAGTACTGTCTGCGCGTGAGACGCCTAGCCTGAAGGGCTGTCTTGGCGTTGTGGCTGGAGATCGAGGCGCAGATGCGCTTCGAAGCCCGTTGGTGCCTCCTTGCGGAGGCACGTTCGCCTTTGTTGGCTTTTAGACGCGCTTGGCCAGTTCTGCGGCCTTGCCGGTGTAGCTGCCGGGGGTCATGGCGAGCAGGCGGTCCTTGTCGGCTTGGGGGATCTCGAGCGATTGGATCAGGGCGTGCAGCGCTTCGGCGGTGACGGTCTTGCCGCGGGTGACTTCCTTGAGCTTTTCGTAGGCACCGGCCACGCCGTAGCGGCGCATCACGGTCTGGATGGGCTCGGCCAGGACTTCCCAGCTGTGGTCCAGATCCTTGGCGAGGGCTTCTTCGTTGAGTTCCAGCTTGTTCAGGCCGGTCAAGAGCGAGTTGTAGGCCAGCACGGCGTAGCCAAGGGCCACGCCGATGTTGCGCAGCACGGTGCTGTCGGTGAGGTCACGTTGCCAGCGGCTGATCGGCAGCTTTTCCGACAGGTGGCGCAGCATGGCGTTGGCCAGGCCCAGATTGCCTTCGGCGTTTTCGAAGTCGATCGGGTTGACCTTGTGCGGCATGGTGGACGAGCCGATTTCGCCGGCCTTCAGCTTTTGCTTGAAGTAACCCAGGCTCACGTAGCCCCAGACATCGCGCGAGAAGTCGATCAGGATGGTGTTGGTGCGGGCCACGGCGTCGAACAGCTCGGCCATGTAGTCGTGCGGCTCGATCTGGATGGAGTAGGGCTGGAAGGTCAGGCCCAGACCATCGGGCTCGTGGCTCTCGATGACCTTCTTGCTGAAGGCTTCCCAGTCAAAGTCGGGCCAGGCGGAGAGGTGGGCGTTGTAGTTGCCGACCGCGCCGTTCATCTTGGCCAGCATTTTCACGCTGCTGATGCGGTCGGCGGCGGTCTGCAGGCGCATCACCACGTTGGCGATTTCCTTGCCGACGGTGGTGGGGCTGGCGGTCTGGCCGTGGGTGCGGCTGAGCATGGGCACGTCGGCAAATTGACGGGCCATGTCGCGCAGCTTGAGCTGGATGCGATCGAGCGTGGGCAGCACGACCTTGTCGCGACCGGCGCGCAGTTGCAGGGCGTGGCTGGTGTTGTTGATGTCTTCGCTGGTGCAGGCGAAGTGCACGAATTCAGCGGACTTTTCCAGTTCAGGACGAGCATCGAACTTGGACTTGATCCAGTACTCGACCGCCTTCACGTCGTGATTGGTGGTCTTCTCGATGTCCTTGATCGCGGCGGAATCGGCTTCGGAGAAGTTGCTCACCAACCCGTGCAGGTAGTTGCGTGCGCCTGCGGACAGCGGCTTGAATTCGTCGAAACCGGCATCGGACAGGGCGATGAACCAGGTGATTTCCACCTGCACGCGGCGCTGCATGTAGCCATGCTCGCTCATGATGGGGCGGAGGTCTGCGAGCTTGGCGGCGTAGCGGCCGTCAAGGGGGGAGAGGGCGGTGATCGTGGACAGGCTCATAGCCCTCTATTGTAGGTCGCGTGACTTTGGCGATGCTGACGATGGGTTTGTGCTCGCCCACCGGCCATGTGTTGTTGGCAGGGAACGCTCTGCGTTGGGCAGGGATGGTGGTTTGCACTTAGGTATGCGACCGGAATCAAGACGCGCGTCAACTGGCCCTAGAATCGGTTTGTCATCTTCATAGGTGACTGATTTTGATAGTGAAAGTCTGACCATGAAACTCATTGGATCCTCTACCAGCCCCTACGTGCGCAAGGTGCGCGTTGTGATGGCGGAAAAGAAGCTGGACTACCGCTTCCAGGAGGAAGCCGTATGGTCGGAAGAAACCAAAATCTCCGAATTCAACCCGCTGGGCAAGGTGCCGTGCTTGGTGATGGAAGGCGGCGAAGCGGTTTTCGACTCGCGCGTGATCGTCGAGTATCTGGATACCCTGTCCCCGGTGGGCAAGCTGATTCCGTCGTCCGGCCGCGAACGCGCCGAGGTCAAGACCTGGGAAGCGCTGGCCGATGGCGTGCTCGACGCGGGTGTGCTCTCGCGCATGGAATCGACCTGGCAGCACCGCAAGGACGGCGAACGCTCGCAGGCGTGGATCGACCGCCAGCACACCAAGATCAAGGCAGGCCTTGTCGCCATGAGTCTCGGTCTGGCCGAAAAGCCGTACTGCAGCGGCATTCACCTGAGCCTCTCCGACATCGCCGTGGGCTGTGCGCTGGGCTGGCTGGCATTTCGCTTTCCCGAAATCGACTGGCGAGGTGACCACCCCAATCTCGCACGTCTGTACGACAAGCTGATGCAGCGCCCCAGCTTCAAGGACACACAACCGCATTGATTGCGAGCCGCAGAAGACTGAAGACCGAGACGGCACCGATGGGTGCCGTTTTGCATGATGAGGCGAGAACGAGCTTCTGATAGCGCACTCAAAACACAAAAGCCCTGCTACTGAAAAAGTAGCAGGGCTTTTGTGCTGAAATAAAAAAGTCGCGAAGCGTCCCGAAACGAATTAAGAGAGGGAGGGAGGAGAAGCGCTTCAGGATTTCCAGTCAAACGCGATGTCTGAAAGGCTTCGCAACTACAAATCAATTCTGTTCTTTATCCGACGATCCATTCATTTGGATGAACTAGTTTCGCATATAGAGTAAGTCCTTACGCGACAAGTTCCATCCAATTTTCACAAAAAAATGTAACCGCTACCTACGCCCGTTAGCCGCCGCAGCGGTGCTCCCGAGGACTGTCCCAAATATCAGGCAAAACCCATAAAGATGCAACCGCTGTCATGTCAGCCAACGCCGTGTCGACAGGTGAGTCATGCACTCAGATCTACAAGATTAACCTATCGGATGAAGCTTCGACTGAGTAAGAATACTAATTCGGTTGAGCATGCTTCTTGCGAGTGAGTTTGCGCAGAAACCATTGCTCAAAATCGTCAATGTAGGTGAACAACGCCGGAATCACGAGCAGGCTCAGCACGGTCGAGGTGATCAGCCCGCCGATCACGGCGGTCGCCATGGGGGAGCGGAAGCTCATGTCGGCACCGCCCAGCGCCAGCGCGATCGGTGCCATGCCCGCGCCCATGGCGAGCGTAGTCATGATGATCGGGCGGGCGCGCTTGTGGCAGGCGTCGAGCAGCGCGTCGAGGCGGCTCATGCCGTGATCGCGGCGCGCGACGATGGCGTATTCCACCAGCAGGATGGAGTTCTTGGTCGCAATGCCCATGAGCATGATCAGCCCGATGAGCGAAGGCATCGAAAAGCTCTTTCCCGCCATCAGCAGGCCCACGAACGCGCCGCCCAGCGACAGCGGCAGGGCCGCCAGAATCGTCACCGGCTGCAGGAAGTCCTTGAACAACAGCACCAGCACGATGTAGATGCAGACCACGCCGGTCAGCATCGCAAGGCCAAAGCTGGCGAACAGCTCACCCATGGCTTCCGCGTCGCCGATGTCGATCAGGCGCACGCTGGCTGGCAGCGCCTGCACTGAAGGCAACTGGCGCACGGCTTCCTGCACTTCGCCCAGGCCCTGCGAGCCGAGTTCGATGTCGAAATTCACATTGCGCGAACGGTCGTAGCGACTGATCACCGCCGGGCCGTCTGCGAGTTCCAGCGTCGCCACTTCACCCAGGCGCACCGGGCCGTGCGCGCCGGGCACCGTGAGGCGCTCCAGCGTGGAGAGGTCCTGGCGTGCGGCGTTGTCCAGTCGCACGACGATGGGAACCTGCCGCTGGGCGAGGTTGAGCTTGGGCAGGTACTGGTCGTAGTCGCCGACGGTCGCCACGCGCAGGGTTTCGGCGATTGCGTTGGTGGAGACGCCCAGATCGGCGGCACGCGCGAAATCCGGGCGCACGGCGATTTCCGGGCGCACGAGGCTGGCCGAGGAGGTCACGCCGCCGATGCCGGGAATCGTGCGCAGTTCGCGCTCCACGGCTTGTGCGGCGGCGGACAGCGCCTGCGGGTCTTCGCTGGCGAGCGCGAGGATGTAGCGGTCGTTGGAGCCACCAAGGCCGATCTTCACGCGCACGCCGGGCAGGTCCTGCATGGCGATGCGCAGTTGCTGCTCGATGGCCTGCTTGCGTGGACGCTCGCCGCGCGGGCTGAGCGTGAGGGTGAGCGTGGCCTTTCGCGGGTCAGACGCGGCGTTGCCCATGAACGGGTCCGAACCCGCCGAGCCGCCGCCAATCGTCGCGTAGATGCTGGCGACATGGCCGATCTTCATGGCGTGCTCGGTGGCTTGCGTGAGCAGCTCGCGGGTTTCGGGCAGTTTGGTGCCGGGCGGCAACTCCAGCGTGACCTGGGTCTGCTGATTGTCGTCCGCCGGGATGAAGCCCGAGGGCAGCAGCGGAATCAGCGCGAGCGAGCCGATGAAGAACAGCAGCGCGGCCAGCAGCGTGAGCACGCGGTGCTTGAGGCACCACTGCGACGCGCGCATGTAGGCGGCGAGCCAGCGCGGCTCTTTCTCTTCGCCGACCAGCGGCTTGAGCATGTAGGCCGCCATCATCGGCGTGAGCAGCCGCGCGACGACCAGCGATGCGAACACCGCAAGCGCCGCCGTCCAGCCGAACTGCTTGAAGAAGCGCCCGGCGATGCCGCTCATGAACGCAGTTGGCAGGAACACCGCGATCAGCGTGAAGGTGGTGGCGATCACCGCGAGACCGATTTCGTCGGCTGCTTCCATCGCCGCCTGATACGGCGACTTGCCCATGCGCAGATGGCGCACGATGTTCTCGACCTCGACGATCGCATCGTCGACCAGAATGCCGACCACCAGCGACAGCGCAAGCAGGGTGATGATGTTGATCGAAAAGCCCAGCAGGTGCATGCCGATGAAGGCCGGAATCACCGACAGCGGCAGCGCGACCGCCGAGACGATGGTCGCGCGCCAGTCGCGCAGGAACAGCCAGACCACGACGATGGCGAGAATTGCGCCCTCGTACAGCAGATGCATGGAGCTGTCGTATTCGTCCTGCGCAATCGTCACGAAGTCGAAGGCGCGGGTGAGCTTCAGATCGGGGTGGTCGGCCTGCAACTGGTCGAGCACCTTCTGCACGCCCGCGCCCACTTCCACTTCGCTGGCGCCGCGAGCGCGCGTGATCTCGAAGCCGATCACCGGCTGGTCGTTGAGGAAAGCAGCAGAGCGCTGCTCGGCCGTGGTGTCGGTGACGGTGGCGATCTGGTCGAGGCGGATATGGCGTCCGCCGGAGAGCGCGATGTCCATGGCCGCAATCTGGTCAGCCGTCTGCACCGTGGCGAGCGTGCGCAGCGGTTGCTCTTCGCCGCCCAGTTCGGCACGGCCACCCGCGCTTTCGAGCTGCGTTGCGCGCAATTGGCGCGAGACGTCGGCCGCCGTGGCACCAAGCCCTTGCATGCGCTGCGGATCGAGCGCCACGCGCACCTCGCGCGTCACGCCGCCCACGCGGCTCACGGCACCCACGCCGGACACGGCCAGCAGGCGGCGCGTGAGCGAGTCGTCGACGAACCAGGACAGCGCCTCGTTGTCCAGCTTGCTCGACGAAATCGTGAACGCCAGAATCGCCTGCCCCGACAGATCCAGCTTGTTGACGATGGGGTCGCGCAGATCGGCAGGCATTTCCGAGCGCACGCGCGAGACGGCGGAGCGCACGTCGTCCACGGCTTCCTGCACGGGCTTTTCGAGGCGGTATTCGGCCGAGATGGTGGCCGTGCCGTCGGTCAGCGTGGTGGTGATGTGCTTGAGGCCCTGCGTGGTGGCGATGGCGTTCTCGATCTTGCGCGCGACGTCGCTTTCGAGCTGACCGGGCGCAGCGCCGGGCAGCGAGGCGGTGACGTTCACGACGGGCAGGTCCATGTCGGGAAAGTTCTGCACCTTCATCGCTTGGAACGACAACAGGCCTGCCAGTGTGAGCAGCACAAAGATCATCGCTGCCGGGATCGGATTGCGGATGGACCAGGCGGAGAGATTCATCGCTCGGGTCCTTTACTGGGCAGCCGCAGCAGCGGGCTGAACGCGCACCAGATCGCCGTCGTTCAGGAAGGCACCGCCGCGCGCGACGACGGAGGCATCGGGCTTGAGGCCCGAAGTGATCTCCACCGTCTCGCCCGTGCGCTGGCCGGTCTGTACGCGCAGCATGCGGACCTTGCTGTCCTTGGTGACCTCGAACACGCTGCTGAAACCGTCGCGCACGACGAGGGCTGCAGCGGGCACGGTGATCGCATTGCGCTGGCCGAGCGCGAATTCGCCGCGCGCGAACATGCCGGCGCGGATGTCGGCATGCGCGGGCAGATCGACGTAGACGATGGCGTTGCGCGTCTGCGCGTCCACGGTCGGCGCGATGGTGCGGACCTTGCCTTGCACCTGCGCGCCACTTGCCGCGGTGACGTTCACTTCGCCACCCACCTTGATGCGCGGAAGCTCGCTCGAAGCGACCTCGGCGCGCCATTCAAGTCGGCCCTTGCGCACCATGCGGAACAGCTCGGTGCCAGCACCGAGCACCGCACCCACGGTGGCGGTGCGCGAAGAAATCACGCCGCTGTCGGGGGCCAGCACGGTGGTGTGCTTCATGCGCAGTTGCTGCGCGTTGAGCATGGCTTTGGCAGCTTCGACGCGGGCCTGGCTGGTCTGCGCGGCGGTGGTGTATTGCTGGATCTGCTGGGCGCTCAACGCGCCGGATTGGCTGAGCGTGCGCGCACGTTCGGCATTGGCCTGCGACTCGGCGGAGTTGGCCTGCGCTTCGAGCAGATTGGCGCGTGCCTGCGCCACATCGGCCTGTATGGTTTCGCTCGCGAAGGTGGCGAGCACCTGTCCGGCTTTCACCGTGTCGCCTACGTTCACGCGCACGTCGGTCAGGCGCAGGCCGTTGCTTTCCGTGCCGATGCTGGCTTCCTGCCACGCGGCGATGTTGCCGTTGGCGGGCAGGCGGGCCGCGAGGTTGGCCGCAGTGGGCTTCACCGTGGACACCGTGAGCGCGGGGCGGGGCTCGCTGGCTTTCTTGTCGTCGGCGGCGCGCGAGTCGGTGCTCGGCACCAGCGCACCCGCTGTGCCGAGCAGGGCCACGAGAGCCAGCGAGACGGCGGAAAGAGAAAGCTTGAAATTCAGAGAGAGAAAGCGCGACATGGCAAATCGGTGGGTTGATCGGTTAACGCGTTTCATGGCAAATCATTGGGGCTGGCGGGCGGTCTGTGCGTCGGCGACGGGTTCCTGCGCGTTCGTCAGGTCCCAACCACCGCCCGCGGCGCGGTAGAGCTGAATCCATGCGGCCATGCGTTCCTGCTCCAGCGTGACCAGTGCGAGCTCGGAAGCGAGCGCCGTGCGGCGCGCGTTCTCCAGATCGAGCTGGCTGGCCAGACCGCCGCTCCACAGCGCCTGCGTGGCGTCGAGCGAGCGCTTGTAGCCATCGGCGGCGTTCTGTGCGTCGGTGCGGCGTTCGCTGGTGCTCGCCAGTTTGGTGAGCGCTTGTTCGACCTCGCTCACCGCTTGTCGCACCTGTCCGCGATAGCTCACCGCTGCCGCGTCGTAGCGCGCCTTGGCGGCGGTGACCTGCGCGGCGCGGCGGCCGCCATCGAGCAGCGGCAGCGACACGGCGACCGGGCCGATCGTCCAGATGTTGCTGCTGCCGCTCATGCTGCCGGTGCCGACGTACATGCGGCCAATCGAGCCGCCCAGCGTCAGGCGCGGATAGCGCTCGGCCTCGGCACTGCCGACCTCGGCGCTCGCGGCGGCCACTTCGCGCTCTGCGGCGAACACGTCGGGGCGCTGGGTGATGGCCTTGGCGGGAATGCTGTCCACGGTGAACAGGTTCTCGGGCAGCGCAGTCGCAGGTGTCTGCGCGAGTGCGGTGCGCAGTGCGGCTTCAACGCGGCCGGTCAGGGCGACCAGCGTCTTGATGCCGATGTCGCACTGCAATTGCTGCTGCGTTGCGCGCACCCGGCCATCGGAAAAACTGGCGGCTGCCAGCGCCGCGTTGGCCGGTGCGGTGAAGCCCGCGCGTTCGCTTTCCCTGGAAAGTCTGGCGGTCTGTTCGCGCGATTTCACATCGTCCTGCAGCACGCCCACCTGCCGCGCGCAGTAGCGCCAGCCGGTGTATTGCAGCGCCACTTCGGCGGCGACGGAAACGCGCGCATCATGCCACTGCGCGCGCGAGCCTGCAAGCCGTTCGCGCGCCGCATCGGAGGTGGCGGAGTTTCTGCCGAACAGGTCGATCTCCCAACCTGCCTGAACGCCGATCTGTGCGGTGTTGGCCAAGCCTGAGGTCTGCTGGTTGAAGCCGCGGCTGGCGCTGCCTTGGGCATCCAGCGTCGGCAACAGTGCGGCGCGCGCGGCGACCTGGGTGGCGCGGGCTTGCTCGAATTTCGAGCGGGCCTGTGCGATGGTGGGGCTGGCGGTCTGTGCTTCGTGGATAAGTGCGGCAAGCAACGGGTCGCCCGTGCCGCTCCACCACGTTTCGAGCTGACGCACGCTGCCGCCGTGCGGAAGCGGCGCATGCCATTGGGCGGGCAGTGGCGCCTCGACCTGCGCGGGCGGGCGCTGAACGGCGCAGCCCGCCAAGGCCAATGGCAACGAGAGAGACAGAGCCAGATGCTGCAAGCGAATTCGCGGCATGGATGAGACGTCTTGTGAGTCAAGAAGTGCGCCCTCGTGAGGCGACTTCGGAATGGGAACGGTCTGGCGTGCGCGGGGTGGAAAATCAGGGATGGGTCCCATCCATTCGGGGATGGATCCATCCATGGGCGCGCAGGTTCGCTGGACCGATGAGCGATGCATTAAAGCATGAATGCCATGCAATTTTCCAGCGCGCGAGCACCTGCCTTGGGGCATCGCAGAGAGAGCGTCAACGGGTGCGAGGCTTTGTGAGTGAGGCGCGAAAGCGGCGCCTCACTTCACTGTGGCACAAGGCCGTCTTCAGGCGGTGAAGACGGCGTTCCAGAGCGCCAGAATCGCATCGCGTTCGGTGACGAGTTCGTCGTCCGGCACGCGCGTGGGTTCTTCGTTCAGGCGTGCGCGGTGCTGCACATGGCGCAGCGTGCGATATGCGTTGGCAGCGTTCGCGCCCACGCCCACAGGCAGCAGGCCGACGGCTTCGGCGCGTTGCAACAGCGCGATGTTGCCGACGTTGTCGCGCAGGCCGGGATGGGCGTCCGACTGCGACAGCACCAGGTACTGCACGGCGAACTCGGCATCGACCATCGCGCCGTGGCTGTGCTTCACATCGAACTCGCCATGCGGCACGGGATGCGCGCTGCGCACGCGGTCGCGCATGGTGACGATTTCATCGCGCAAGGACGCACTGTCGCGCGGCGCGGTGATCACGGCCTCGCGCACGGCGTCGAAGCGCTCGCGCAGATGCAGCCCGCCGTGCGGTTCGTCCTTGACGATCGGGTTGCCCTGGTCGTCGAGCGGCACGAGGTCTTCGGTGCCCAGCACGAAGCGGGCGCGCGTCATGGCCTGATGTTCCCAGGTCCAGGCGGTGTTGCTGCCGCGCTTGGTCTGGTAGTCGGCATAGGCCTGAAAGCGCGTGACCAGCAGGCCCGAGTTGCCATTGGGGCGCAGCGCGGTGTCGATCTCGAACAGGTCGCCTTCACCGGTCTTCACCGACAGCCAGTTGACCAGCTTGCGCACGAAGGCCGCGTAGATTTCGGACGCGTTCTCGTCGTCGTCATCGAACACGAAGACGATGTCGAGATCGCTGCCGTAGCCCAGTTCCTTGCCGCCGAGCTTGCCGTAGCCAATGATGGCGAACTGCGGTGTCTCGCGGTGCTTGTTCTTCAGGCGCGACCAGCACCAGCGGGCGGTCACGCGCAGCACGCAGTCGGCCAGCGCGGACAGGTCATCCGCGACTTGCTCGACCGTGATGCGGTGCTCCACGTCGCGTGCCAGCGTGCGGAAGGTTTCCGCATGGTGCGCGCGGCGCAGCAGATTGAGCAGGTTTTCGTCGTCGTCCTCGCCGGTCGAGCGCAGGGCGGCCAGACGCAGTTCCAGTTCATGCTCGAAGTCGGCAGGCACGAAGCGTTCGGACATCAGCGCTTCGCTCGCCAGCTCGTCGATCACGCCGGGGTGCTGCAGCATGTAGCGCGCAGGCCATTTGGCCGAGCCAAGCAGATGCAGCAGATGCTCGTGCACCGAAGGGCGCTCCAGCAGCAGCGCCAAGTAGCTTTCGCGGCGCAAGAGCGGCTCCAGCCATTCGACAAAGCGCACGGCGGCGGCTTCGTCGGTCGTGCCTTCGCCGATCCAGCGTGCGGTGCGCTGCGTGAGTCGGTACAGACGGGCACGTGCTTCATCGCGCAGCCCTTGCACGCGCTGGTTGGTGCGCCAGTCGGACACGCGCTCGCGCATCTTGGGGGGCAGTTGTTCGATCAACGTGTCGAGTTCAGGCGCAGGTGTGGCCGTGCCGGCAGCACGTGGGCCGCCGCAGTTGCCGCCAGCGCATTTCTTCTTCTCGGCCTCGCCGCCGAGCAGCGTGTCGAACTCCTGAGCGACCAGCTCGCGGTGCGTGTCCAGCTCCTTGAGGAAGTCGCTGCATTCCACGCCCATGGTGCGGCCGATCCAGCACAGATCGTCGTCGGACGTGGGCAGCACATGGGTCTGCTGGTCGTCCAGATACTGAATGCGGTGCTCGACCTTGCGCAGAAACACATAGGCGCGGGCGAGCGCATCGGCCGTTTCCTGCGGCATGAGTCCGGCGCGGGCCAGGCGCTGTAGCGCTTCCAGCGTGGGGCGGCAACGCAGCTCGGGGAACTGGCCGCCGCGCACCACCTGCAGCAGCTGCACGGTGAATTCGATCTCACGAATCCCGCCGCGCGAGAGCTTCACGTCGTTGGCGCGTTCGGGGTGACCGGCGCTGCGTTTGGACGCGTGATCGCGGATCTGGCGATGCAGCGAGCGCAGCGAATCGAAGACGTTGTAGTCCAGATAACGGCGGAACACGAATGGCAGCACCACGCCGCGCAGCGCCTGCACGTTGGGTGTCGACAGGCACGAACGCGGCGCGACGACACGGCTTTTCAGCCAGGCAAAGCGTTCCCACTCGCGGCCATGCACGAGCAGATATTCTTCGAGCGCCGTCAGCGACACGGCCGATGGGCCGGAGTTGCCGTTGGGGCGCAGCGCGAGATCGACGCGGAAGACGAAGCCATGCTCGGTCGTCTCGCCGACCAGGTTGTAGATGGCCTTGACCGCGCGGGCGAAGTATTCGTGGTTGGACAGCTTGCCGCGCCCGTCGGGCAGGCCGGCGGTTTCGCCGTCGTGTTCGTAGACGTAGATGAGGTCGATGTCGCTCGACACGTTCAACTCGCGCGCGCCGAGCTTGCCCATGCCGATCACCCAGAGCTGCACGGGCTCGCCGTTCGGGCCCAGCGGTGCGCCGTGGCGGGTGTCCAGATCGGCACGTGCAGCGATGCAGGCGCGGTCCAAGGCCAGTTCGGCCAGATGCGTGACGGGCAGGCAAATGTCTTCGAGCGGAGCCTGCTGTTCGCAGTCCAGCCGGATCAGCCGCTCCATCACGAGCTGGCGCAGGATGCGCAAGGCCGCGCCCAGATCATGGCCTTTGGCGATGAGGGCATCGCAGGTCTCGGCCATGGTCTCGCGTGTGGGAACACCGGCAGGCAGCAGGGCCATTTCCGATTCGTAGCGCCGGTGCAGGCGCTGGAAAAAGCGGGAATGGTCTGCGAGATGGCTGGTGCCATCGATGGGGGTCAAATCTGAGGAGGGCTTCTGCATTTCAGGCTGGCGCAAGGCGCACTGTCACAGCATGAGTGCAACCGGCATTCGCTGCCTGGCTGTACATCACGACACCATCTGTGCGAAACCTCGGGCGACAGGGCGGGTCATAATTCCATACATATTGACCTCCCGCCATGACCGAGCAGCCTTCCCCTCCCTCACGCCTGCTGCATTTTCTTGCAGGGTTCGCGCGATGGTCGCTGGGGCTGCTGCTCGCTTTCTGGCTACTGGTTGCTGTCGCCTGGGGCTTGCTGCACGGCTTCATTGTGCCGCGTATCGGAGAATTCCGTCAGCAGGTACAAACCCAAGCCGAGAAGGCCTTGGGGGTACCCGTGCGAATCGGCGGTCTGGCCGCGCAAAGCGAGGGTTTGATACCCACTTTGGAGCTGTCCGACGTCCAACTGCTTGACCCCATGGGCCGTGAGGCATTGCGCCTGCCGCAGGTGGTGGTAGCGGTGTCGCCGCGCTCGCTTTTGCGTTGGGGATTCGATCAGCTCTACATCAAGGCCCCCGAACTCGACGTGCGGCGCGACGAATCCGGGCAGATCCACGTGGCCGGTCTGCCGATCACCGGCAGCGCGGGCGGCGACGACAACGCGGCGGCCGACTGGCTGTTTTCGCAGGGCGAAGTCGTCATCCTGCACGGCAAGGTGCGCTGGACCGACGAGCTGCGCGAAGCGCCGCCGCTGGAACTCACCGACGTCAACCTGGTGTTGCGCAACGGCGCGTGGCGACACCGCATGCGACTCGATGCCACGCCCCCCGAAGGCTGGGGCGAGCGCTTTTCGGTGCGCGGCGAGTTCCGCGAGCCGATCTGGTCGACCGCAGGCGGCAACTGGCAGACCTGGAGCGGCCAGATCTATGTCGACCTGCCCAATGGCGACGTGTCGCGCCTGAATGAATATGCCGACCTCGGTGCGCTCACCGTGGGCGAAGGCGAGGGCGCGGTGCGCGCCTGGGTCGATGTGCGGCGCGGCAAGATCACCGGCGGCGTGGCTGATGTGGCGCTCAAGCAGGTGCGTGCCACGCTGGGCAACAAGCTGGAGCCGATCTCGCTCGATTCGGTGAAAGGCCGCGTCGGCGCGCAGCAGTTCGACAACGGCTTCGAGATCAGCGTGGAGCATCTCTCGTTCGTGGCCGACGATGGGCTGAGCTGGCCCGACACCACGCTGTTCTTCCGCCAGACCGGTGCCGATCCGCGCAATCCGTCCCTCGAACAGGGCGAACTGCGCGCGAGCCAGTTGAATCTCGCGGTGCTCGCGCAGATCGCCGACCGCCTGCCGCTGGGCGATGCGGTGCACAAGCCGCTGCGCGACGTCGCACCGCGTGGCGTGGCCCGCAACGTGCAGGCGACCTGGCACGGCCCGCTGAGTTCGCCGCGCCAATACCAGGCCAACGGGCTGATCGAAGACCTGTCCATGGGCAGCTCGGCCAAGGGGGAACCTGGCAACTCCATGCCGGGCATCTCTGGTGCACGCGTGCAGTTTGCACTCACTCAGGCAGGCGGCAACGCGACGCTGGCGGTGAAAGATGGTGCACTGGTGTTCCCCGGCGTGTTCGAGGAACCGGCGATTCCCATGCAGCAGTTGTCGGCCAACGTGAACTGGCAGATCGATGGCGAGCGTCTGGCGGTCGATGTGCAGAACGCCAAGTTCGCCAACGCCGATGCAGCGGGCGAAGCGCGCGCAAGCTGGCGCACCGCCGATCCGCGCAAGTCGTCGTCGGGCTCGCGCTTTCCGGGCGTGTTCGATCTGTCGGGCACGGCCTCGCGCGCCGACGGCACGCGCGTGCACCGCTATCTGCCGCTCGGCATTCCCGAGCACACGCGCCACTACGTGCGCGACGCCGTCAACACGGGCGTGGCGACCGGCGTGCAATTCAAGGTCAAGGGTGACCTGCACGACTTCCCGTTCAGCAAGCCGGGGCAGGGCGATTTCCGCATCGCCGCGCAGGTCAAGAACGTGAACTACACCTATGTGCCCACCTCGCTGCAGGCAGCAGGCGAGCTGCCCTGGCCGCAGCTCACGGGGCTGTCCGGCGAGCTGGTGTTCGACCGCTCGACCATGCAGATCAAGAACGCCAACGGCACGCTCGGCGGACTCGCGCAGGTCAAGGTGCGCAATGCGAATGCGGAGATTCCCGACCTCAACCATCCCGTCGTCGGCGTGGATGCGAACGCGCTGGGGCCGCTCGCCGACATGCTGGGCCTCGTGCGCAAGTCGCACATCACGCAGCTCACCGAACACGCGCTTGATCAGGCGGTGGTGAGCGGCAATGCCGAACTCAAGCTGCAGCTCAGCCTGCCCATCGATCACATCAACGACTCCAAGGTGCAGGGCAATGTGAAGCTGGTCGGCAACGATGTGCAGTTCACGCCCGATGTGCCGCAGGTCACGCAGGCGCAGGGCTCGGTGCAGTTTTCCGAAACGGGCTTTTCGATTGTCGGCGTGCAAGGCAAGGCGCTGGGCGGTGACGTGAAGCTCGAAGGTGGCATGCGCTCGCAGCCCAATCAGCCAGCGGGGCAAAGGTCGAGTTCGTCGCTGGTGCAAGTGCTGGCGCAAGGCACGGCCAGTGCCGAAGGTCTGCGCGCTGTGGCACCTGCGGGTCCGCTCGCTGATCTTGCCAGCCACGCGACGGGCACGACGCCGTATTCGGTGCAGGTCGGCATTCGCCGTGGCGTGCCCGAGCTGTTGGTCAACGCGTCGCTGCAGGGCATGGCCATCGACTTGCCCGCGCCGCTGGGCAAGACCGAGCAGACCTTGATGCCCGTGCGCTTCGAGACGCAGCTCACGCAGGCATCCGTCGATGCGGGCAACGGCGCGCCGCTCGTCGAGCAGTTGAAGGTGGACGTGGCCAACGTCGGCGGCGTGCATTACGTGCGCCAGTTGGGCGAGCAGAACCAGCCGGGCAAGGTGCTGAGCGGTGCCATCGGCGTGGGCTTGCCGACCGGGCAGGCGCTGCGTCTGCCGGAGTCGGGCGTGACGGCCGAACTGGTGCTGGGCGATGTGGATGTCGGCCCGTGGCAGGCACTGGCCAAGGCGGCTGAGGACAAGCAGAGCACCGCGCCCGCCCATCCCGAACTGCAGGGCTACCAGCCGTCGCGCATCAACGTGCGCGCCAAGTCGCTGGCGTTTGGCGGTCGCGTGCTGCACCAGGTCGATGCCAGCGTGACGCGGCAAAAAGACCTCTGGCGCGTGAACGCCAAGGCCGATGAACTGAGCGGGTTGATCGAATACCGCCTTGCGAGCGATTCCGTGCCCGCACCGGGGCTGATCTACGCGCGGCTCGATCGGCTGAAGATGCCCGAATCGCATGACGATGGTGGCACAGCCAGTGATCTGCTCGACGACGAGCCGCGCACCTTGCCCGCGCTCGACATCGTCGTGCAGGACTTCGAAATCCACGACCGCAAACTCGGTCGCATCGAAGTGCTGGCGCGCAACGCCAACACCAGCGACGGTCGCCGCGAATGGCGGCTGGCGCATTTGAATCTCGTCACGCCCGAGGCCACCTTCACGTCGAGCGGCAACTGGGCGCTGTTGGGTGGAACCGGCGCGAATGCCGAGCGCCGCACGGTGATGAATTTCGAGCTTGATGTGCGCGATTCCGGCGATCTGCTCGCGCGCTTCAACATGCCGGGCGTGGTCAAACGCGGCAAAGGCAAGATGACCGGTCAGGTCGCGTGGATGGGCGCGCCGCTCTCGCCTGACTATCCCACGATGACCGGCCAAGTGCATGTGGACATGCAGGCGGGCCAGTTCCTGAAGGCCGATCCGGGGCTCGCCAAGCTGCTCAGCGTGCTCAGCCTGCAGTCGATTCCGCGTCGCCTGACGCTGGACTTCCGCGATGTTTTCAGCGAAGGTTTCGCCTTCGACTTCGTGCGCGGCGACGTGCGCATCGAACGCGGTCTGGCCACCACCAACAATCTGCAGATGAAGGGCCTGAACGCCGCGGTGCTCATGGAGGGCAAGGCCGATCTGGAAAAGGAAACGCAGGACCTGCGCGTCGTCGTGGTGCCCGAGATCAACGCGATGACCGCATCGCTGGTCGCCACGGCGATCAATCCGGTGATCGGCTTGGGCAGCTTTCTCGCGCAGGTGTTCCTGCGCGGTCCGCTGATTCAGGCGGCCACGCAGGAATTCCGCGTCGACGGCACCTGGTCCGATCCGCGTGTGGAAAAGGTCAAGCGCAGCAAGGCCGCGACGGACGCAGCGACCAAGGCCGTGACCGGCTCTTCCGGCGCCTCCGGCACTGTGGGGCAGGCTGCTGAAGCCAAGCAAGAGAAAACAGGAGAGACGCAATGAAGATCGCAGCGATTCAAATGGTCTCCGGCACCGTGCTGGAAGCCAATCTCGCCACCGCCCGCAAACTGCTCGAAGAAGCTGCAGCGCGCGGCGCGGAGCTGGCCTGTCTGCCCGAATATTTCTGCGTGATGGGCCATAAGGACACCGACAAGCTCAAGCTGCGCGAAGAGCCGGGCAAGGGCCGCATCCAGCAGTTTCTTGCGGATGCCGCGCGCGAGCTGAACCTGTGGATCGTCGGCGGCACGTTGCCCCTGCGTGCGCCCAGCGACGACCATGTCTACAACACCACGCTGGTGTATTCGCCGCTGGGCGAATGCGTGGCGCGCTACGACAAGATCCACCTGTTCCGCTTCGACAGCGGCAACGAGCACTACGACGAGGCGCGCGTGATTTCGCCCGGAACTGAGCCGGTTCGATTTACCATCACGGCCCGCGATGGCTCGGCCTGGCGCGTGGGGCTGTCGGTCTGCTACGACCTGCGTTTCCCCGAGCTGTACCGCGCGCATGCCCGCGCCGGGGCCGATCTGCTGCTGGTGCCGAGTGCCTTCACCTTCGTCACCGGCAGCGCGCATTGGGATGTGCTGCTGCGCGCGCGGGCGGTGGAAAATCTCGCCTACGTGCTTGCGCCCGCGCAGGGCGGCGTACACGAGAATGGCCGCCGCACCTGGGGGCACAGCATGCTGGTCGATCCCTGGGGCACGGTGCTGGCGCAGCGCGCACAGGGTGAGTGCGTGGTGATCGGCGCGCTCGACCATCGCCAACTGCGCGAGATGCGCGCGCAACTGCCCGCGCTCGATCACCGGGTCTTGTAGTCGACATATTGGACTGCTGCATGCCACGCACGGAAGGCAGGCGGCGTCAGGAAATTGGGATGGAATGGAAAACGTGACGCAGGCCCCCGGGTCGATGCCATCGTCGGCGGATGCTGTCGCTTCGGCCACGGCCTCTGCGGCCTTGGCTGGCGACGATGCGTTGCCGCAATGGCAACTGCACCGCTGGCACAGCGCATGGCGTCGCTGGTCGCTGTGGACGCTGCTGGTGGTGCTGGTTGCCAGCATGCTGATCACGCTGGTGTGGCTGGCCGGTCGCTACGAGGCCAGTCAGGTGCAGTCGCGTGTGGAGCGCGATGCGGCCGACGCGGTCTCGGATATCCGCATCGCGTTTGCGCACAACGTGCAGAACATGCAGTCGCTGCAGATGGGCGAGCCCGATCTGGCCAACTGGGAAAACCGCGCGAGCGAGCTGCTCAACGCGCGGCGCGAACTGGTGCGCCTCGAATGGCGCGACGCGCAGCTCAAGGTGCGCGCGCATGCTGAGTCGCCGTTTCGCCCGATGAACTGGGACCCGGCGGACGGCAGCAACAGCATCCATTCCGACATGAACCTCTCGTGCACCAACGCGCGGCGCGTGGGCGGACCTTCGTATTCGAGCAGCTACTTCCAGCCGCTGCCCAACGGCATGGGCTCGGAGATGATGGAGCTGTGCCTGCCGCTGATGGACGATGGCCGCGTCACCGGTTTTCTGATCGCCACCTACTCGCTGCAGACCGTGCTGGTCGATCTGGTCGCGCCCAGTCTGCAGCGCGGCCAGGAGGTGTCGTTCACCGAGGCCGACGGCACGCGCCTGGCCGTGGTCGGCGCGATGCGGCGCGGCACGCGCATGTTCACCGCGCAGCAGTTGTTCGACCTGCCGGGCACCACGCTGATTCTGCGGCTCGACAGCTGGCATGCCGCGCCCAGTGTGTTTCCCAACGTGCTCACCGCGCTGGTCACGGCCATGTCGATTGCGCTGGTGTCGGTGCTGATCGTGCTGGTGCGCGACAACCGCCGTCGCCTGCGCGCCGAGCGCGATCTGGGCGAGGCGCTGGCGTTTCGCAAGGCCATGGAGGACTCGCAGGTCACGGGCCTGCGCGCACGCGATCTCGATGGCCGCATCACCTATGTGAACCCCGCGTTCTGCGAGATGGTGGGCTTCACCGCCGACGAGTTGATCGGCCACACCAACCCGTTGCCTTACTGGCCACCGGAACTGGCGGGGGAGTACAGCGCGCGTCAGACGGTGCGCATGTCGGGCCAGCACATTCCGCCGCGCGAGGGCTATGAATCGATCTTCATGCGCAAGGACGGCACGCGCTTTCCGGTGATGATCTACGAGGCTCCGCTGATCAACGCGCAGGGCCTGCACACCGGCTGGATGGGCTCGTTCCTCGACGTGAGCGAGCAGCGCCGCGTCGAGGAAATCTCGCGCGCCTCGCAGGAGCGCCTGCAGGCCACGGCGCGTCTGGCCACGGTCGGCGAGATGGCGTCGTTGCTGAGCCACGAACTGAATCAGCCGCTCGCCGCCATTTCCAGCTACGCCTCCGGCTCGCTCAATCTGCTGCAGACCGAAGCGCCCACGGCCAGCCCACCTTCGGAGAATCTGGCCGATGTGCGCGTGGGCATCCAGCGCATTGCGCAGCAGGCCGAGCGCGCGGGCAAGGTGATCAAGAGCGTGCACGACTTTGTCCGCCGCCGCGACCAGTCGCGCGAGGACGTCTCGGCGCAGGACCTCGTCGACGCCGTGCTGCCGCTGATCCGCCTGCAGGCGCACAAGCTGCGCGTGCACATCCAGATCATCATCGAGCCTGAATTGCCCGAGATCTACTGCGACCGCACCATGGTCGAGCAGGTGCTGCTCAACCTCGCGCGCAATGGCATGCAGTCCATGGACCATCCCGACATCCAGCCGCGCGTGCTTGAAATCCGCGTGCGCCGCGCGGCATCGAATGCGCAGAACAAGTGGCTGGAATTCTCGGTCAGCGACATGGGCGCAGGCATCGCCGATGATGTGGCAGCACGCCTGTTCACCCCGTTCTACACCACGCGCGCCGAGGGCATGGGCCTTGGCCTGAGCCTGTGCCGCACCGTGGTCGAGCAGCACGGAGGTTTTCTCGGACACGCCGCCCGCGAGCCTCGTGGTACGGTATTCACTTTCACTCTCCCTGCATTTCAACCAGAAGCCGCCTGATGGAACCCGTCTCCAACGCCACCGTTTACATCGTCGATGACGACGCCGAAGTGCGCGAGGCACTCGCCTGGTTGCTGCGCTCGCGCCGTGTGCCGAGCGAAGCCTACGACAGCGCCGAATCCTTCGAACTGATGCTCAGCGAACGCCTGCCGCAACGCCAGCCCTGCTGCCTGCTGCTGGATGTGCGCATGCCCGGCATGAGTGGCCTCGCCCTGTTCGACCGCATGATCGAGCGCGGCGACGTGGCCGCCATGCCGGTGATCTTTCTGACCGGCCACGCGGATGTGCCCACGGCCGTTGCCACCGTCAAGCGCGGTGCTTTCGACTTCTGCGAGAAGCCGTTTTCGGACAACCAACTGGTCAACCGGATTGAAGCGGCGCTGGAGCAGTCGGCGGCCTATCTGGAGGCGTCCAAGGCCAAGCATCAGGTGAAAGATCGGCTCGGTGAACTGACCGACCGGGAGCGGGATGTCATGCGGCTGGTTGTCGAAGGGCTGCCCAACAAGCTGATTGCGGATCAGTTGGATATCAGTGTGCGGACTGTGGAGGTGCATCGGGCGCGGCTGTTTGACAAGATGCAGGTGAAGTCGGCTGTGGAACTGGCAAATTTGTTGCGCGATAACGCGTGATTTTTTTCTTTGCCTCTTGGTTGAGGGCGGAGGCCGGGTGTTCGCCCCGGCGGGCGAGTAACTTTTTGCTTGCGCCAAAAAGTCACCAAAAGCGCGCTTTTGAATACCCACGATAGAACTCACTTTGCGCCGTAGGCGCGCCGTTCGGGCAACTATCGTGAGTCAGACCAAAAGCTGGGGAGGGCGCTGCTGCACTCTGCGGTGCAGCAGCGTAGGCGCGAGCATCGCGACGGAATGATCTTGGTTGTCGCGCGGGTCGAGTCGAATCTCACATCAAATTCGTCACAGCGCTTATGCCCAGGCATCTCGCGCAGACGCGAGATGCAGCACGAGCAACGCGAAGTGCCGTGACATACCTCTTATGAAAAATCTGACTCACGATAGTTGCCCGAACGGAGCGCCTTTGGCGCGCAGTGAGTTCTATCGTGGGTATTCAAAAGCGCGCTTTTGGTGACTTTTCGCGCGCTAGCGAAAAGTTACTCGCCCGCCGGGGCGAGACCCGGCCTCCGCCCTCAAAAATCTCACAAAAAACAAAAAGCGCGAACCCCGCAAACAAGGCCCGCGCTCTTCACAAAACAGAAAAACACCTCCCCAGCAATCTTTGCTGAGCCCTCCGGCAAAGAAGGGTCAAAGGGGACGTCGCCTCAGATTACCCCTGACGCTGCCCCACGTAGATCTCAACGCGGCGGTTCTTGGCACGGCCTTCGTTGGTGTCGTTGGTCGCAATCGGTTCCCGTTCGCCACGGCCTTCGACCTGGATGCGAGAGCCGTTCACGCCGTGCGAGGTGAGGTAGTTGCGGGTGCTGGTGGCGCGGTCGAGCGACAAGGGGTTGTTGATGGCGTCCGTGCCGGTCGAGTCGGTGTGGCCGACGATGCGCACTTCCGTTTCTGGGTTGTTGCGCAGGCCTTCGGCGAATTTGTCGAGGATGGGCTGGAAGTTGCCCTGGATGTCGGAGCGGTTGGTGGCGAACGAGATGTCGCTCGGGATGTCCAGCTTGAGTTGGTTGTCGGCCGTCTGCGTCACGACCACGCCGGTGCCTTGGGTGGCGGCTTGCATTTCCTGCTTCTGGCGTTCCATGTGCTGCGACCAGAGGTAGGTGCCCAGAGCGCCCACGCCCGCGCCGATCACAGCGCCCGTGCCTGCGTGGCCGCCTGTCATCGCGCCGACGGCTGCGCCGCCAAGTGCGCCTACGCCGGCGCCGGTGGCCGTGCGGCGTTGGGTGTCGCTCATGTTCGCGCAGCCGGTGGCCAGCATGACGGCGGCGAGGCTTCCAACGAGAAGGGTTTTACGCATGGTGATAACTCCTGAAATTCTTGGTGCCCGCGGGTCGCTTGCTGCGACTGGCGGACTGTTTTGCATCAACAAGTAAATGAAGATGGGTCATTGCATTGAACACACAGGCCCGTGGTGGCGGACTCCACGAACCCGAAAGGGCAGAGTAGCAAGCCGTCGTTACAAGGTCTGTAGGACGCATCCGCGCATCCTCCGAGGAGGGCTGCCTGCGAATGGGAGAAGTGCAAAACTGTGTCAAACCCCTGGCGCATCCGATGCGATGGCCGGGATGCAAAAGCCCTCAGTCGGCGCTATCCTTGCGCTCCGGTGCGACACTGGCGCTTGGCGGTTCTCCCTTCTTGCGGCCCGAGAACATTGTCCACCAGACAATGACGACCAAGATGAGCAGCGCCAACAGTGCTTCAATCAAAATCAACACCATGAATTTTCGACTCCTGCGCCTGGTTGCAACGACGCTGATTGTAGGAACGCTCGCGGCCTGTTCGACCAAGCCCCCACAGACCACTGCTCCTTCGACCGATCTGCCCCCGACGTCTTCCTCCACCGTGCCGGAATACCACCCGGTGCCGGGCACGCTCAATCAAGCCAAGAGCCGCTGGGTGCCTGTGGAATGGAATGATCTGCCGGGCTTCTCCGACGATTCTCTTTTCGAGGCCTGGAACGCCTGGCTGCGCAGTTGCGAAAAGCCCGCTCCGGCCTTTGCTCCGCTCTGCGCCGACGTGCGCCGCCTGTCGATCGCCAATGGCGAAGAGCAGCGCAACTGGATGATGAACAAGCTGCGCCCCTATCGCGTGGAAGGCAACGACGGCAAGGTCGACGGCATGCTCACCGGCTACTACGAGCCGTTTCTCGACGCATCGCGCACGCCCGGTAACGGCTTCAACGTGCCGCTGTATGCGCCGCCCGCAGACCTCGGCGTGCGCAAACCTTGGTACACCCGCCAGCAGATCGACACGCTGCCTGCCGCGCAGGCCGCCTTGCAAGGCAAGGTGCTCGCCTGGGTGCGTGATCCCGTCGAAGCCATGGTGCTGCACATTCAGGGCTCGGGTCGCATCCGCGTGCAGGATGCAGACGGCACGGTGCGCGTGACGCGTCTGGCCTTCGCCGGCACCAACGATCAGCCGTACAAGAGCATCGGCAAATGGCTGCTCGATCAGGGCCTCGTGCGCGATGCGACTTGGCCCGGCATCACCGCATGGACCGTGCAGAACCCGCAGCGCGTGAACGAACTGCTCTGGGCCAACCCGCGTTATGTGTTCTTCAAGGAAGAGCAACTGAGCCCCCTCGACGCCGCCTTCGGCCCGCGCGGCGCGCAAGGCGTTCCGCTCACCCCCGGCCGCTCCATCGCCGTGGACCGCGCCAGCATCCCCTACGGCACGCCTGTCTGGCTCACCTCGACCGGCCCGACCGTGCAACTCTCGCGCCTCGTGCTCGCGCAGGACACCGGCAGCGCGATCCTCGGCCCCGTGCGCGCCGACTATTTCACCGGCTGGGGACATGAAGCCGGCGAAGTCGCCGGTCGTTTGAAGCAGAACCTGCGCCTGTGGGCGCTGTGGCCGCGTTGAAAATTCAGGGCTGCTCGTCATGCCAGTGAGCGACAAGGAGCAAGTGCTGAGCTATCTCCAGAGCGTTCTCGAAGGCAGGAACGAGCAGCGTCTCCATCGCTGGCTGCGGGAGAACACGGTGTCGCTGCGGGCGTTGTTGTCTTCGCCCGATGTCGCGAAACTCAAATTCAAACCCATCGAATTTGCGCGCAGCCTGCTTGCCAGGCATTCGGTGGCCTATGTGGAAAACCCCGCGCGCATACAGCGCGAGATGCATCTGCTGGGATTGGGCGAAGACTGCTTCGACGAAACGGGTGAGCTGCGCCCGGATTATTACCAGTGGGTTTTCGACGGACTGTTCTGCGAATTTCTGGCTGGGGATGAGCAGCGTGGTCGGAAGCGGATCACGCAGTACCTGTGCGAGCATCAGGACGAGGGCCAGCCATTGCTTGCCGAGCCTCTTGAGGATCTGCTGTTGTTTGCCGAGCGCGAATTTGCATGGCAACCGGATCTTGCGCGCGCCATCGTGTCGACGATGGCGGCGTTTTTCGAGGATCAGGAAATCAGCATGCAGGAAGTGGACCGGGTGGCGGCCAAGTTGCTGGGCTGATTGATTGCCTCGCGCTCGCCTGTTCGCCTATTCGATCTCCACCACATACCGCGTGACCACCGGCGGGTTCTCGCCGACGTGAAACGCTAGGCGGCGGTCGCGCAGTGCCATGTCCGCATTGGTCGAGCGATCAAAGCGGCGCAGATGCTCCACCCATGACTCGTCCAGAATCCGCTCCACATAACGGCGTGGGTCGGCGATGTCGTGTTCCAGTTCCCAGTGCAGCGCGCCTTGCTGCAGGCGCGTGCGGCGGCTTTCGCGCATGACGGCGCGGAATTCCTGGGCGCGGGCCGGGTCGATGAAGTATTCGATGGTCACCACCAGATGCAGACCCGCCTCGGGCGTGGTGCTGGCGTTCGGGCGGATCAGCGTGCGCGCGGGGCTCAGGTCTTCCTCGGGCTGGCGGTTGCGCACCACGCGCAGGACCAGGAACATGATGACCACGCCCGAGACAGCGGCGATGGCCAGGCTGATGTGCACGCTGAACATCGACGCCACCTGTCCCCAGAGCGCGGCACCGGCGGCGGTCGCGCCCATGATGCACATCTGGTAGATCGACATGCCGCGCGCGCGCACCCAGTTGGGCAGCACGAGCTGGGCGGCGACGGTCAGCGAGTTGGCCGTCGTGATCCACGCGGCACCGGCCAGCACCATGGCGGGCACGGCGATGTAGACATTGGGCGCAAACGCGACCACGGCGGTGGCGACGGCCTGCGCCACCGTGCCGTAGCGCACCAGTTGGTCGAGCGTCATCAGTTGCCGCAAGCGCGGCAGGAACATGGCCGAGCCGATGGCACCCGCGCCCATCGAGGCGAGCAGCAGCGTGAAGGTGCCCGCGCCGCCTGCTTCGAGTTCGCGTGCG
The DNA here is from genome assembly GCF_011305535.1 of Diaphorobacter sp. HDW4B. Taxonomy (GTDB): domain Bacteria; phylum Pseudomonadota; class Gammaproteobacteria; order Burkholderiales; family Burkholderiaceae_C; genus Diaphorobacter_A. The sequence goes on from NZ_CP049905.1 coordinate 2,835,663, forward strand.
ACCAGCGGCAGCAGGGCCATCAGGGCTGTGGCGTGGAAGAAGAAGATCGAGATGCGCCAGAGCACGGCGCGCATGGCGACGGACTCGCGCACGAAGGTCACACCCACGCGCATGGCGCTGGTCAGGCGCTCGCGGCCCAGTGGGTTGTCCGGGTGCACGCGGCGCCAGCGCATGATGGTGAAACCGGCAATCAGCGACAGCACGGCGTTGAGCACGAACACCCAGTGGCTGCCGGCACTGGCGATGACGGCTCCGGCCACCAGCGGGCCAATGATGCGCGAGGCATTCATCGCCACGCCGTTGAGCGCGAGTGCCGCAGGCAGTTGCTGACGGCTGACCAGCTCCGGCACGATGGCGGCGAACACCGGCCAGCGCATGGCCAGCCCAATGCCGTTGGCGAACGTGAGCGCCAGCAGCAGGTGCGCCGTCATCCCGCCGCTCATGACGGCAACGCACAGCACGGCGGCCACACCGGCCACCCAGAACTGGGTGATCATGAAATATTTGCGGCGATCCAGAATGTCCGCGAGCGCCCCGCTGGGCAGGCCCAGCAGGAACACGGGCGCGGTCGATGCCGTCTGCACCAGCGCCACCAGCACGGGCGAGGTGGTCAGCGTGGTCATCAGCCACGCGGTCGCCACGTCGTTCATCCACATGCAGGTGTTGGCGACGATCCAGGTGGCCCAGAGCATGCGGAACACGGGCACGGACAGCGGTGCGAACGGCGACTGCGCAGCCCGCTCGGCCGCGCCGCGCTTCAGTTCGGCGGCGGCAGCGGCTTCGGCCTGATCGGCCTGCTCGCTGTTCTTGTTCGAGGTGGACTGATCGTCGTCAGGAGTGGGCGCGGTGTCGTGGGGAAGCTGTGGCGGCATGTCGTCTGGATTGTCACTTTGTATTTATCTGAATCCGAGTTTGCACGCCAATTGATTTTCCGCAATTCGGAAAAACCGAAAAAAGCCGCTCGCCAGCCCCTGCGCTCAGCGCGCGCCCGGCAGATGCGCCAGCGGCAGGGCGCCTGCGGTCTTCACTTCGCCCAATGAAAAGCTGGTGTGCATGTCCTTCACATTGGGCAGATTGAGCAGCACATTGCGCGCGAATTGCGAGAAGCTGTCCAGATCCTTGGCGACCACCTGCAATTCAAAGGTGCCGCTGCCGCTGATGTAGTGACAGGCGACGACCTCGGGAATCTTGGCGATGGCCTCTTCCATGGACCGGGTCAGGTCGCCGGTGTTGCGCAGCGCGTCCAGCCGCACGAAGGCCAGCACGCCGAGGCCAATCTTGTGGCGATCCAGCGCCGCGTGGTAACCAAGAATGAAGCCCGCTTCCTCCAGCGCACGTACCCGCCGCCAGCAGGGCGCGGCCGACAGACCGACGCGCTGGGCGAGTTCCGCATTGGTCAGACGCGCGTTGGTTTGCAGCTCCGAGAGGATCAAGAGATCGAATTTGTCCAAACTTTCCATTCCGAGATTGTTTTTGGAAAGGATCTTTCGCGCATTGGGGTAAACACAGCAAAAAAAGCAAACACATATCAAGGCTGCGCGCATACACTGCGCGGATACGGGCAATTGACCAAATGCTCGAAAAATTGACGCCGCTCAAAAGGCGGTACCCCACACACACGATGGAGACAAGGCCATGAACGCCCCGCTGCCCGAATCAGTTCGCCGCGCGCTAGAGACGGTATCCCTGGAAGACAAATACACGCTCGACAAGGGCAGAGCCTTCATGAGCGGCGTTCAAGCCCTCGTGCGCCTGCCCATGCTGCAGCGTCAGCGCGATGCTCAGCAAGGTCTGAACACAGCGGGCTTCATCAGCGGTTATCGCGGCTCGCCTCTGGGCACGTATGACCAGTCACTGTGGAGCGCCAAGAAGCATCTGGCCGAGAACAATATCGTCTTCCAGCCCGGCGTGAACGAGGAACTGGGCGCGACGGCGGTCTGGGGCACGCAGCAGCTCGATCTCTATCCCGACACGAAGAAGTTCGACGGCGTGTTCGGCATCTGGTACGGCAAGGGTCCGGGCGTGGACCGCTGCTCCGATGTGTTCAAGCACGCCAACATGGCGGGCACCTCCAAGCATGGCGGCGTGATCGCGATTGCGGGCGACGACCACATCAGCAAGAGCTCCACCGCCGCGCACCAGAGCGATCACATCTTCAAGGCCTGCGGTCTGCCGGTGTTCTTCCCGAGCAGCGTGCAGGACATTCTCGACATGGGCTTGCACGCGTTTGCGATGAGCCGTTTCTCGGGCCTGTGGTCGGGCGTGAAGACGATTCAGGAAGTGGTGGAATCGTCGTCCAGCATCTCGGTCGATCCCGACCGCGTGAAGATCATCCTGCCCGAAGACTTCCAGATGCCGCCGGGCGGCCTGCACATCCGCTGGCCCGACGCGCCGCTGGAGCAGGAAGCGCGCCTGATGGACTACAAGTGGTACGCCGCGCTGGCCTATGTGCGTGCCAACAAGCTGAACTACAACGTCATCGAAGGCCAGAACGACCGCTTCGGCATCATCGCCAGCGGCAAGGCGTTCAACGACACGCGCCAGGCGCTGGCCGATCTGGGCATCGATGACGAGACCTGCCACCAACTCGGCATTCGTCTGCACAAGGTGAACGTGGTGTGGCCGCTCGAAGCGACCATCACCCGCGACTTCGCGCAGGGCCTGCAGGAAATTCTGGTCGTCGAGGAAAAGCGCCAGGTCATCGAGTACCAGCTCAAGGAAGAGCTCTACAACTGGCGCGCCGACGTGCGCCCCAACGTGCTCGGCAAGTTCGACGAGATCGAAGGCGACAACTCGGGCGGCGAATGGAGCATGCCCAACCCCAGCCAGAACTGGCTGCTGCGCCCCAAGGCCGACCTTACGCCCGCGATCATCGCCAAGGCGATTGCCAAGCGCCTGAAGAAGCTGGGCGTGTCCGCCGACATCGCGCGCCGCATGGACGAGCGCATCGCCGTCATCGAAGCCCGCGAACGCGCGCTGACCGAACCCAAGCAGCAGACCGGCGACCGCGTGCCATGGTTCTGCAGCGGCTGCCCGCACAACACCAGCACCCGCGTGCCCGATGGCTCGCGCGCCGTGGCCGGCATTGGCTGCCACTACATGACGACGTGGATGCCCGACCGCAACACCAGCACCTTCACGCAGATGGGCGGCGAAGGCGTGACGTGGGTCGGCCAGGCACCGTTCACCAAGGAAAACCATGTGTTCGCCAATCTGGGCGACGGCACGTACTTCCACAGCGGCCTGATGGCGATCCGCCAGAGCATTGCCTCGGGTGCCAACATCACCTACAAGATTCTGTACAACGACGCCGTGGCGATGACCGGCGGCCAGCAAGTGGGCGAACGCCCCGAAGGCCACTCGGTCGCGCAGATCGCGCACAGCCTGCGTGCCGAAGGCATCGTCAAGCTGGTGGTGGTGACCGACGAGCCGGAGAAGTACCACGGCCGCGCGCATCATGTCGATCCGACCGGCGCACGCGCCAAGCACGCCGAACTGATCAACGATCTGCCGCCCGGCATCGAGGTGTTCCACCGCGATGAACTCGACCGCATCCAGCGCGAGTTCCGCGAGATCAAGGGCGCGACCGCGATCATCTACGACCAGACCTGCGCGACCGAAAAGCGCCGTCGCCGCAAGCGCGGCAAGATGGCCACGCCATCCAAGACCGTGCTCATCAACGAGCTGGTCTGCGAAGGCTGCGGCGACTGCTCGACCAAGTCGAACTGCCTGTCGGTCGAGCCCGTGGAAACCGACTTCGGTCGCAAGCGCCGCATCAACCAGAACTCCTGCAACAAGGACTACTCCTGCGTGAACGGCTTCTGCCCGAGCTTCGTGACCATCGAAGGTGGCGAACTCAAGAAGGCCAAAAAGGAAAAGAAGGGCGACCTCACCGCGCTGCTGCCGATCCCCGAACCCGTTCTGCCCGTGGCCGAAAGCGCTTGGGGCATCGTCGTGGCGGGCGTGGGTGGCACGGGCGTGATCACCATCGGCTCGCTGCTCGGCATGGCCGCGCACCTGGAAGGCAAGGGCGTGATCACGCAAGACGCCGCAGGCTTGGCGCAAAAGGGTGGATCGACCTGGAGCCACATCCAGATCGCCAATCGTCCCGAGGCCATCTTCACCACCAAGGTGGACACGGCCAAGGCCGACCTCGTGATCGGCTGCGACCCCATCGTCGCCGCCAACAAGTCCACGCTCTCGGTGATGCAGCCGGGCCGCACCTTCGTCGCGCTGAACACCAGCGGCACGCCATCGGCCGCCTTCGTGGGCAACCCGAACTGGCAGTTCCCCAAGGAAAGCTGCGAAGCCGCGATTGCCGATGCCGTCGGCAACGAACTGGTGGGGGTGTTCGACGCCGAACAAGTCGCCGCGCAACTGCTGGGCGACAGCATCTACACCAACCCGCTGATGCTCGGCTACGCCTGGCAAAAGGGCCGCGTGCCCCTGAGCCACGCCTCGCTGATGCGCGCCATCGAACTCAACGGCGTGCAGATCGACAACAACAAGGCCGCGTTTGAATGGGGCCGTCGCTGCGCGTACAAATTGTCCGAAGTGCAAGCCCTGTTCCAGGCCGCACAGGTGATCGAATTCGTGAAGAAGCCCAGCCTGACCGAAATGGTGCACAAGCGCGTCGAATTCCTCACCGGATACCAGAACGCCGCCTACGCCAAGCAGTACAGCGACTTCGTTGAAAAGGTGCGCCAGTCCGAAGCCAAGCTCGGCCCCAGCACCAAGCTGTCCGAAGCCGTCGCACGCTACCTGTTCAAGCTGATGGCCTACAAGGACGAGTACGAAGTGGCGCGTCTGCACACCGACCAGGCATTCGTCTCGAAGATCGAAAACATGTTCGAAGGCGACTACAAGATCGTTCACCACCTCGCGCCGCCAGCCACGGCCAAGAAGAACGAAAAGGGCGAACTCATCAAGAAGAGCTACGGCCCCTGGATGCGCAAGGCCTTCGGCGTGCTCGCCGGTTTGAAGGGCCTGCGCGGCACGGCGCTCGACCCGTTCGGCAAGACCGAAGAGCGCAAGATGGAACGCGCCCTGATCGTCGAGTACCGCGCGAGCATCGAGGAAATCCTGAAGAGCCTCAATGCCCGCAACCTGTCGCTGGCCGTGGACATCGCCCGCATCCCCGAAGACATTCGCGGATATGGGCATGTGAAGGAGCGGCATCTGCATGCGGCTCGGGTCAAGTGGCAAGGGCTGCTTGCGCAGTGGCGCGGGGCGCCTGCCGAGGCGCGGGTTCGCGAGACTGCTTGATTCTTTTTGGTTGCTGCTGGCCGGGACTGCCCCCGGCTGGGCAGTAACTTTTTGCTGCGCCAAAAAGTCACCAAAAATCGCTTTTGAATACCCACGATAGAACTCGCTGCGCGACTGCGTCGCTCCGCTCGGGCAACTATCGTGAGTCAGACCAAAAGCTGGGGAGGGCGCTGCTGCATTCTGCGATGCAGCAGCGGAGGCGCGAGCATCGCGACGGAATGATCTTGGTTGTCGCGCGCGTCGAGTCGAATCTCACATCAAATTCTTCACAGCGCTTGCGCCCAGGCATCTCGCGCAGACGCGAGATGCAGCACGAGCAAAGCGAAGTGCCGTGACGCACCTCTTATGAAAACTCTGACTCGCGGCGGTTGCCCGAGCGGAGCGCGCAGCGCGAAGCGAGTTCTGCCGCGTGCCCCCGAATTCAAGCGCGCTTTTGGTGACTTTTCGCGCGCCAGCGAAAAGTTACTCGCCCGCCGGGGCGAGACCCGGCACCCGCCCTCCAACCAACAACAGCAACCAAAACCAATAAACAGCTACAAAATAGATAGCATAAATCCAAAGAAAACAAAAGAAAAACAGCTTTTAAACCCCTTTGAGCATTGCAAAGGGCAACTCAGCTCCCATTTCATGCCCTAACCCGAATCGGGCTTTGCCGCCCCACCGCAAGAGCGCCCGAATACAATGTCCTGTTGTTCTGGCGAAAGCCGGGCGTTCCTATTCGACCATCCATACTGATAGAAGTGGAGTCTTCAAGTGTTTATTTCTTCTGCCTTTGCCCAGACTGCTCCTGCCGCCGCTGAAGGCGGCCTGATGGGCTCGCTCACCGGCATGTTGCCGCTGGTGCTGATGTTCGTGGTGCTGTACTTCATCATGATCCGTCCGCAAATGAAGCGCCAGAAAGAGCATCGCGCCATGATCGACGCGCTGGCCAAGGGCGATGAAATCGTCACCTCCGGTGGTCTGCTGGGCAAGGTGTCGCGTATGGGTGAAGGTTTCGTGCACCTGGAAGTGGCCGAAGGCGTGGAAGTGCAGATCCAGCGCAGCGCCGTGGCCCAAGTGCTGCCCAAGGGCACGCTGAAGTAATCGACAGGCATGTCTCCTGCGGACATGCGTGGTGCATGTCCGCCATCGATGGACCGTGCAGCAGGCTTGAGCATATGGTTTGAGCTGCCGGCCCGTCACTCTTTGTGATAGTGAAGAGCGCGATCATGAACCGATATCCGGTCTGGAAGTACGCGATCATGGTGATCGTGTTGCTGTTGGGGGTGCTGTACACCCTGCCGAACTTCTTCGGCGAAGCTCCCGCAGTACAGGTGTCGTCCCTCAAGGCGACGGTGAAGGTGGACAACGGAGTGCGTCAGCGCGTGGAAGATGCGCTGAAGGCTGGCGGCATGCAGCCGGACTCCGTCGTGCAGGAGGGCAACTCGGTGTTCGCCCGCTTCGATTCGGTGGACAACCAGGCCAAGGCCAAGACGGTCATCGAAAAGGCGCTGATCCCCGACACGAGCGATCCGACTTTCATCGTGGCGCAGAACATGCTCTCGCGCTCGCCCGCATGGCTGACCGCGCTGCACGCACGTCCGATGTATCTGGGTCTGGACTTGCGCGGTGGTGTGCACTTCATGCTGCAGGTGGACATGGCTGCGGCCATCACCAAGAAGGTGGAGTCGTACGCGGGTGACCTGCGCTCGACCATGCGCGACAAGAAGATTCGCCATGGCGGTATCAGCCGCAATGGCGACGCGGTCGAAGTGAAGGTGCGCGACGACGCCACGCTCACGGCCGTGCGCAATCTCATCACCGACAGCTTCCCCGATCTGGCCGCCACCAGCAGCTCCGACAGCGAAGGTTTCACGCTGCGCGCCACGATCAAGCCCGAAGCCCTGCGCAAGGTGCAGGAGCAGGCGCTCAAGCAGAACATCACCACCCTGCACAACCGTATCAACGAACTCGGCGTGGCCGAGCCGGTGATCCAGCAGCAGGGTCTGGACCGCATCATCGTGCAATTGCCCGGCGTGCAGGACACCGCCAAGGCCAAGGACATTCTGGGCCGTACTGCCACGCTGGAAGTGCGTCTGGTGGACGAAAGCTCCGAAGCGCGTTCGGCTGAAATGGGTCAGGGCGCGGTGCCGTTCGGCAGCGAACGCTATCTGGACCGCAACCAGATTCCGGTGATCGTCAAGAAGCAGGTGATCCTGACAGGCGAAAACCTGAACGACGCACAACCCGGCTTCGACAGCCAGACCCAGGAACCCACCGTGAACCTCACGCTGGACTCCAAGGGCGCGAGCATCTTCAAGCAGGTGACTGCTGAAAATGTGGGCAAGCGCATGGCCATCATCCTGTTCGAAAAGGGCAAGGGTGAGGTCGTGACGGCTCCGGTGATCCGCACTGAAATTGGCGGTGGTCGCGTGCAGATTTCCGGTCGCATGACGACGCAGGAAGCCAACGACACCTCGCTGCTGCTGCGCGCCGGTTCGCTGGCCGCGCCAATGGAAATCATCGAGGAATACACCATCGGCCCAAGCCTGGGTGAAGACAACATCAAGCGCGGTATCCACAGCGTGGTCTGGGGCATGGTGGCGATCGCCGTGTTCATGTGCTTCTACTACATGATCTTCGGCGTGATCTCGACGATTGCGCTGGGCGTGAACGTGCTGCTGCTGCTGGCGATTCTGTCCATGCTGCAGGCGACTCTGACGCTGCCGGGCATTGCCGCCATGGCGCTCGCGATCGGTGTGGCCATCGACTCGAACGTGCTGATCAATGAACGTATCCGGGAAGAACTGCGTGCGGGCGTGGCTCCGCAGCAGGCGATTTCTGCCGGTTACCAGCACGCCTGGGCGACGATTCTGGACTCCAACGTCACCACGCTGATTGCCGGTCTGGCGCTGCTGGCCTTCGGTTCCGGCCCGGTGCGCGGCTTTGCCGTGGTGCACTGCATCGGCATCTTGACCAGCATGTTCTCGGCGGTGCTCTTCTCGCGCGGTCTGGTGAACCTCTGGTATGGCCGCCGCAAGAAGCTCAAGAGCGTCTCCATCGGTCAGGTCTGGAAGCCGGAAGGTGATACGGGCCATCGCTCCGTGGCCTCGGGCCGCGCCGTTGCCGAAGCTGGCGACAGCGAACAATAAGAAAGGGGAAGACCATGGAGTTTTTCCGGATCAAAAAAGATATTCCGTTCATGAAATATGCGTTGGTTCTCAACGCGATTTCATTCATCACCTTTGCGCTGGCCGTGTTCTTCCTGGTCACGCGCGGGCTGCACCTGTCGGTGGAGTTCACGGGCGGCACGGTCATGGAAGTGGCCTACAAGCAGACCGCCGACATCGGCAAGGTCCGCGACACGGTGGCCGGTGCCGGTTTCGCGCAGGACGTGACAGTGCAGAACTTCGGTGGCTCGCGTGACGTGATGATCCGCCTGCCTGTGCAAAAGGGCGTGACCTCCGCGCAGCAGAGCGATCAGGTGATGGCCGCCCTCAAGGCCGCCGATCCTGAAGTGACGCTGCGCCGCACCGAGTTCGTCGGACCGCAGGTGGGTGAGGAACTGGTGCACGGCGGCCTGATGGCGCTGGGCATGGTGGTGCTGGGGATCGTGATCTATCTGGCGTTCCGCTTCGAATGGAAGTTCGGCGTGGCCGCAGTGATCGCCAACTTGCACGACGTGGTGATCATTCTGGGCTTCTTCGCGTTCTTCCAGTGGGAGTTTTCGCTCTCGGTGCTGGCCGGTGTGCTGGCGGTGCTGGGTTACTCGGTCAACGAATCCGTCGTTATCTTCGACCGGATCCGCGAGGCTTTCCGCAAGTTCCGCAAGCTCAACACGCATGAGGTGATCGACCACGCCATCACCTCGACCATGAGCCGTACCATCATCACCCACGCTTCGACCGAAGCGATGGTGCTGTCGATGTTCTTCTTCGGCGGTCCGAGCCTGCACTACTTTGCGTTGGCACTGACTATTGGTATTCTGTTTGGTATTTACTCTTCAGTGTTCGTTGCTGCGGCCATTGCCATGTGGCTGGGCGTCAAGCGCGAAGATCTGGTGAAGGCACCTTCGCGCAAGGATCTGGACCCCAACGATCCGAACGCCGGGGCGACCGTATAAGCAAAAGACCAACAGTTTGGGGCGCCTTGTCGCTGCGTTGTCAATTCTTGATACAAAATCAGGGGAGACAAGCAGCGAACTGGGCCCCCGGCCATGCGGTGGGGATAGACCCATAGGCCTTCGCCGCACATAATCAAGTACCTATGGAATATCCGCCGTCTTCCCCCACCGATCAGCGTTTGGCCCACTATGGCCGCCAACGCTTTGCCGAGGGATTGATCGGCGGATTGCCGGCACTGAGCGCCAAGCTGCAGGAGTTCACCTCCAATCTGGCCAACCAGACGGCCACTGCCCGGGAAATGCAGTCCAACCGGGAGTCGTGGATGTCCTACAGCGGACATGAGCGCGACTGGTTGCAGCGGCTCAAGAAGCTCTGGACCGACACGGCTGCCAACACTCAGGCCACCCCCGCTTTCGCGACCACCGCCCCCAAGGAACTCTCGCTCGATGGCGGTCTGGAACTGCTCAGCGACGATGTGGTGGAAAACAAGATTCTCGCCTCGCGCATTGCCCTCACCGTGAGCGAGCAGGCGGGCAGCCAATTCGAGACCGTCAAGACACGCACCCAGCGCTTGCTCGGGCGTGAACTGGGCAACGACGATCTTTTCCGGCCCGAGACGATCTGCCTGAACGTGGTCGACCAGTGGATCGACAGCGGCATGTCGCGCGCCGACCTGCAATTGATGCTCGACCCGCTGCAGACCGAACTCGCAGGGCTGCTCGAAAAAGAATACAAGGCGCTCAACAAGTTCTACGAAGAACGTGGTGTGAGCGCTGCCAGCCCATCGGACCTGCGCTCTCGCGTCAAGCGAACGGCGGGACACGGCGGTGGTGCAGCAGGTGCGGGCGGTGTGCCCGGCGTGCCCAACAGCGGATACGACAGCGGGCAGATGCCCATGGGCAACCCCGGCAGCGGCTTTGCGGGCATGCCGCAGCAGACCGCCATGGGGATGGGTGGAATGGCCGGGATGGGTGGTTATCCGAGCGGATTCGCCATGCCGCAGGGCGCGGGTTTCCCGATGCAGCATCCCCACCAGCAGGCTTGGGCGGGCACGGGCATGGCACCGCCACAGGGCATGCCGCAGATGACGCCGCAGCTCGCCGCGCAGATCAACGCCCAGATGCAGATGAACGCGCAGGTGAATGCGCAGATGGCCGCGCAGATGGCGGCATCGCCGTTTCTTGCGCCGCTGCAGCGCGCCCGTCAGCGGGCCGCGGCGGTGATGGTGCAGTTGCGCAATCTGCTGACCCAGCCCGCGATGAATTACGACATGGTCAAGGCTTCGCCCGCATCGGCGGCGCTGGTACAGGCCATGACCGACTACCAGGGCATTCCGGCCGATACCCGCCTGCTGACCGTGCCGGGCGGCATGGCCGCGCTGACGCATGCGCAGGACTACACGCCGCAGGTGGTCCATCAGGTCATGGGGGCGGTGCGTGAGCGCGCGGCCGAGTTCAAGAAAAAAGCCTCGTCCGCCAGCGAAAAAGCCATCATCGAGGTGGTGGCGCTGATGTTCCAGAGCATTCTGAACGAGGACCGTCTGCCGCCGTCGATCCGCGTGTGGTTTGCCCGCCTGCAGGTGCCGGTGCTGCGCGTGGCGCTGGCCGAGCCCGACTTCTTCAACAACGTGACGCATCCGGCCCGTCAGCTCATCGACCGCATGGGCTCCTGCGTGCTGGGTTTCGATGCGTCGTCGATCAACGGCACCGCGCTCGAATCCGAGGTGCGCCGCATCGTGCAGGTGATCGAGCAGTATCCCGAAACCGGCAGCCGCGTGTTCCAGTTGGTGTTCGAGGAGTTCGAGCGCTTCATCGCCAAGTCGCTGGCTGAGAGCCGGGGCGCGCAGAAGATCGTGGGCGTGGCACAGCAGGTCGAGCAGCGCGAGACGCTGGCCGTGCAGTACACGATCGAGCTGCGCGACATGCTCAAGGACATGCAGGTGCGCGACGAGATCCGCGAGTTCCTGTTCAAGAACTGGGCCGAGGTGCTGGCCGTGGCCGCCGTGCGCAACGGCCCGCAGCATGACGAAACCATTGCCTTGAAACGCACGGCCGCCGATCTGGTCTGGGCCGCCAGCGCCAAGCCGCATCGCTCCGAGCGCGCGCAGGTGATCCAGAACCTGCCGACCCTGCTGCAGAACCTGCGCCATGGCTTGGGGCTTTCGGGCGTGACCGGCGAGCCGCAGGATGCGCTGATCAAGGTGCTGACCGACACGCTGGCCGACGCCTTTTTGTCCAAGACCGCGACGATTCCGCGCGAGCACATCGACGCGATGATCAAGCGTCTGGCCAATCTGGAAGACGTGATCGGCGATGCGGATGCGGGCGACTTCGAGCTGTCGTCCGAGAACGTGGAAATGCTGCTCGGCATCGATGCGTCGTCCATCCATGTGGTCGCCGACAACGGCACGCCCGTGCGCGACGAAGTGGTGCGTTGGGCGCAGCAGATGGCACTGGGCAGCTGGTTCACGATGGACCACAACGGATCGTCCGCGCAGGTGCAGTACGCCTGGCACAGCCAGCGCAAGCAGTTGCACCTGTTCGTGGCGATGGATGGGACGAGTTATCTGATCCAGTTGCGCAGGCTGGGGGCGTATTTGCAGTCCGGTCTGTTGGTGGCGCAAGAAGAGGAAGCACTCACCATGCGAGCCACCCGAGATGCCCTCGTCAAACTCAACGCGAATCCGGAAAGACTTCTCGGCTAGTTTTGCTTTGCGAAGCCTGGCGGCTTCGATGGGTGAATCGTTTGGAGGTGCCAATACAGCCCTTCATGCGTTGTTGCGAAGCCTTGCCGTATGAACATACTGTCTGCGGCTTCGACGCCTAGCCTGAAGGGCTGTCTTGGCATTGTGGTGGTGGATCGTGGCTCTCGCTACGCTTCGTTGGCCCACAGTTTGGGGAACCTTTGATGCTGCCGCCGTTTTTCGCTGTTTCGCTTCGCAAGCTGGCCGTTCTGAGCTTCTGCACAATGGGGCTGTACCACCTTTATTGGTTTTATGCTCATTGGCGGCATGTGCGGGTGTGGAACGAGGGGCGGGACTTTTCGTCTGCGCGGCGCACCTTGCTGTTTTTCTTCTTCTGCTATCCGCTGTTTCGCCGCGTGCGCGTGCGGGACATGCTCGCCAATGGCCGCTCGCGCTTGCAAGCGGGGCTGTTCACACTGGGCTACATCGCGGCGAATGTGCTGGATATCCTGCCCGATCTGTGGGGGCTGCTGAGCATTTTCAGTTTTGTGTTTCTGCTGCCGGTGCAGGCTTGTGCGAATCGGTTGAATGAGCAGATGTGCGCCAATGGCTTGTTCGATCGCAACGAGACGCTGAGTGTCTGGAACTGGATCGTCGTCGTGTTTGGATCCTTGCTGGTGGTGCTCAGCGTGGTGGCGGCGATCTACGAGATGGGCAAGTGACGTCGGTGTGGCTCACTCACTCGAAGCAACTGCCTTCGCCATCTTCGATTTCCGCCGCGCTCTTGAGCACCTTGCGCACCACATCGCCGCTGAAGCCGCGTGCTGCCAGAAAGCGCATCTGCTTGGCTTTTTCCTGTGGCGTATTCGCTGGTTCGCGGCTGCCGAATTTGCTTTTCCAGACTTGCAGCGCGCGCTCCAGTTCGGTGGATTGCAGCTCTGCCGCCGTCGACTTGATCAGCGCATCGTCGAGGCCTTTGCTGCGCAGTTCCTGAACCACGCGCTGCGTGCCCATGCGCGAGGCGCGGCGGTGCACGACGGAGGCGGCGACGCGTTCGGAGTTGATGAAGTCCTTGGACTCCAGCTCGTCGAGGATGGCTGCGAGATCGTCGCCTTCTTCCACATGGCGCGCGAGCTTGGACTCCAGCTCGCTGCGCGAATGTTCGCGCTGGGCAAGCAGTTTGAGCGCGCGGCCTTTGAGTGAGAGTTTGGCGAATCCCATGTCTGCGGATTTACGAAGCCTTTGGCTTCGAAGGTTCGTTGGTCGTTTTGAGATGGCGATACAGGCCCTCATGCGTCGTTGTCGAAGCCTTGCCGTACCGAAGTACTGTCTGCGGCTCCACGCCTAGCCTGAGGGCCCGTCTCGCCATTGGGGTGTTTGATTCATGTGCTCAGAATGCTGCTGCGGTCGCCGCTTGAAAACCGGGCTGCGATACGCGCGTCGTTTTTCACGCAAAAAAGAGCCGCAGTCAGCTGCGCTGACCGAGCGGCCCATCAAGTCGAAAATGATTCGACAATTGCAAAGAAAAAGTCACCAGAAACGCCCGACGGTCGGGCCGCCTGGCTTGTCCGTTTGTGTGTTTACTCTTCGACGATCTCGTCGTCGGAGGCTGCTCCGGGAGCCGCTGCCACGCTGGTCACACCCAGCAGTGGAATGCCCAGCGATTCGCGCACCTTGTTCTCGATCTCGATGGCGAGGTCGCGGTTTTCGCGCAGGAATTCACGCGAGTTGTCGCGGCCCTGGCCGATCTTTTCGCCGTTGTAGGCATACCATGCGCCGCTCTTTTCGACGATGCGCGCGTTCACGCCCATGTCGATGATTTCGCCTTCGCGCGAGATGCCTTCGCCGAACAGGATGTCGAACTCCGCCGTCTTGAACGGAGGCGAGACCTTGTTCTTCACAACCTTCACCTTGGTTTCGTTGCCGATGGCTTCGTCGCCCTTCTTGATGGTGCCGGTGCGGCGGATGTCCAGACGCACGGAGGCGTAGAACTTCAGCGCATTGCCGCCGGTGGTGGTTTCGGGCGAGCCGAACATCACACCGATCTTCATGCGGATCTGGTTGATGAAGATGACCATGCAGTTGGTCTTCTTGATGGTGGCGGTGAGCTTGCGCAGGGCCTGGCTCATCAGACGGGCTTGCAGGCCGGGCAGGGCGTCGCCCATTTCGCCTTCGATTTCGGCCTTGGGTGTGAGCGCGGCGACCGAGTCGATGACGATCAGATCCACCGCGCCGGAACGCACCAGCGAGTCGACGATTTCAAGTGCCTGCTCGCCGGTGTCGGGCTGGCTGATCAGGATGTCGTTCAGGTTCACGCCGAGCTTCTGGGCGTAGGACGTGTCCAGCGCATGTTCCGCATCGATGAACGCGCAGGTGCCGCCTTGCTTTTGCATCTCGGCGATCACTTGCAGCGTGAGCGTGGTCTTGCCGGAAGACTCAGGACCGTAGATTTCGATCACGCGGCCACGTGGCAGACCGCCCACGCCGAGCGCCACATCAAGACCCAGCGAGCCGGTGGACACGACCTGGATGTCATCGAACTTGTCGCCTTCGCCAAGGCGCATGATCGTGCCCTTGCCGAATTGCTTTTCGATCTGGGCCAGCGCGGCCTGCAGGGCCTTGGCCTTTTCGCTGTTGTCAACAGTGCCTGCGGTGCTCTTCACAGTGGTGTCCATGGTTTGGGTCCTCTTGCTCGTTGCCATTGCGCTCTTCCGTTTGAATTGAGTGGGTGACTGTTTTTAATTACAGTCCTGTGTGCTTGAACAGTAGTTTATGTGGGGATACTTTTCTGTCAAAGCATTTTTTGGTCAGTTTGCCTGACAATATCGCAAGACCCCCAAAAGCCACCAACCCCGCCCCATGACCGAATTGCTGCACCCCGTCACGCCGCCTTCCGATGCCTGGCGCGAAACCCACCTGGGCCGCCTGCTCGGCCACGCCATGCGCCGTTTCGACGAGCGCGTCTACCAGCTCATGGCGCACGACGTGGAGGTGCCGCTGGCGCTGTCCAACCTCGCCGCGCGAGAGCAGGTGAGCGCCGCGCACATCCACATCACGCGCCACCTCTCGCTCACAGGCGATCGGCTGACCGACCTGGCGCAATCGGCGGGCATGACCAAGCAGGCCATGGCCAGCCTGGTCGATCAATGCGAGGCGTGGGGGCTGGTCACCAAGACGCCCGATCCGCACGACGCCCGCGCGCGCATCGTGCGATTCACCGAGACCGGGCTGGCTTGGCTCAAGGCCTTCGAGACGGCGGTGGCGCAGGCCGAAGCAGAGTTCCGCGAAGCCGTGGGGGACGACATCGCGACGGTGGTGGCGTTGGGTTTGGAGGCCTACGCGGGCGCGGATTGAGACGGACGTTGGCGCTTCGTCTTCACGCCGCCTTGTCCGCCTTCCCTGCCGCATTCGCCAGCTTGCTCAGCATGCGGTCGATCATCCAGGGTTGGCGGTCTTCGTCTTCGGCGCGTTCTTTGCGGCGGATGGCGTTGCGCACAACGATGGAGCCGGCGTAGCGGAATGGCTCGGGCGGGAATTGCCCGAGCGGGCCCTGGGTGAGCGGGCTGCGGCTCCAGGCGTTGTCTTCGTCCAGGACTAGCGATGACAGCAGTTGCCCGCCCATGTAGGTGGGGCCGACGCCGTTGCCGGAATAGCCGAAGCCGTAGTAAATGTGCGGCGCGTTGTTCAATCGACCGAAGAACGGGAAGCCGGTGACGGAGCGGTCGGAGGGACCGTTCCAGCTGGCGGTGATGGGCACGTCTTTGAGCGACGGAAAGAAGCCGTGCAGCGCGTCGGTGAGTTCGGCTTCGTAGGGCGAGCGCTCGTCGAAGATGGGCGCGATCTTGCCGCCGCGCGCGAAGGTGTTGCCACCTTTGCCGAGCATGATGCGGCCGTCCATCGAGGTGCGGTAGTAGTAGACAAAAGTGCGCGAGTCGAGCACCGAAACGCCATCGACCAGACCGGTGGCGCGCAGCAGTTCGGGACAGCGTTCGGTGATGATCATGTCGCTTGACACGATGGCGATGGTGCGCTCGAACTGCGCATAGGCGCTCGCCATCCAGGCGTTCATCGCGAGCACCACTTTCTTGGCCGTGACGCTGCCGCAGGGTGTGCGCACGATGGCGGGCTGGCCTTCGTTCAGCTCGATCATCGGACTGCGTTCGTGGATGCGGATGTCCATCTCCATCGCCACCTTGCGAAGCCCGCGCACGAGCTTGCCGGGATGCACGGTGGCGGCCTCCGGCGAGAACACGCCTGCGAGATTTTTGGCGGAGCCGGAGCGGCGTGCGACCTCTTCGGGCGGCAGTTCGCGATACGAGTTGATGCCGCGTTCTTCGAGTGCCGCGATCACCGGATCGAGTGTGCCGATCTGGGCTTTGGAGGTGGAGGTGAACAGCGTGCCATCGCGGCGGAATTCGGCATCGATGCGATGCTCGCGCACAAAACGCTCGATGTGGTTCACCGTGTCTTCCGACGCGCGCACCAGCCGCACGGCTTCGTCTTCGCCGAACAGCCGTTTGAGCGTGAAGAACTTGGTGGACCAGGTAAGCAGACAGCCGCCGTTGCGACCGCTCGCGCCCGCGCCGCAGAGATCGCTTTCGATGATGACGATGTCGAGCTGCGGATTTTTCTGCTTGCTTTGAATGGCGGTCCACAACCCGGTGAAGCCGCCGCCGACGATGCACACATCGGCTGTGGTGTCGCCTTGCAGTGCCGGGGCGAGCGCCCCATCATGAAACAAGGCTTGCTCGATCCAGAAAGGGCGCATGGTGGATTACTCCGTGGCTGTTGTTGCTGTTGTTGCTGTTGTCGCTGTTGTCGCTGTTGTCGCTGTGGTTTCGGCTCGGTGCAGTTGATGCATCAGGGCCGCTTTTTCCATGTGGCGCGTGAAGTGCGCGAGGTCGGGCGTAACGCCATCACCATCCTTGGCGAGATCGTCCCAGCGGCGCAGCTCCACCGCATCCAGTGCGAAGGGCTGTGCGGCGAAAGCGTTGGCTTGCTCTTCGGTGAACACGCCACCTTGCAGTTGCAGGCTTCGGGCTGAATCGGCCGAGAGCGATTCGAGGTAGCCCTTTTCTTTTCTGCACAAGTAGCGCTTGGCGTCCACGTGCATTCTTATTGGCGCGAGGGTAGCTTCGCTGAACAGCGGGCGCAGGAAGGGGATGCAAAGGTATTGGTGGAGATCGTCCACACCTTCTGTCGTTGGCGAGCCCCTCATGTCGTGCAGCAGGTGGCCTAGATCGTGCAGCAGGGCTGCTGAGATGAGGGCGCTGTCTGCGCCTTGCTGCTCTGCGAGGTGGGCGGATTGGAGGGCGTGTTGTAGCTGCGTTACGGGCTCGCCGTCGTATTGGGCGTGGCCCTTGGATTCCAGTATTTTTACGATGTCCGGGATGGTCATCAGGCTCACTTTTTTCTCCTTCTCTTTTTGGCGTTTGCTACGAGGTTTTCTTACGGAAGCCGGGACTGCCCCCGGCAGGGCAGTAACTTTTTGCTTGCGCGCAAAAAGTCACCAAAAACGCGCTTTCAATACCTGCGGCAAAACTCACTGCGCGCCGAAAGCGCTCCGTTCAAACAGCTTGCCGCAAGCTAGATTTTTCAGAAGAGGATGTCACGGCACATTGCTTCGCTCGTGCCGCCCATCTCGCGACGTCGCGAGATGTTTGTGCGCAAGCGCTGTGAAGAATTTGGTACTTGTGTACAAACCCATATTTTTCGTCGCGATGCTGGTGCTTCCGCTGCTGCACCGCAGAGTGCAGCAGCGCCCTCCCCAGCTTTTGGTCTGACTCACGATAGTTGCCCGAACGGAGCGCCTTCGGCGCAAAGTGAGTTCTATCGTGTGACCCCGAATTCAAGCGCGCTTTTGGTGACTTTTCGCGCGCCAGCGAAAAGTTACTCGCCCGCCGGGGCGAGACCCGGCACCCACCCTCAAAACAAGAGCAGAAGGTGAAAAGGAAGATGGACGTCCCCCTCACCCCCGCCCTCTCCCGCAAGCAGGCGAGGGAGCAAGCCCTCCTCACCAAGGTAACGAATAAGTCTTCGTATTCGTGAAGCTCTTCATGGCCTCAAGCACCCCTTCCTTGTACCCCAGTCCGGAATCCTTGATCCCCCCGAACGGAGTCAGCTCAAGTCGATAACCAGGCACTTCACGCACATTCACACTTCCCACATTCAACTCGCTGATGAAGCGAGTGATGTAGTCCATGCGATTCGTGCAGATCGACGAAGACAGCCCGAACGCCGTACCGTTCGACAGTTGGATCGCTTCTTCGATCGTCTTGAAGCGGATCACCGGCGAGACCGGGCCGAAGGTTTCTTCCTTGGCCACGCGCATGTCGAGCGTGACGTTGTCGAGCACCGTGGGCGAGTACAGCGCGCCCTTGCGGATGTGGCCGCATTTGAGCGTGGCGCCTGCTGCAATCGCTTCGTTCACTACCGTTTCAAAGTAGATCGCGGCTTCTTCGTCGATGACGGTGCCCATGTCCATGTTCGGGTCCATGGGGTCGCCGTATTTCAGGGCCTTGGTCTTTTCGACCAGCAGTTCGACAAAGCGATCCGCCACCGATTCGTGCACCAGCATGCGCTTGATCGCGGTGCAGCGTTGGCCGCTGTTCTTGTAGCTGCCGCTGGCTGCCAGCGTGGCGGCTTCTTCGACGTCGGCGTCTTCCATCACGATGATGGGGTCGTTGCCGCCCAGCTCCAGAATCTGGCGCTTGTAGACCGCTTTGCCTGCGATGTATTTGCCGATGGGTACGCCGCCGGTGAAGGTCACCAGATCGACGTCGTCGCTTGTCAGCATTTCGTCGCAGATTTCGCGTGGATCGCCGGAGATCACGCTCAGCATTTCTGGTGGCAGTCCGGCTTCATAAAGAATGTCGGCCAGCACGTAGGCGGTGAAGGGCGTTTTTTCGCTGGGCTTCAGAACCGTGCGGTTGTTCGTCGCAATCGCTGGAGCGATCTTGTGGATCACCTGGTTGAGCGGATGGTTGAACGGCGTGATCGCAGTGATCGCACCTTGCAGCGGCTCGCGCATGGTGTAGACCTTGCGGCTCTTGCCGTGGTGCGTGAGGTCGCAGGAGAAGACCTGGCCGTCATCGACCAGTGCCTGGTTGGCGGCGAACAGCAGCACGTCGGAGGCGCGGCCCACTTCGTAGAGTGAGTCCTTGCGGCACAGGCCCGATTCGAGCGTGATGAGCTTGGAGATTTCATCCAAACGCGTGGCAATGATTTCGCCCGCGCGCATCAGGATCTTGTAGCGCTCGTAACGCGTGAGCTTGGACTTGTAGCCGCGTGCGATTTTGTAGGCGCGGCGCACATCTTCGAGCGTGGCCTTGCCGACGGAGCCGATCACTTCGCCGGTGTAGGGATAGGTGACGTCGATGCGCTCCTTGGTCTCCACACGCTCGCCTGCGATGCGCAGGGTTTCGTGGCGGAGCTCGGGGGCTTTGTGCAGGGCGGATACGGTCATGGGAAGGTCTCCTTCTTTTTTGTGAATCACTTGTCAGTCAATGCATGGCTCATGCGGCTGCATGGTTCAGTGCCAAGTCCAGCGCATCGAAATTGCGCAGACGGCGGCTGGCTGCAATGCCGGAGACGGGGCGGTTGCAGATCAGCGGAACGCGTTGTTCGGACACGCCGCCGTGCGAGCGCAGCGGTGCGTCCAGACCCGAGAGGTCGTGGCGGCTTTGCGATGTGCCGACGACGGTGTTCTTCTCGCTCACGATGACGATGTCGCCGATGCGGTCTTCGGGCAGTTCGAATTTCTTGGCGGCTTCTTCGCGGGTCAGGGCGAGCTCGATGCCGGGCAGCTCCTTCAGGCGCGAGATCCACTGCTTGGCGGTGGCCGCATCGGGTGCGTAGACCGTGGCGAACGAGCCGAGCGCGCCGTGGTGCACGACATAAGGATCGGTGATCGGCAGAATCACGCGGGCCTTTTCAGCGCCGTACCAGCCGTCGAGCACGTCCTGCAGATAGATGACCTTGGGCTGGCCGCTGGCGTCGTGCTTGTCGTTCATGCCGTGGTCGGCGGTGAGCACGATGGTGCAGCCCATCTCGTCGAGTTGCGCGAGGTATTTGTCCATCATCGCGTAGAACGCATTCGCGGCGGGCGAGCCGGGCGCGGCCTTGTGCTGCACGTAGTCGGTGGTGGAGAGATACATCAGATCGGGGCGACGTGTCTCCATGAGCTTCACGCCGGAGGCGAAGACGAATTCGGACAGCTCGGCGCTGTAGACCGACGGCACGGGCATCTTCACCAGGTCGAGCACGTTGTCGATGCCGTTCTCCTCGATGCTCACTTGATCGGCTTTTTCCGACGAGAAGCAGATACCGCTCATGCCTTTGCCCAGCAGCTTGCGCAGCTTGTCCTTGGCGGTGACCACAGCGACTTTCGCTCCCTTGTCGGCAAAGGCGGCGAGCACGGTGCCTGCGCGCAGATATTTGGGGTCGTTCATCATCACTTCCTCGCCCAGATCGCGGTCGAAGAAGTAGTTGCCGCAGATGCCGTGCACGGCGGGCGGTGCGCCGGTCACGATGGACAGGTTGTTCGGATTGGTGAACGAAGGCACGACGCAATCGGCCAGCAGATCGGCCCC
The DNA here is from genome assembly GCF_011305535.1 of Diaphorobacter sp. HDW4B. GTDB lineage: Bacteria > Pseudomonadota > Gammaproteobacteria > Burkholderiales > Burkholderiaceae_C > Diaphorobacter_A. The sequence goes on from NZ_CP049905.1 coordinate 2,856,305, forward strand.
GTGGGCACGCATCTTGGCCAGATACGGCGTGACACCGGCATCCACGGCGGCGTCGAGATAGGCGGGCTCGCAGCCATCCACGCACACGACCACGACGGGTCGGGGCATCCAGCGGTAATTGCGGTTGTTGACTTCGATGGTCTGTGGCGTGGTCGTCATCTCAGGCTTCCTTGGAGGGGGTAGAGGTCGAAGAAGAGGTGGTGGGAATGGAGTCGGAATTGGAATCGGAATCGGAATCGGGGCGGCCCATGGCCTTGTGCATGCGGGCGCGGCTGTCGGCCACGTGCTGGCGCAATGCCTGACCGGCGCGGTCGGCGTCGCCCGAGGCGATGGCGTCGACGATGTGGCTGTGCTCATCGACCGACACGCGCAGACCGCCGCCGCCGTCGAGCGCGCGCATGCGGAACAGCGACAGCTCCTTGATCAGGCGCTGGTAGGTTTCGGTGAGCTTTTTGCTGCCGGCGGTGTCCAGCAGGATTTCGTGGAATTGCAGATTCAGTTGCGCGTACTGCTCCAGGTTCTCGGCCTGGGCGGCCACGCGCATCGCATCGATCATGGCTTTCAGGCGATCGACGCCATCGGGCGTGATGGCCTTGGAGACGCGGCGGCCGATGATTTCTTCCATCGCCTCGCGCAGTTCGTAGATTTCGTCGGCTTCCTCGAACGAGATTTCCCGCACGAACATGCCGCGGTTCTTTTCCGTGCGCAGCAGACCGGCTTCCTCCAGCGAGCGCAGGGCTTCGCGGATGGGACCTCGGCTGGTGTTGAAGCGCGCTGCCATGTCGCTTTCATTGATGCGGCTGCCCACGGGCAACTCGCCGGTCATGATGAGACGTTCGATTTCTTCCTGAACCAGCATGGGCAGCGAGCTCGATTGCAGAAAGGCCAGAGCGGAGGTGGGTTTGCTGTTTTCCATGGACTCCATTGTTCGATCCAAAATGCAAACTGTCAACAGTTTTCTATTGACAGTAGGCAATATGAGTTTTACATTGACCACACCGACGCACAAAAGCAGAGACAACCGCGCCGGATATCCGCAAATCAAACCGAGGATGTGAGCACCAAGCCGACCGACCCGACGGATCACACAAGAGAGACAACGGGTTCAAGGGCGGGTGCCAGCGCCTCCATATAAAAGGAGACAAGCGATGAAAAGAGTAGTGGGAGTACGTCACACCCTGATGACGACCTTGCTTGCGGCCGTGGTTGGTGTGACCGTTCTGGCGGGCAGCGCGGCGGCGCAGCAGAAAACGCCGCTCTTGGTCTACACCGCGCTGGAGACCGACGCGATGCGGCTGTACAAGACCGGCTTCGAGAAGGCCAATCCCGACATCGAGATCAAATGGGTGCGCGACTCCACCGGCATCATCACCGCCAAGCTGCTGGCCGAAAAAGCCAATCCGCAGGCCGACGTGGTGGCGGGTGTGGCGGCCAGCTCGCTTGCGCTGCTCGATCAGGAAGGCATGCTGCAGGGCTACGAGCCCAAGGGCTTCGATCAGCTCTCGCCCGGGTATTCCGACACGCAGCGCCCGCCCAAATGGGTGGGCATGGACGTGTGGGCGGCCACGGTCTGCTTCAACACAGTGGAGGCGAAAAAGCGCAATCTGCCCAAGCCCGAAAGCTGGAAGGATCTGGCCAAGCCGGTCTACAAGGGCATGATCACCATGCCGCATCCGGCATCGAGCGGCACGGGTTATCTGGATGTGTCCTCGTGGATCCAGATGTGGGGTGAGCAGGAAGCCTGGAAATACATGGACGCGCTGCACGAGAACATCGCGCAGTACGTGCATTCGGGCTCCAAACCCTGCAAGCAGGCCGGTTCGGGCGAATTCCCCATCGGCATCTCGTTCGAGTTCCGTGCGCATCAGGTCAAGAAGTCCGGCGCGCCCGTCGATCTGATCTTCCCCAAGGAAGGCCTCGGCTGGGACATCGAAGGCACGTCCATCATGAAGACCACCAAGAAGCCCGAAGCCGCCAAGCGACTGGCCGACTGGATGGCGAGCAAGGAAGCCAACGTGGTCAGCTCCAACTGGTGGGCCGTGGTGGCCATGCCGGGTGTGGCCTCCAAGCTCGAAGGCATTCCCGAGAACTACGAAAAGCTGCTCGCCAAGAACGACCTCAACTGGGCTGCCAAGAACCGCGAACGCATTCTGGCCGAGTGGAGCAAGCGCTACGAAGGCAAGGCTGAAGGCAAGCCCTGATCTTGCGGACCATGCGGTGGCGGTCGAGCCGCCGCATGGTCCGCCCAATCGCCATTCGTGCACTCCTCTTGCATCTCTCTTTCATCTGTTGGGTGAGGTCGGACCATGGACATGACAACTACAAAGCACATCGCCGATGAGCTGAGCGTGAAGCCCGCGCTCGAGATCAACGGCCTCTACAAGAACTTCGAGACATTCAGCGCGCTTCGCAACATCCACCTGAGCGTGCGCCCCGGCGAGATGCTGTGCTTTCTCGGCCCCTCGGGCTGCGGCAAAACCACGCTGCTGCGCATCATCGCGGGGCTGGAGACGCAAAGCGAAGGCCAGATCCTGCAGAACGGGCGCGACATTTCCTGGCTGCCCGCCGACAAGCGCGACTACGGCATCGTGTTCCAGTCCTATGCGCTGTTTCCCAATCTGACGATTGCCGAGAACGTGGCTTACGGCCTGGTGAACAGCAAGATGCGCAAACCGCAAATCCAGCAGCGTGTCGCAGAACTACTCAAACTGGTGGGATTGCCGACCTCGGGCGCGAAGTATCCGAGCCAACTTTCGGGCGGCCAGCAGCAGCGCGTGGCGCTGGCAAGAGCGCTCGCCACCAACCCCGGATTGCTGCTGCTCGACGAGCCGCTTTCGGCGCTCGATGCGCTGGAGCGCATTCGTCTGCGCACCGAAATCCGCCGCCTGCAAAAGCAGGTGGGCATCACCACCATCATGGTCACGCATGATCAGGAGGAAGCGCTGTCGATGGCCGATCGCATCGTGGTGATGAACCACGGCGTGATCGAGCAGGTCGGCACGCCGCTCGACATCTACGAACGACCCGCGTCGCCGTTCGTCGCCGATTTTGTCGGCAAGGTGAATGTGCTCAAGGGGCATGCGCTCGGTGGCAACCGCTTTCGCGTGGGCGACATCGAACTGCAGTGCGACACCTGCACCGAAAACTTCGCTTCGGGACAGATGGTCAACCTGTACCTGCGCCCCGAAGACCGCGTGGCCGAGCGGCTCGATCACGACACGCCGTATCGCCTGAACGCGCTGATCACCAAGGTGGAATTTCTGGGTGGCCTGTGCATTGCCGAAGTGACGTCGGAAGCACTGCATGGACAGAACCTTGGCCTGCACTTCACGCTCAACCAGTTGCATGACCTGAACATCCGCGAAGGCAACCGCATCGACATCGCCCTGCGCGCGCACCGCATCCGCGTGTTCGCGCCCAAGTCCGCAACAGCAGAGGTGGCCGCATGAACGCCGCCGCCATCACCGACCGGCTGCCCGCATCCGGCGCGCGCGGCGTGCAGGGCCACCAACGCTGGAGCCGCGACGAGTGGATTGCGCGCGGCATGCTGCTCGTCGTCATGGCGCTGCTGCTGACCTTTCTCATCGCACCGCTGTTCTCGATTCTGGTGAATGCGGTGCTCGACAAGGACGGCAACTTTGTCGGCCTGCAGCACTTCATCACCTACTTCAAGACACCGGCCTTGCTGCGCGCTGCGGGAAACTCGGTGTTCGTCGCGCTGTCGGTGGTGTTCATCTCCGTGCCCATGGCCTTCATTTGCGCCTATGCGTTGACGCGCACCTGCCTGCCGACCTCGTTCAAGGCCACGGTGAAACTGGTTGCGCTGATTCCGTTGCTCGCGCCGTCGCTGCTGTCGGCCATCGCCTTCGTGCAGTGGTTCGGCAATCAGGGTGCGCTCAAGTTTCTGCTGGGCAATGCATCGATCTACGGCGCGCCGGGCATCATCCTGGCCGAGGTCTACAACACCTTCCCACATGCGCTGATGATTCTGGTGACCGCGCTGTCGCTCGCCGATGGCCGTCTGTACGAAGCCGCCACCGCCTTGCGCACACCGGGCTGGCGGCAGTTCACCACCATCACGCTGCCATCGTGCAAGTACGGTCTGATCAGCGCGGCCACCGTCGTTTTCACCTACGTGATCAGCGATTTCGGTGCACCCAAGGTGATCGGCGGCAGCTTCAACGTGCTGTCGGTGGATGTGTTCAAGCAGGTCGTCGGACAGCACAATTTCTCGATGGGTGCGGTGGTCGGCATGCTGCTGCTGATTCCATCGGTGCTGTCGTTCATCATCGACTACCGCGTGCGCCGCAAGCTCAAGGCGCAGCTCACCGCGCGCTCGGTACCGTATCAGCCCAAGCCGCATCGCGTGGGCGATCTGCTGCTCGGCGGCTTCTGCGTGCTGGTGTGCTTTCTGCTGCTGGCCACGGTGGGCATGGCGATCTACACATCGTTCATCAAGCTCTGGCCTTACGACCAGGCGCTCACGCTCAAGCACTACCACTTTGCGCTGGTGGAAAGCGACATGGCATCGGCCTATACCAACAGCTTGCTGGTCGCGCTGATCACCGCGGTCGTCGGTTCGCTCATCGTTTTCGTCGGTGCTTACCTGATCGAAAAGACACGCAACCTCGGTTTCATGCGCAAGGGCATGCACCTGATGGCCGTGCTGTCGATGGCCGTGCCGGGGCTGGTGCTGGGCCTCGGTTATGTGATGTTCTTCAACCATCCGAACAACCCGCTGAACTGGCTCTACAACACGCTGGCGATTCTGGTGATCTCGATGGTGGTGCATTACTACACGTCAAGCCACCTTACTGCGGTCACTGCGCTCAAGCAGATCGACAACGAGTTCGAGGCCGTCTCCGCATCGCTCAAAGTGCCTTTTTTCAAGACCTTTGTGCGCGTGACGATTCCGGTCTGCCTGCCTGCGATTCTGGACATCGGCCGCTACTTCTTCGTGGTGTCGATGGCGAGCCTGTCGTGCGCGATCTTTCTGTACACGCCCGAGACCATCCTCGCAGCGGTCGCAATCATGCACATGGACGAAGCGGGCGACATCGGTCCTGCATCGGCATTGGCCAGCCTGATCGTGGTGAGTTCCACCCTCGTCTGCATTGCCTACTCGCTGGCCACGCGCGTGATTCTGGCGCGCACGCAGGCCTGGCGCACGCTGGGACGCGGCTGACGACTCAACACCATTTTTCGAAACTCTGTTCACCCTTCCAACCATCATCATTCAACCCACCGTGAGACCCTGGAGAAAAACATGAGCGCTTCCACATCCTCATCCTCTTCGTCCTATCCGATCCTGCTCACCCCCGGCCCGCTGACCACGTCCGACCGCACGCGCCAGGCGATGCTGCGCGACTGGGGATCCTGGGACGGCGACTTCAACCAGATCACCGCGCGCATCCGCCAGAACGTGCTGCGCATCGTGAACGGCGAAGCCACGCATGAATGCGTGCCCATGCAGGGCAGCGGCACGTTTTCGGTCGAAGCGGCCATTGGCACGTTGACCCTGAAAAACGCCCATGTGCTGGTGCCCAACAACGGCGCTTACTGCGCGCGACTTGCCAGGATCAGCAAGGTGCTGGGTCGCAAGACCAGCACCATCGACTACACGGAAGCGCAGCAGGTCAGCCCGGCGGATGTGGACAAGGCGCTCGCGGCAGACCCGAGCATCACGCATGTCGCGCTCGTGCATTGCGAGACCGGCGCGGGCGTACTCAACCCGTTGCACGAGATCGCGTTGGTGGTCGCCAAGCACGGCAAGGGCTTGATCATCGATGCGATGAGCTCGTTCGGTGCCATCGACATCGACGCGGGCAAGACGCCGTTCGATGCGGTGATCGCGGCTTCGGGCAAATGTCTGGAAGGCGTGCCCGGCATGGGCTTCGTGATCGCGCGCCGCACGGTGCTGGAAAAGTGCGAAGGCAATTCGCACTCGCTGGCGCTCGATCTGTACGACCAATGGGTCTACATGAACAAGACCACGCAATGGCGCTTCACACCGCCCACGCATGTGGTCGCGGCGCTCGACGAGGCGATCACGCAGTACTTCGACGAAGGCGGTCTGGCAGCGCGCGGCGGGCGTTACGAGCGCAACTGCAAGGCGCTGATCGAAGGCATGCGCCAACTGGGTTTCCGCTCCTATCTGGACGACGACATTCAGGCGCCGATCATCGTCACCTTCCACGCGCCGGACGATCCGGCCTACGACTTCAAGCGCTTCTACCAGGAGGTGAAAAAGCGCGGCTACATCCTCTATCCCGGCAAGCTCACGGCGATGGAAACCTTCCGCGTGGGCTGCATCGGGCACTTTGGCGAGGCGGGCATTCCGGGTGCGGTGGCGGCGGTGGCCGATACGCTCAAGGCCATGGGCATCAAGCAGGTGACCGCGCCTGAAACCGTGGCGTAAGCGCAGAAAAAGCCCATCGAAAATGGCGTGCCTGCCGGACTGAAATGTCGGTCCGGCAGGCCGCTGTGTTTTTGGCAATGCGGTTGTCTTGTTGCGCGACTGAGAGCGCTCGCTCTCCTGCAAATGGGCCGGTGTGCATGTCGAGTTTGCTGCGGTTCTACAATTCCGCCATGGCGGGCGTGGGAAAGCTCCTCTGCGGGATTGATGACCGCAGTTTCTCCGCGCCGGTTCATCGGGATGGCTGAATGACCCAAACAGCAGCCACCACCAACGCAAATACAACGGAGACAGACTGCATATGCGCATCCTCATTGCCGAAGACGATCAGGTTCTGGCCGACGGTCTGTTGCGCACGCTGCGAGCCTCGGGGGCCGTCGTGGACCACGTGGCCAACGGCTCGGAAGCCGACGCGGCGCTGGTCACGAACAACGAATTCGATCTGCTGATTCTCGATCTGGGCCTGCCCAAGCTGCATGGTCTGGAAGTGCTCAAGCGCCTGCGCGGTCGCGGATCGGCGCTGCCGGTGCTGATCCTCACGGCGGCCGACAGCGTGGAAGAACGCGTTCAGGGCTTGGACTATGGCGCGGACGACTACATGGCCAAGCCGTTCTCGCTGCAGGAACTCGAAGCCCGCGTGCGTGCGCTGACCCGGCGCGGCATGGGCGGCGCGAGCAGCGTGATCAAGCACGGGCCGCTCACCTATGACCAGACGGGGCGCGTGGCGTCCATCGACGGAAAGATGGTGGAGCTGTCTGCTCGGGAGTTGGGCTTGCTGGAGGTTTTGTTGCAGCGCGCGGGGCGGTTGGTCAGCAAGGATCAACTGGTCGAGCGGCTGTGCGAGTGGGGAGAAGAGGTGAGCAACAACGCCATTGAGGTGTATATCCATCGGCTGCGCAAGAAGATCGAGAAGGGGCCTATTCGGATTGCGACCGTGCGGGGGTTGGGGTATTGCCTGGAAAAGATTCCAGGGTGATCTTTTCTTTTGATTTTTTGCACCTGCTCGGTGGTTGAGTGCGGAGGCCGGGTCTCGCCCCGGCGGGCGAGTAACTTTTCGCTGGCGCGCGAAAAGTCACCAAAAGCGCGCTTGAATGCGGGGTCACGCGGCAGAACTCACTTTGCGACTGCGTCGCGCCGTTCGGGCAACCGCCGCGAGTCAGAGGTTTCATAAGAGGTGTGATTCGGCACTTCGCTGCGCTCGTGCTGGTTTTTTGTGTCAGCCTCGCGAATGTGTTTGCGTTGATACTCTGGGTCATCTTCGTTCTTCTTCTTTGCAGGCCGGTCCTTGAAGATTTTTCAGCGTGAGCAGCGGTCGCTTTTTGGTGAGATCCTTGACTGGATGCTCACGCCGCTGCTTTTGCTGTGGCCGGTGAGTCTGGCGCTGACCTGGCTGGTGGCGCAGGGGCTGGCGAACAAGCCGTTCGATCGGGCGCTGGAGTACAACGCGCAGGCGCTGGCGCAGCTTGTCACGGTGCAGAAGGACAAGGTGCAGTTCAATCTGCCGCAGCCGGCCAGCGAGATTCTGCGGGCCGATGAATCCGACATCGTCTACTACCAGGTGCTGGCACCGGACGGGCGTTTTCTGTCGGGCGAACGTGATCTGCCCAAGCCGCCCGATGAGGAAAAGCCGTTCTCCGGCGAGGTGCGTTTGCGCGATGCGGAGATGCGCGGCGTGGACATTCGCGTGGCCTATATCTGGGTGCGCGTGCCGCTGCCGGATGCGCCCGCGGCGCTGGTGCAGGTGGCGGAGACGCGCTCCAAGCGCAGCGTGCTGGCGACCGAAATCATCAAGGGCGTGATGCTGCCGCAGTTCGTCATCCTGCCGCTGGCGGTGCTGCTGGTGTGGCTGGCGTTGGCGCGTGGCATCAAGCCGCTGCATCTGCTGGAAGAGCGCATTCGCGCGCGCAAGCCCGATGATTTGTCGCCGCTCGATCACAAGGCGGTGCCGATGGAAGTCGCGCCGCTGGTCGATTCCGTGAACGATCTGCTGCGTCGCCTGAATGAATCGATCGCCACGCAAAAGCGCTTTCTGGCGGATGCGGCGCATCAGTTGAAAACGCCGCTGGCGGGCTTGCGCATGCAGGCCGATCTGGCGCAGCGCGAAGGCACGAGCACCGAGGAACTCAAGCTCTCGCTCAAGCAGATCGGTCGCTCGTCGATTCGCGCCACGCACACCGTCAACCAGTTGCTGTCGATGGCGCGCGCGGAAGGGGGCAGCACTTCGGGTCTGCAGCGCCAGCGTGTCGATCTGGCGCGCCTTGTGATCGAGGTGGTGCAGGACAGCGTGCCGCGCGCGCTCGACAAGGGCATCGACCTCGGCTACGAAGGTGCCGATCCGGGCTCGCCCGGCGTCTACATGGAAGGCAACGCCACCTTGCTCAAGGAGCTGGTGCGCAACCTCGTGGACAACGCCATCAACTACACGCCATCCACGCCCGACAAGCCCGGCATGGTAACCGCCCGCGTGCTGGCCGACACCTTCGGGCGCGTCGTCATGGTGCAGGTCGAAGACTCCGGTCCCGGCGTGCCCGAAGGCGAGCGCGAGCTGGTTTTTCAGCCGTTCTATCGCGCCCTCGGCACCGAGGCCGACGGCTCGGGCCTCGGCCTGCCCATCGTGCGCGAGATCGCTCGCCAGCACGGGGCCGAGGTGCGGTTGGAAGACGTGCGGCCCGGCGCGGTGAATCCGGGTGCAAAGTTCAGCGTGCAGTTTGTGGCGTTGGTGGACAAGGAAAAGCAGGATTGATGCCTGCGCGCGATGCGCGTTCAGTCCAGCGAAATCTTCGCCGCGGCAGTCACCGCGCGCCAGCGGCCAAGTTCGGCTTCGATCTCCGACTTGAACTGATCCGGCACGTTGAGAATCGGCTCGACGCCGCGTGCGGTGAGGCTCTTGCGGGCGTCGGCACCGTCAAAGCTTTTGCGTGTGGCGTCGTTCAAGGTCTGCACGATCTGCACGTTGAGTTTGGGCGGCGCGAACAGGCCAAACCAGGTCGTGGTGTTGTAGCCGCTGATGCCCGCTTCATCGAGCGTGGGAATGTCGGGCGCGCTGGGTGCACGCTCGCGCGAGCTCACGCCGAGCGCGCGCAACTGGCCGTTCTGGATGTAGGGCATGGACGACGGCAGCGTGTCGAAATACGCGGCCACATGTCCGCCAAGCAGATCGGTCAGCACCTGGCTGCTGCCCTTGTATGGAATGTGGCGCAGATTGCTCAGGCCTGTGTTCTGGATGAACAGTTCGGCCGCCATGTGCGTGATGTTGCCGTTGCCTGCAGAGCCGTAGGGCACGGGCTCGCGGCTGTTGTTCACGTAGGCGACGAAGTCCTTGGCGGTCTTCACCGGTAGCTTGGGGTTGACCACCAGCACCAGCGGGGTCGAACCCACATTGCAGATCGGCGTGAAGTCGCGCAGCGGATCGTAGGGCACTTTCTGCGACAGCACGGGGCTGATGGTCTGGCTGGCGGTCACTCCGAGCAGCAGCGTGTAGCCATCGGCGGCGGCGCGCGCGACTTCGGATGCGGCGATCACGCCGTTCGCGCCGGGCTTGTTCTCCACGACGATGTTGGCATTCAGCGTCTGCCCCAGATGCTGCGCCAATTGCCGCGCGACAAAGTCTGCGCCGCCGCCGGGCGGAAAGCCAACCAGTAGGCGGATGGGCTTTTCAGGATATTTGCCGCTTGCCCATGCGCTGAATGGCAAGGCGGTGCTGGCGGCGAGAGCAAGGGTGTTGCGCACCCATTGGCGACGGCCCATGCGCGGGCCCGATGAACGATATGGCATCTGATGTCTCCTGTCGGTTTTTTGGAATCAGGCGTTCTTGTCCTGGCCGCGATGCAGATGCGGCCACAGTTGTGCGACCACTTCGCGGTGGTCCGCATAGGCAAAGCAACTGTTCACGCGTGCGCGGTGCAGGTGCTCGTTGGCGGGATCGTTGAGTGCGGCCAGACGTTGCGGTGCCAGACCCTGAAACGCCGTGGTCGCCATCGGCCCGAGCAGCTCGACGATGTGCGTGCAGCACGCCGCGCCCTTGAGCAGCTCGCGCACCTTGCGATTCCAGCCCGCGCCCAGATGCAGGCCCACCAGCGGGGCGAGCGTTTGCTCGGCTCCCGTGCACAGCTCGAACGGCGTGGTGAGCATGCGGGCGCGTGCCTCGTGCACCAGCATGTCGGCGTCGATCACGAGCGTGACGGTGATGTCGTGCAGCGGCGCGCCAGCGGGTGTGTCTTCGGTCGTGAGCTGGCGGCGAAACGCATGCTGCTTGGTGTCGATGAGCTGACCTTCGACTTCATGCAGACCATCTGCGCGGCGATAAAAGCGCAGATCGATCTGGCGGCGATGCAGTTCTTCGCGTGGACTGTCGGTGCTCATGGTCGGCTCAGGCGGTCTCGCGCACGGCGGCCCAGGCGAACGAGCCCGGTTGCTGCGCCTGCACGCCGCCCGAATTCAGCAGCGCTGCGATTTCTGCCCCGCTCAGTGGCAGCGACTGCAGAATCTCCTGCGTGTGCTCGCCCAGTTCTGCGGGCGCGATGGTCTCGACGCCGTCGCTGGCTGCGCCTGCGCGTGGAAATTCGGGCACTTCAAAATCGAGGCCACGGAACGACACGGTGCGCAGCTTGCCGGGCTGGTGGGCCTGCTCGGCTTCGAGCACGCGTTCCAGTGGCAGCACCTCGGTGCAACCCACGCCGTTGGCTTTGAGCGTGGCTTGCACGGCCTCGAAATCATGCGCGGCGATGGCGTTCTTCACGATGTCCTCGACCTGCTCGCGGGCCTTCTTGCGCATCTTGAGCGTGGCGTATTGCGGATCGGTGGCGTAGGGCAGTTTCATGGCCTCGCAGAACTTGGCCCAGTGGCCGTCGGTCAGCATCAGCAGATACAGCCAGCGTTCGTCGTGCGTGAGATAGGCGCCGTAGCCGGGCATCGCGAATTCGCCGTGCGGTTCGCGCTCGGGGCGACCGAGCAGGTGCTGCTTGAGCTGCACCGCCACCAGATCGCGCGAGGCCACATGCAGGCCGGTTTCGTAGAGGCCGACCTCGACATGGCGGTCTTCCGAGGTCGCGGTTTTTTGATCGCGCAGCAGCGACGCGAGGATGCCGATCACCGCATAGGCACCGGCAAACTGGTCGTGGTACGAAGGGCCGAGGCGGCTCGGGCGGCCGTTCACGCGGTTGGCTTCCATCACGCCGGTCGAGGCTTCGGCAACCGGGTTGGACGCCAGATCATCGGCCTGCGGACCGGCTGCGTAGCCGCGAATATGGCAGTAGATGAGCTGCGGATTGATGCGCTCGCAATCGGTGCGCGACACGCCCAGCTTGCGCGCGGCCTTGGGGGCGAGGTTGTGCACCAGCGCGTCGGAGGACTTGAGCAATTGCTGAAGCGCGTCGCGGCCCTCGGGCTTGCCGAGGTCCAGACACATGCTCTTCTTGCCGTGGCTGTAGGCGATGAAGGTGCCGCTCGGCCCGCCGCGCACCAGCGCTCTGGTCGGATCGCCGTTGGGCGGCTCGATCTTGATGACCTCGGCCCCGAGCTGGGACAGGATGTGCGTCGCGAACGGCGCGGCAAGCATGGAGCCGATTTCGATCACGCGTCGACCGGCAAGGGGAGCTGTGGACATGGTGGACCCTCGTTTGCAAAAAGAATGCATTCTATAAATTATGCTTCTTGTGATTTCCCCATGTCAAAGGGATTCATCTCGGGTAATCCCTGTTGTTTTGACTGTTGTTGAATTTATATGATGCATTCTATGGCGCTGAAAACAGCGTTTTTGGTTTGCAGTCCACATCAAAAAACCCAGGAGACAAAACCATGCGTAGAAGGTCGTTCATCACCACCGGCACCGCCGTTGCCGCATCCGCCGCACTGCCTCAGTGGGCGCAGGCGCAGCAGCAGGCATCGCCCGGCATCGACGTCGCGAGCAAGACCGTCACCGTCGGTGCGTTCACGCCGATCACCGGGCCGGTGCCGTTCTATACGGTGCTCACTCATGCGGCCGAGGCCTGCTTCAAATGGGCGAACGAAACCAATGCGCTGAACGGCTGGAAGATCAACTACATCACCTACGACGACGGCTACGAGCCTGCGCGCAGCGTGGCGGTGACCAAGCGTCTGGTCGAAGAAAACAAGATATTCGCGCTGGCCGCGCCCACGGGCACGGCGCAGTCGGTGGCGGTGATTCCGTATGCCAAGGAAGTGGGCCTGCCGGTGATCGGCCCGATTGGCGGCGCGACCGCGCTGTTCTCCGAACGCCTGGTGTTTCCGCTGCTGCCCGACTACGGCTGGTCGGCGGCGGCGAATCTGGATTTCGCGCTCACCGATCTCAAGGCCAGCAAGGTCGCGCTGCTGTGGGAGAACGACGAGCTGGGGCGCTCGGCCAAGCGCGGTTTCGATCTCTACATGGAGGCCAACGGCAAGCAGGCCGCCGAGTCGATTCCCTTTGAAGTGCGCAACACCGATTTCACGCCGCATGTGCGCAAGCTGGCGAACGCCAAGGCCGAGGTGGTGATTCTGTTCGGCTCGAACGCCAACCTCGCATCGGCCCTCAAGGCGGCGGAGCGCGTGGGCTTTCAGAGTAAATGGATGGCGCCGTTCTTCACCGCCGATCCGACCACGCGCAAGCTCGCGGGCGATCTGCTCAACGGCACGTATTTCTCGTCGTGGCTGATGCCCGTGGGCGCGGACGATGCCGAGATCAAGGCCTATCGCGAGCAGGTGCCCAAGCTCTATCCGAACGATCCTGTGGGCGTGTTTGGCCTCAACGGCTGGAGCAACGGCGCGCTGTTCGTGAAGGGCTTCAAGATGCTGCTCGACAGCGGCAAACCACTGACCCGCGCCAACCTGGTCGATGTGATGGAGACCATGACCAACGCCACCATCGGCGGTGCGCGCAACGTGAGCTACAAGGCGGGCGACCATCGCGGCGCGCGGCAGGAAGCGATCATCCAGGCGCAGGCCGATGGCAGCTTCAAGCTGGTGCGCGACTTCCGTCCTTATCCCGCCAATGTGTTCGACGCCAAGCTGGCGTGAATCGGACAACGCAATAGGAGTGATGCAAGGTGAATGCTGCTGCGTATGAATCCTGGATTGGCCGTGAAGACGAGAGCCGCGAGCGCATCCTGCCGCATGCCGTTCAGGCCATGGCCGCCACGCTGGATCTGGAGCGTGCTCCGGGCTTGGGCGAGGCGCTGCCGCCGGGTTGGCAATGGATGTTCTTCAACCCGGTGGTGCGCCGCAGCGGGCTGGGCACCGATGGCCATCCGCAGCGCGGCGGCTTTCTTCCTCCCATCGAACTGCCGCGCCGCATGTGGGCGGGTAGCCGCATCCAGTATCTGGCCGATCTGCCTGTCGACAGCATGGCCACGCGCCGCAGCCTGATCAGCAAGGTCGAGAACAAGGTCGGCAAACGAGGTTCGCTGTGGTTCGTGACGGTGATGCACACCACCACTTGCGATGGCAAGACCTGCATCGTCGAAGAGCAGGACATCGTCTACCGCGAAGCCACGCCGCCCGGCACGCCCCAGCCCAAGGCTGAGCCGTATGCCGAAGTCGCGCAGTTCGGGCGCGATTTCACGCCCGACACGACGCTGCTGTTTCGCTACTCGGCGCTCACCTTCAACGGCCATCGCATTCACTACGACCAGAGCTATGCGCGCGATGAAGAGGGCTACCCCGATCTGGTGGTGCATGGCCCGCTCACCGCCACGCTGCTGCAGCACCTGGCGCTGGAGCAGGGCGGTGGAAAGAAGCTCGCGCAGTTCGATTTTCGCGGCGTGAGCCCGCTGTTCGTGACGCGCGGATTCCGCCTTGAGGGCAAGCGCGCCGCGGACGGCAGCCTCTCGCTGTGGGCACGCGGGCCCGATGGTGAACTGGCCATGTCGGCCACGGCGAGCTTTCGCTGAACCAGACACATCGACAGAACAAGCATTAGAAATACCAAGGAGCAAATGAGATGACACAGCATATGAGCGGCCCTGCCGATTTGAGCGGACAGGTGGCCTTCATCACCGGCGGCGCGGGCGGCATGGGGCGCGCGATTTCGGCGGCGTTCGCCGCTGCGGGCGCAAAGGTGATCGCCACGGACCGCGCGGCCAGCGAAGACATGGGCGCGGGCGTCGAGTACGTGCAATACGACGTGACCTCGCGCGCCGAGACCGACAAGGTGATGGATGCGGTGATCGCCAAGCACGGCAAGATCGACATCCTCGTGCTCTGCGCAGGCATCATCGCGCGCACTCCGCTCGGCGACAGCACGGACGACGAGTGGGACGCGATCATGAACGTCAACGTGCGCGGCGTCGTCAACCCGACACGCAAGCTGTTTCCGCTGATGTGCAAGCAGGGCTTCGGCAAGATTCTGGCTGCGGGCTCCATCGCCGCGAAGAACGGCGGCGTGGCATCCGGTCCGGCCTATGTGGCATCGAAAAGTGCGGTGCACGGAATGATGCGCTGGATCGCCAAGGCTGGCGCGCCGCACGGCGTGTACGCCAACACGCTCGCGCCCGGACCCGTGGAAACCGCGATGTGGGCGAACGTGACCGGCAACGTCGCGCCTTCCGCGAACAACACCGTGCCGCTGGGCCGCTACGGCACGGCCCAGGACATCGCGCAAGCCGCGCTGTTTCTGTGCTCGCCCGCATCGAACTGGATCACCGGCACGTCGCTCGACATCAGCGGCGGCATGTGGATGAACTAACTCGGAGCACCCCCTGAGGCGCTGCGCGCCTTCCCCCCGCTCTGCGCATTGCTTTGCAATGCGGGCAGGGGGACGCAGCCATCGCTGCGGGGCGGCCCTTGCTCGGCTGCTCTCGCCTGGAGCGCGCCAGATTCAAGGCCGCAGGCAGTGCAAACGGTTCTGGATAGTGGATTTCCTTGAATGGGGAGACAGGTCATGACAATCAACAGCAACAAGGCCCCCGTGATCGGATTCGTCGGGCTGGGCGTGATGGGCGGCCCGATGTGCCGCAACGTCGCGCTCAAGCATTCCGGTGATGTGCTGGCCTTCGACAGCAACGATGCCGCATTCGAAGCGGTCAACGAGACCAAGGCGCGCCGCGTGGCCAGCCTTGCCGAGATGGCCGCGCAGGCGGACATCGTGCTGCTTTCCTTGCCCGGCGGCCCTGCCGTCGAAGCGGTGAGTCTGGGTGCGAACGGCCTCACCTCCGGTGCGCGCAAACCGCAGGTGATCGTGGATCTGAGCACCACGACCGTGGCCTCCGCACGCATGGTGGGCGAGAAGCTCGCGGCCATGGGCGTGGCGTTTGCCGATGCGCCCGTGGCCCGCACGCGGGAGGCGGCGCAGCGCGGCGAACTCAGCATCATGGTCGGCGCATCGGCCGATCTGTATGCGCGCATCGAGTCGGTGTTGCGCTACATGGCGTCGGATGTGACGCTGTGCGGTGAGGTGGGTTGCGGTCAGGTCGTCAAGCTGATCAACAACGCGCTGGTGTTCGAGAACACCGTGGCGCTTGCCGAGATGATGGTGCTCGGCGAGCGTGCCGGTGTCGATCCGGGCACCTTGCTGGATGCTGTATCGAAGGGTTCGGGCGACAGCTTCGTGCTGCGCAATCACGGTCGCAAGGCGATGCTGCCGCGCGTGTTTCCGGACAAGTCGTTCTCGCCCGAATACGTGCTCAAGGACATCGGCTACGTGCTGGAACTGGCCCACTCCACGGGCGTGAACGCGCAGGTCACGGAGCTCGCACAACGCTACTACACGGCGACCGCGCAGAACGGATTCTCCGGTCGCTACTACCCCGCCGTCATCGAAGTCATCGATGGCAAGGGCCGCGCAACGGCTGCGAAGGTCTGAGCCATGGCCGACATACTCGGACTCATCTGGGCGGGCATGGTCAGCGGATGTCTCTACGCGCTGGGCGCGTTGGGCATCGTGCTGATCTACAAGAGCTCCAACGTCGTGAATTTCGCGCACGGCAATCTGGCGGGCCTGGCCGCATTTCTGGTGTTCGGCTTCACCGCCGGAATCCTCGGCAACATGGCCTGGGGTGCGGCGCTGATGGTCACGCTGGCGATCATGTTCGCGGTGATGGCGGTGAGCTACTTCGTCATCGCGCCGCTGGTGTTCAAGTCGGATCTCACCAGCACGATTGCGACGCTGGGCATTGGCCTGATCGCGCAGGGCATCACGCAACTCGTGTTCGGCTCGAACGTGGTGTCGCTCGATCTTCCGCTGCCCAAGTGGAGCGCGCAGATCGGATCGATGCGCATCTCGGCCTACGACGTGGCGGTGCTGTTCGTGACGGCAGCGTCGGTCGGTTTGCTGTATCTGCTGATCGAGCGCACACGTGTGGGCATTGCGTTTCGCGCCGTGTCGGCCAATCCGTTCGCCAGCCGTGTGTGTGGGCTGAGCCTGCGCCGCATTCACCTGTTCTCGTTCGTCGTTGCGGGGCTGCTGGGTCTGGTGGCTGCGCTGTTGATCGTGCCCACCACGTTCCTGTCGTCGACCAGCGTGTCGTCGTTCATGCTGCAGGCCTTTGCGGCTGCGGTGGTGGGCGGCTTCAGCAGCTTGCCCGGTGCCGTGGTCGGCGGCGTGTTCATCGGCGTGCTGATGAATCTGCTGTCCTTCTATGTGGCGGCTGAGTTCACCAACACCTATCTGCTGGCCGTCATTCTGCTCACGCTGAATGTGTTCCCCAAGGGCGTTCTGGCGCGCCGAGGAGGTGCCCGTGTCTGAAGCCACCATGACATCCGCGCCCGTGGCGAGAGCCACGAACGCTGCGCCGTCCAAGCCCGTCACCCCAATGTCCGAGCGCAAACCGTTTCCGCTTCGTACGGTGGCAGGAATGATGGTCTTGCTGGTGTTGATCGCGCTGCCTTTGTTGGCAGGCGGCTACTGGACCTTCACGCTTGGTCTGTGTTTTGCCAACGCGATTGCAATCCTGTCGGTGAGCTTTCTCGTTCGATACGGCGGCGAGGTCTCGATCGGTCACGGCGTGTTCGTTGCAGCGGGCGCATACACCGTGGCGTTGATGGAAAAATACCTGGGCGTTTCCGTGCTGGCCGCACTGCCGTTCGCTGCCGTGGCGGGTGCGCTGCTTGGCATCGCGTTCGCATATCCATCGCGCAATCTCTCCGGCATTTATCTCGCGGTGGCGACCATGGCGCTCGCGCTCGCCTTGCCCGAGTTGCTGCTCTATTTCAGCAGCATCACCGGCGGCTACGAAGGCCTGTATGTGAAGCGTGATGCGCTTCCCGGCATCTCGCGTGATCTGCAGCGTTACTACGTGCCGTTGGCAGGTTTGGTCGTTGTCGCGCTGCTGCTCCGGCAGTTCCGTCGTTCGCGTCAGGCACTGGCGCTGCTGTTGATTCGCACGTCCGCCCCAGCGGCTGAATCGTTCGGCGTGCGCCGCAGTTGGGCGCGCCTGTCCTGCATGGCACTGTCCGCAGGCATTGCGGCCATCGGTGGTGCGCTGCTGGCGTTCAGCTCATCGACGGTGTCGCCCAACAGCTTCACGTTGTGGACCTCGATCTTTTTGCTCGTTGGATCGGTCGTCAGCCTGTATTCGCTCGGCATGTTCGGCAGCCTGATCGGCGGCATCTTTCTCACGCTCATGCCGCTGCTGCTGGCGGGTGCGGGCGACTGGGTGCCGATTCTGTATGGCGGTGCGTTGCTGCTCGTGGTGCTTGGTGCAAACCTGATGCCCGAATCCTGGCGCGCCCGTCTGGGTGGAGGTCGCGCATGATGATGACCACGACCGCAACGCCCTCATCCGCAGCGCCGCTGACGGTGGACCATCTCTCGCTTTCTTTCGGCGGCAACCGCGTGCTGCAGGACATCGCCCTGGCGGTGCAACCGGGCGAGATCACCGGCCTCATCGGCCCCAACGGTGCCGGCAAGACCAGCTTCTTCAACTGCCTGACGGGCCTGTACTCGCCGCAGGAAGGCAGCATCTGTCTGGGCAGCAAGCATCTCGAACGCATACCGCCCACGGGCCGCGCGGCGCTGGGCTTTTCGCGCAGCTTTCAGCATGTGGCGCTGTGCCCGGAACTCACCGTGGTCGAGAACGTGATGATCGGTCTGGATCGGCAATCGCATGCCGGTTGGCTCAGCGCGTTTCTGTCGCTGCCGCAAGGCAAGGCGGAGCGAGCCAGCAATCGCGAGCGTGCGATGACGGCGCTCACGCGGCTGGGTGTGTCCGAGGTGGCCGATGAGTATCCCGCGCAACTGCCGCCGGGTGTGCTGCGTCTGGTCGAAATCGCCCGTGCGATTGCAGGTGATCCGCGCGTCTTGCTGCTCGATGAACCGGCAGCAGGATTGAATTCCGTGGAGACCCGCGATCTGTCCAACGCCTTGCTCAAGCTGCGCTCGCCGGATCTGGTGCTGCTGGTGGTGGAGCACGACATGGACCTGATCATGGAGGTGTGCGACAGCATTCATGTGCTCAACGGCGGCAAGCTGCTGGCATCGGGCACGCCCGCAGAGATTCAGGTGAATCCGGAAGTCGTGCGCGTCTATCTGGGAGATGACGATGAGTGATCACAAGCAGCACGCGAGCGGCGCGATTCTGGAGCTGGATGGACTTACCGTGAGCTACGGCGCAGGGCCCGTGGTGCATGGCGTTTCGCTGGCCATGGAGCAGGGCAGTGTGGCCGGTCTGCTGGGCGCGAATGGTGCGGGCAAGTCGAGCACGCTGCGTGCGATTGCAGGTCTTGAAGCCGCACAGGGCCGCGTGATTTTCGAGGGCCGCGACATCTCCGCAATGAACGTCGCGCAGCGTTTTCATGCAGGCATCGTCTACGTGCCGGAAGGCCGCGCCATCGTGACCGATCTGACGGTGGAGGAGAACCTCACGCTCGGTGGCTACTTTGTGGACAAGGCCACGCGTGCGCGTCGCCAGCAGATGGTGCTCGAATTTTTCCCCGAGATCGCCAATCGCATCAACGCGCCCGCTGGCCTGCTCAGCGGTGGTGAACAACAGATGCTGGCGATCGGTCGCGGGCTGATGTCGGGACCGAAGTTGTTGCTGCTCGACGAGCCTTCATTGGGCCTTGCGCCTTTGCTGGTGGCGCGTGTGTATGAACGGCTGGGTGCGATCCAGAAAGAGCAGAACCTCTCGGCGCTGCTGGTCGAACAAAGCTTTCATGCGGCGGCCAAGCTCGCGACGCGTGCCTGGGTGATGCGGCATGGGCACATCGTCGGCACGTTGGACGCGCAGGAGTTGCGCAGCCGCGAAGGACGTCAGCGCGCCATCGATGCGTATCTCGGTGCAAGGCAGGAAGTGGCGGAACACGCTTGAAAAGAAGAAGGAATGACGACGATGAAAACCATCCCACTCCAAGGCCGTGTGATCGCTGAAGGGCTGCTGTTTCCCGAAGGCCCGATTGCCTTGCCGGATGGCGGCGTGTTGGTGGCCGAGATTCAGGGTGCGCGTCTGGTGAAGGTGCACACCGATGGTCGCAAGCAGGTGGTCGCTGAACTCGGCGGTGGCCCGAACGGCGCAGCGCTCGGGCCGGATGGGCATGTCTATGTGTGCAACAACGGCGGTTTCAGCTGGCGCACCGATGACGGCTTCACGCGTCCCACAGGCGCTGCGGACGGTTATCGGGGCGGCTACATCCAGCGCGTGAATCTGCAGACGGGTGCTGTGCAGACGCTCTACACCGAATGCGATGGCGTGCCACTGCATGGCCCGAACGACATCGTCTTCGATGCGCAGGGCGGCTTCTGGTTCACCGATTTCGGCAAGACTTTTGATGACCGCATCATGCGCGGTGCCGTGTACTACGCCAGCACCGATGGCCGCTTCATCCGTCGCGCGGCCAGACATCTGCTCACGCCCAACGGCGTGGGTCTGTCGCCCGATGGCAAGACGCTGTATGTGAGCGAAACCGAGGCCAGCCGCCTGTGGTCGTATCCGATCACGGGGCGTGGCGAACTCGCTCTTGCGCCCTGGCCATCGCCCAACGGCGGCGAGCTGGTGCATGGTCTTCCGGGTTATCAGCGCTTTGATTCACTGGCCGTGGAAGAGAGCGGAAACATCTGTGTGGCAACACTGGTGCGCGGCGGCATCAGCGTGTTTTCGCCGAGCGGCGAACTGCTCGAATTCCACACGGCGCCCGAAGGCTACTGCACCAACATCTGCTTTGGCGGACCGGACCGTCGCACGGCCTTCATCACGCTGTCCGGTTACGGGCAACTGTTTGCCGCCGAGTGGCCGCGCGCGGGCTTGGCGCTCGCGGCTTGAAGCCTTTTGTTCACCTCAACCACGCTCACTCAAGGAGGGCCCATGAAACCTGTATTCGGACAACGGCGCAGAAGCATGCTGTTGAGTTCTCTGGCCGCAGCCTGCATGCTGCAATGGCTGCCCGCACAGGCGCAGCCGAACTGGCCCGACAAGCCGATCCGCGTGATCGTGCCTTACGCCGCAGGGCAGGGCGCGGACGTGCTGATGCGTCTGCTCGGGCAGGAGCTGTCGAGCTCGCTGGGTCAGCCCGTGGTGGTGGAAAACAAGGCCGGTGCGGGCGGCAACATCGGCACGGCGGCGGCGGCCAAGTCCGCGCCCGATGGCTACACCTTTCTGCTCGGCACCAATGCGACGAACGCGGCCAACGAGTTTCTGTATTCCAACCCCGGCTACAACCCGAGCACCGATTTCGAATCGGTCGCGATGATCGGCCTCCTGCCCATGGTGATCAGCACCTCGGTGGCCGAGTTGCCCGCCAACGGCGTGGACAAGCTCATCGCGCAGGCCAAGGCGCATCCGCAGACGCTGAACGTGGGGCTGCCCAGCACCACGGCGAATGTGGTGTTCGCGCAGTTCGTGAAGATGGCCGATGCGCCGCTGTTCGGCGTGAAATACAAGTCGTCGGGCCAGGCGCTCACCGACACCATCGGCGGGCAGATTCCGCTGGTAATCGACACGGTGACTGCATCGCGGGCGCACATTGCCAGCGGCAAGTTGAAGGCCATCGGCATCACCTCGCGCAATGCCAGCGAGATGCTGCCGGGCGTGCAATCGGTGTCCGATCAGGGTGTTTCGGGCTTCGATGTGGTGGCGTGGGATGCATTGTTTGCTCCAAAAGGCACACCGATGCCTGTGGTCCAGAAGATGAGCGAACACATCGCCAAGGCCCTCGCCCAGCCCGAAATGCGCAAGCGCATGATGGACATCGGTGTGGAGCCACTCACCATGAATTCCGCGCAGTTGCGTGATTTCGTGAAGCAGGAACGCCAGAAATGGGGTGACGTGATCACCTCGGCCAACATCAAAGTGGACTGAATCCGGAGCAACCCATAGCCGTTGACTCAGCAATTTGCTGGATTGACATCTTTCCAAAAAGAATGCATTCTGCATTGAGCATCAAACCAAAAGGAGATTTTTTGATGAACACCGCAACTCTCGAAGCCAAAGTCCAGGAAGCCGCCCAATCCGACGTGGGCAACCGTCCCGCCGAGGGCCGCATCACCGACGAGGCCGTGGCCGCTGCGCGCGCCATGATCGGCCTGCACCTGCGCCCCGAAGGTCCCTACCTGCAGGACGCGACCGCCGACACGCTGCGCAACTGGTGCAACGGCATCGGCGACCTGAATCCGCTGTACCGCGATGTGGGCTACGGCGCGAGCACGCGTTACGGCAGCGTGGTGGGCCACCCCATGTTCCCGATGGCTTTCGGCTGGCTGGGCCGCACGCGCTGGGGTCTGCCGGGCGTTCACGGTTTCTATGCGGGCAATGACTGGGAACTGTTCCGCAACATCAAGCCGGGCGACCGCATCACCGCCATCGAGCGCGTGGTGGGCGTGGAGGAAAAGGAAAGCCAGTTCTCTGGCCGACTGGTGCTGCAGTACGTGGAAGCCTCGTACTACAACCAGCGCAGCGAGCTGGTCGCACGCGGTCTGGGCACCTGCACACGCCACGAGCGCAAGGCGGCGCGCGATGCGGGCAAGTACAAGGAAATCGTGCAGCACGAGTACAGCGACGAAGAGCGCGACCGCATCGACGAGATGATTCTGGACGAGCCCAAGAACATTCGCGGCGCGGCCGTGCGCTACTGGGAAGAAGTGGAAGTCGGCGAAGAGCTGCCGACGATTGCGCGCGGTCCTTTGTCGCTGATGGACACCATGGGCTTTCTGGTCGGCTGCGGTCGCGGTCACACGCACGGCGTGGTGCTGCAGGCGGCGGTCAAGCATCCGGGTCACTTCTTCCGCAACCCAGAAGCGGGCGGGGGTGTGGAATACACCGGCATCGGTCACCACCGCGAATCGGTCGCCAAGGAAGTGGGCGTGCCCGGCACGTACGACTACGGTCCGCAGCGTTCGTCGTGGATGTGCTCGCTGATCACCAACTGGATGGGCGATGCGGGCGTGCTCAAGCGCGTGCGCACCGAGATGCGCCGCTTCAACATCGTCGGCGACACCACGTTCTGCAAGGGCAAGGTGGTGCGCAAGTATGTGAAGGACAAGACCGGTCTGGTGGACATCGAAATCCAGGCGGTGAACCAGCGCGGCGAGCTGACCACCCCCGGCATCGCCACCGTCGCTCTGCCTTCGCGTGATGTGAAGCTGCCCGCGTTCCTCGACGGCTCGGCCATCGATCTCGAACTGCCAGTGGTGCGCTGAGCACGCGGCGAGCAAGCAAAACAGGCAGAGCAACGCAGACAAGACAGAAGCTGGAAGGAGGTTCCCATGCAAGCCGAATCCGTGTCATCGCCCAAGAGGGGAATGGCGCAATTGCCCCTCGCGGGCTGCCGGGTCATAGAGCGTTCGCGCTCGGTTGCCGCCGCATATGCGGGCAGGCTGCTCGCGGCGATGGGCGCGGAAGTGGTGATGCTGGAACCCCCCGAAGGCTCGGAACTGCGCGGCGCTCCGCCGCTGCTTGAAGACTCGGGCGAGAGCGCGCTGTTCGCCTATCTGTCGCTCGGCAAGCGCAGCATGGTCTGCGATCTGGAAGACGGCACTGCGCGCGCTTCGCTCATGCAGGTGCTGGGCAACGCCAACATCTTCATCGACGACACGCCCGTGGCGCAGCGCGCGGCACTGGGCCTCGATCCCGACAGCATGGCAACGGTCTTTCCGCATCTGGTGCATGTGAGCGTGCTCCCGTTTGGCGCGGCTGGCGACAAGGCGCACTGGAGCGCGGAAGAGATCAATCTGCTGCATTCGGGAGGCGAGGGTTTTCTGCTGCCCAACGGCTTGGCCAACGAGCTGTTTCCCGATCGTCCGCCGCTCAAGATCTACGGCCACTTCGGCAGTTATCAAGGCGGCTGCATGGCGGCGATGAGCGCGCTGGCTGCATGGTGGGCGGCACCGGCAGTGGGCGGGCAGTTCGTCGATGTGTCGGTGCAGGATGCGGTGCTTGCGGTGGGTGCATTTGCGCTGCAGCGGCTGGGTGATGGATCGCTGGAACACCGCACCAGCAGGCGCTTTCGCTACGGCGGCGTGTTCAAGACGCTCGACGGCTACATGGAATTGCTCACGCTCGAAGATCGCCAATGGCGCGGCCTCGTGCAGTTGCTCGGTAGTCCCGCGTGGGCGCTTGATGCGGCCTTGAGCGACCCGCTGGAGCGCAGCCGACGTGGCGATGAAATCAACGGCCATATCCGCGAATGGATGGCGCAACATGCGGTGGACGACATCGTGCGCCGCGCGCAGGAACTGGGCGTGCCCGCTGCCAAATACCGCACGCCGGAAGACGTGGTACAGGGCGATCACGAACGCGCGCGCGGCCTGTTCGCATCGGCCCAATTGGAGAGTGGGCGCGAGGTGGAACTGCTGTATGCGCCGTTCCAGTTCCACTGCTCGCCATTGAAAAGCGAAAGCCGCGTGCCTGCGCTGGGAGAAATGTCGGAGGAAATGCTGTGATCAGTACAACCACAACGGAACGCACAACAACGGCCACGATGAACCGCGACAACGCGCCGCTCGCAGGCGTGCGCATTGCGGATTTCACGATCCACGCGGCAGGCCCGTTCTGCACGCATCTGCTGTCGCAGCTCGGCGCGCAATGCATCAAGATCGAAAGCCAGACCCGGCCCGACGCGTTTCGCAAACCGCACGCGGTCTATGGCCGCATGACGGCGGCCACGTTCGATCAGGTGTCGGCCAACAAGCTGTCGGTGCGGCTCAACTTGAAGAACGCCGAAGCCGTGGAAATCGCCAAGCGCATCGTGGCGGTGTCCGACGTGGCGGCGGAAAGCTTCCGACCCGGTGTCATCAAACG
Source organism: Diaphorobacter sp. HDW4B (assembly GCF_011305535.1). Classification (GTDB taxonomy): domain Bacteria; phylum Pseudomonadota; class Gammaproteobacteria; order Burkholderiales; family Burkholderiaceae_C; genus Diaphorobacter_A. The sequence continues at coordinate 2,880,881 of NZ_CP049905.1, forward strand.
ACTGGGTCTGGGCTTCGATGTGCTGCGCGAAGTGAAGGAAGATATCGTCATGCTGTCGCTGTCTTCCTGCGGCCAGAGCGGCCCCGATTCGCACTTCGCGGGTTATGCGCCACTCTTCGGCGCGTGGGGTGGTCTCGGTTGGATGACCGGCTATGCCGATGGTCCGCCCGTCGAAATGCGTCACGTGATGGACCATTCCGCAGGCATGCATGCGGCGTTGGCAACGATTGCCGCCCTGCACCAGCGCCGTCGCACCGGCATGGCCCAGCATGTGGACCTGGCTGCGCGCGAGGTCGCATCCGCCATGATCGGCGACGCGCTTGCCATGGCCAGCGCGGGCTTCACGCCGCAGCGCCCCGGCAATTCCAATCCATCGATGGCTCCGCACGGCGTCTACCCCAGCGCGCGCGCCGACCGCTGGATCACTCTGGCCGTGCGCAACGACGACGAATGGCAGCGCATGCTGCAGGCGCTGAACGTGCAATGCGACGCGCCGCATCTGGCGACCACGCAAGGCCGCATCAAGCATGCGCATGTGGTGGATGAACTGGTCTCGCAATGGCTGTCGCGGCACGACGCCGACGAGATCGCATCGCGCCTGCAGAACGTCGGCGTGAGCGCGCATGTTTCATGGAACATGCAGGACATCGCAGATGACCCGCATCTGCGCGCACGCGGCACGGTCACGCAGGTCAGCGACGACGACGTGCCGCCACGCCCCGCAGTGGGTGCTCCCGCGCGTTTCAGTCGCACCGACGACGTAGGCATCCGCCGCCTGACGCCTGCATTGGGGCAGGATGAGGACTACGTGTTCGGCGAACTGCTGGGCCTGTCCAGCAGACAGCGCGCAGATCTGGAAAGCCGCGAGGTCATTTTGTAGACACGTGGCGGCATCACCATCACCAATGAACAACCACAAGCAATCACAAGACAACAAGTGAAGGAGCGAGGCGTGACTTCGACATCGACATCGATCTATCTGGTTCTGGACATGGAAAACGACCTGGTCCACGACGAGGGCTTCAACGGCAAGGCCGCATACGGCGAACAGGTGCGCGGACGCGGCATCATCGCCAAGACACGCAACGCCATCGACAAGGCGCGCCAAGCCGGTATCCCCATCGGCTTTGTGCGCGTGGGCTTCTCGCCCGACTACCGCGAATGCCCACCGAACTCCCCGATCTTTTCAGGCGCACGCAAGAATGGCATCTTCAAACTGGGCACCTGGGGAACGCAGACTCATCCGGACCTCGGGCAGCGTGAAGAAGACTTCGACATCGTCAAGCATCGCGTGAGTCCGTTCTATGCAACGAGCCTTGAGGCGATTCTGCGTGCGCGTGGTATTCGGAGGATCTACTGCTCGGGGATTTCCACCAACGCCGTGGTACAGGCTACGGTGCGGGAGGGACATGATCGGGATTACGAGATCATCGTGCTGGAAGATTGTTGTTGTGCGCCTTCTGTGGAGGAGCATGAGAATGCGGTGCAGGGGTTGAAGAGGTTTTGTACTATGAGTTCTTCTTCTGATGTGGTGTTTGAGTAGTTGGCTGGCCGGGTCTCGCCCCGGCGGGCGACTCACTTTCTTTTGCTTCGCCAAAAGAAAGTAAGCAAAGAAAAGGCGAGCCCGCTGTCCACGACCCTTCGCTTCGCTACGGGCGACCTGATTCTGGAGGTTCGTCCGGCGCACGGCAGAACTCGACTTCGAGCCCAAGGGCTCTGCGCTCGAACAACTGCCGTGAGTCAGATGTTGAAGTTTTGATCGGCACTTGCCGCTCAAAACCGCCGGACGAACCTCCAGAATCAGGCGTGGCCAGAAGGGCGAATTCGGGAGCGGGGGAGTGATACGGCACTTTGCTTCGCTCGTGCCTGATTCCACCCTCACCCCAGCCCTCTCCCGCCAGCGGGCGAGGGGGTAAGGCGGATACCGAGCGCTGTGCTCTTTCTTGCTCCCTCTCCACCGCTTGTGGGGGAGATGGTTGGGGTGAGGGGGTGTTCGATTCGAGTGCTGCGATATCAGGCAGTCGAGTCGTCAAACCATGCGGGCTATAGTGCAGGACAAACGCACCGCACCGACCGCATCTCGCGAAGTCGCGAGATGCAGCACGAGCGAAGCGAAGTGCCGTAAGCACCTCTTCCAGACTGACTTGCGGCAAGCTGTTTGAACGGAGCGCCTACGGCGCGCAGAGAGTTTTGCCGCAGGTATTCAAAGCGATTTTTGGTGACTTTTTGGCGCAAGCAAAAAGTTACTGCCCAGCCGGGGGCAGTCCCGGCCTCCGTAAATAACGAACAAACGAACGCCAAAAAGGAAAAGAAGAAATGAAAAAGACAACAATTTCCAGAAGCTTCCTCTTCGTCCCAGGAGACCGCCCAGAACGCTTCGACAAAGCCGCTGCCAGCGGCGCAAACGACATCATCCTCGACCTGGAAGACGCAGTCAGCATGGAAGCCAAACCCAAAGCCAGAGAAGCAGTCCAAACCTGGCTGGTTCAAACCAAAAGGCAAGCCTTAGTCCGCACCAACTCAGCCAACACCCCATGGTTCGAAGACGACCTCCGCATGATCGCCGACGTGCAGCAAGCCAATGCGGCAGTGATGCTCCCCAAAGCCGATGCCCGCTCACTGGCTCATGTGGTCGAACAACTCCCCGGTCGACGCATCATCGCTTTGATAGAAACCGTCGCCGCTTACCTCGATCTGAAAGAAATATGCAGCATCAAGGGAATTGAGCAACTGGCTTTCGGAAGTGTGGATTTCTCCACCGAAAGCGGCATTGCCGATGAAGACCACGCGCTGGATTCCGTGCGTGTGCAGATCGTGCTGGAGTCGGCCCGTGCAGGGCTGCTGCCGCCGATCGATGGGGTCAGCGTGAATTTCAGCGATGCCGAGTTGATCATGCAGGACACGCAGCGTTCGCGGCAGTTGGGCTTTGGGGCAAAGCTGTGCATTCACCCCGCGCAGGTGGGGCCGGTGAACGCCGCGTTCGAGCCTTCCGCTGCAGAGGTGGATTGGGCGCGCCGCGTGCTGGCTGCGTTTGAAGCAAGCGCGGGCGCGGCCACGGCGGTGGATGGCAAGATGATCGACAAGCCTTTGGTGGACAAGGCGCAGCGCATCATGAGGATGGTGATGGCTGCGTCGGCGAACTGATCCATTCAAACCAAATCAATCCGTTCACTTCCTCGCTCGCAGCAACTCATGTGCGCGGGCGAGGTCGTCCATGGTGTCGATGTCGGTGACCACGCCTTCGTCATCGACGGCTAGATCGAGCACTTGCCCGCGCGCTCTCGCGTCACGCACGATGGGGGATGCGCCTTTGTCGCCATGCAGCGCGGTGAGTGCGGCAAAACAAGCGGTGGAGAACGCCACGGGATGGCCCTGCTTGCCTTCAAAGAATGGCATCACCACGTCGTGCGTTCCTTCCACCAGTGTTTGCGCAACCAGCACCAGCGTGGCGGGCCGCACCAGTGGCAGGTCTCCGGGGATGATCAGCCAGCCGTTGGCATCAGGCGTCGCGCGCACGCCAGCGGCAATCGAATCGCCCATGCCCGCGCCGCCTTCACCCTTGCGCACCAGATGCCATGGCAGGCCCGATTGCTGTGCGGCCTGGATGGAGCGTTCCAGCACGGCCATGCCGTCGAGCAGAGCATCAAGCTTGTGCGTGCTGCCGCCCGATGCGCGAAAGCGCGTGCCGCTGCCTGCGGCGAGGATCAGCACGGTGGGATGGCGGTCGGAACTGGTGGATTGCATGACGGTGGATTTTTTCATATTGGGCTTCCAAGTACAGGACAACTGCCATTGAGTGGTTTTGCGCATTGCCAACGCGCGTTGCGCTGCATGATGTGGTCATGCATTCCGTCGCATAGAATGCGGCGAAACCAATGCATCGTGCACGACCGCACGCAGGCAGACCTCCGCAACGCAGCTGCAGACGGCATACGGTCCATGCAACTGCGATGGATTGATGGCAGGATTCGACGGGCAACACATGGATTACCGAACCAAAGAAGAACAAGTCGCTGATTACCTGCGTGAACGCATCATCTCGGGCGTGTACCCGCGCGGCTCGCGTTTGAAGCAGGCCGAGATCGCCGAAGAGCTCAAGCTCAGCATCACGCCGGTGCGCGAGGCGCTCAAGCTGCTGGTGGCAGAAGGCTATGTCAGCGGCGATTCGTATCGCGGTGCGCGCGTTGTGCCGTTCGATCCGGCCGCGTCGGCCGAAATTCTCAATCTGCGTCTGCTGCTCGAAGCGCAACTCGTGCGCGGCGTGGTGCAGAACATCACCTCCAAGGATCTGGAGGAACTGCATGCCCTGGGGGCCGAGTTTGCCAAGGCGTTTGCCGATGGTGACCGCGCCGCTGCGCGTGGCGTGAATTACCGCTTTCACCGCCGCATGTATGACATCGCCAACCTGCCGCAGACGCTGCATTTCGTGCAGATTCTCTGGGCGCGCTATCCGTTCGACGTGATCAACGCGGCGCAGAACCGCGGGCAGGATGCCGTCGAGGAGCACAACGAAATCCTCGAAGCGCTGGCCACGGGCGACGCTGCTTCCGCGATGATCGCGATGCGCAAGCACATCGAATCGGGTTGGACGGTGCTCAAATCGTCGGCGCTGGCGGCCACCGAAGACGAATAACCTTTGGCGGCTCATAGCCGTTGGTGCTCAGGCTATGCTGCATCTCACACGAAGTGAGACAACAGCCATGACTGACTCTTCCCGATCGAAGAAGGCCAACGACACAGCCAAGAAGTTCGCCGCTCAACCCGGCAGCACGCCGCTGGTGCTGGATTCGCCGCACAGTGGCACGGTCTATCCCGATGATTTTGGCTCGGCGCTGCCGCTGGCCGTGCTGCGTCAGGCCGAGGACACGCACGTTGAAAAGCTCTACGACTTTGCGCCGCTGATGGGTGTGGCCTGGGTCGAAGCGCTGTTTCCGCGCATTTATCTCGATGCGAATCGCAACACGACCGAGGTCGATGTCGAACTGTTCGACGGCGACTGGCCGCATGCGGTGACCGAGGACGAGGTCACGCTGCAGAAGGTGCGCTTGGGCAAGGGGCTGATCTGGAAGTTCACCGACGACGGTCAGGCGATCTACGAACGACAGCTCACGGTGGAGGAGGGCCAGCGGCGCATCGCCGAATGCTGGACGCCGTATCACGCCGCCGTGTCGGATGCCATTGATGCGGCGCATGCGCGGCATGGCTACAGCATTCATATCAACTGCCACTCGATGCCGTCGGTCGCAGCCAGCCACGCGACGCTGCATCCGGGACTCGAACATGCGGACTTCGTGATCGGCGACCGCGATGGCTCGACCGCATCCCCCGCGCTGTCCAGTCTGGTGTGCGAGTTTCTGCGCGGGCGTGGCTACGACGTGGAATACAACCACCCCTACAAGGGTGTGGAGCTGGTGCGCCGCTACGGCAAACCCGAGGAGCACCGCCACAGCATCCAGATCGAGATCAACCGGCGCATCTACATGAACGAAGAAACGCTGGAGATCGTGCAGCCGGGATTCGACAAGCTCAAAGGCGACCTGCGCGATCTGGTCGAGCAACTTCTCAAAACCGATCCACGCAAGCTCTGAAAACAGCACATCCCCGGTTTTCAAGCAGCGGACCTGAGAAGCTCATGCGGCGCTTGAATAGACAACCCCAACGCAGAGACAGGGCCTGAGACGAGGCGCTGCCGACGCGGACAGTACTTCGGTACGGCAAGGAGGCACAACGAAGGATCAGGCCCTGTATCTGCGTCTCAAAACGACCAACCCATCGAAGCCAAAGGCTTCGTCAGCCACAACACAAGAAATCAAGTACCGCAGTGCTTGAGCGGCTTGCCGAGCAGGGCGGTGCGCAACTGGCCCTCGGCCTTGGCTCGCAACGCATCATCGGCGGTGGGCAGGCGCAGGGTGTAGACGTTGGTCTCCTTGCGCTCGACCACGACCTTGGCGGTGCGCACGCCCTTGGACGTCAGTTGCGAGAGCGCGCGCTGTGCGGCTTCGTCCGTCGAGAAACGGCCCAGCGACAGACCGGGCTCGAAGGCCGCGCCGGGGCGGTCGTAGTCGATCTGCAGGTTCTTGAGTTCGGAGCGCTTCTTGGCGACGGCGTCGTCATCGGGCAGCTTGCCGATGTAGACCATCCAGCGACCGGGAACGGGCGTGGGGTCGAACCTCCAGCTGTTGGCCGGCAGCGCACTTTGGGCGGCGATGCGCAGGGTCTGCATCTGCTGCTCGTCGTACGAGCCCGCTTGCAGGCAGACCGTGCGTTGCGGTGGCGTGGCAGGAGCGGGCGCTGATGCGGCGGGCACGGGCGTTGGAGCAGCAGCCACAGCGACGGACGCGGCACTGGCTGGCGCGCTGGGCGTGGACGCGGGTGCCGATGCTGCAGAAGCTGCCGCAACAGTCGCTGACGCAGCCGAGGCTGATGCCTGCGCGGCCACGCTCACGGGCGTCACCTGCATCTTCTGCGGATCGATCTGCTGGTTCAGCCGCTGGGGCTCGGACTGCACGGTCGGGCCGTAGCCCATGTCGCGCAGCATGCCCTGCGACCATGCGTAGTAGCCCGCATTGGCGAGCAGCAGAACGATGACGGCGATGCGCAGCATGATGTGGTGATCCCTCTTGTCGATTCGTGTTTTTCTGGGTGCGACGTGGTTTTATGCCGATGGTCCCGGCAGCGGCTGACCGGCCGGTCGCACGCTGATGTCGGCGCTGGTGATGGCCTGCACGCCCGCAGCGGTTTCGACCAGCAGGGTGCCATCATCGCTCACGCCGCGCGCTTCACCGCTTTCGCCGTTGCTCAGATTTACCGTGCGTCCACGCAGCAGGTCGCGTTGTTCAAAACGTTGCTTGAACGGCGCAAAGCCGGTGCGCGCAAAGGTCTGCAGCGTCTGGATGAGCGGCGGGATGATGGCGAGCAGCGCTTCGGGCGCGGTCCAGCGGGCGTCGATTTCGGTGAGGCAGGCGGGCTGCGTCGTCATGCCGTCGCCGGGGCGCGGCAGCACGTTCAGGCCGATGCCGACCACCACATAGCGCAGTGCGTTGTCGGGCTCGGTGGCGTACATGCCTTGCGGGGCGACGAAGCTCGCGGTCTCGACCAGGATGCCGCCGAACTTGCGGTCGCCCGACAGCCACAGGTCGTTGGGCCATTTGAGGCCGACGCGCGGCACGCCGCTGTCATCGCGCGGAATCTCGGGCTGGATGCTGTCCGCCACGCTCACACCCACGGCCAGCGACAGGCCGGACCACTCCTTGGGGCGGATCGGCAGGCCGAGCGACATCATCAGCGATGCGGGGCCATGGTCCTCGGCATGCTCGGTCTCCTGGCTTTGCCAGGGGCGGCCGAGGCGGCCACGGCCTGCGGTCTGCTCTTCGGTGACCAGCAGAATCGGTTCGCAGCGCCCGGCGCGCGCGCGGCGCATGAGTTCGGTGTTGGTCGAATCGATGGAGGGCACGACCTCGACGCTGAAATCGGGCACGGAGCCCACCACAGCCTGCCAGATGGCTTCCGAAGGCCAGCGGATGGGCGGGCGTGCGGCCGAGGCGTTTCTCGCGCTGTCGTCGCTCACTTTTTGCTGTCCTTGGCCTTGGTTGGCTTCTTGTCCTTGTTTTTTGCGGGTTTTTTGTCCGAGGTCGTGGGCTTGTCGGATTTCTTGTCGGCCTTCTTCTCTGCCTTCTTGTCGGACGGCTTGGCCGTCTTCTTCTCGGATTTTTTGGAGGATTCAGCTATCTTTTTTGCATCCGATTTGGCTTCGGAAGCAGGTTTTTCGGCTTTTTTCTTCGTTTTCACCGGCTCCATGCCCTTGGGCGCCCAGCCGCGCTTGGGGGCCAGCAGGGTGCCGCGGCAGTCATCACTGCCACACCAGCAGGGATATTCGGCTTTGAGTTTCGGGGTATAACGCTCTTCGATAATCAGGCCGTAGTCGTAATTGAGCTCTTCGCCTGCGTGGATATTGCGCAGGGCAGTGATGAAAATCCGGCCGTCGATTTCATCTGCAAAACAGTTGGGATCGCAGCTGTGGTTGATCCAGCGCGCGGAGTTTCCGCCGCGCTTGGCATCGATGACGCGGTCTTCGTCCACATGGAAATAGAACGTGTGATTGGGCTGCTTGGGATCGTGCGGATGCCGATCCTGCGCTTCCTGCCAGCCGATGACCTCGCCGATGTACTCGATGAGAACTTCGCCCTCCGCGATGTCCTCCAGAGCAAAGACGCCCTTGCCATGCACGCCCGAGCGGCGAGTCTGGATGCGGCGGCCCGGCGGGATAGTCGGGATATTCGAGGGTGCGTTGCGGGCCATGGCTGAAAACTCTGTTAATTTGAATATGTACACATGCGTGCGCGTGCGCGCGTGAAGCCGAATTGTAGAAGCGCCGTAAAGGCCAACCCACACAAATGAATAAAACGCTGGTCATTGCAGAAAAACCGTCGGTTGCACAAGACATCGTGCGTGCCCTCACGCCCGTTGCCGGCAAGTTCGACAAACACGAAGATCATTTCGAGAACGACCGCTACGTGGTCACCAGTGCCGTGGGCCATCTGGTCGAGATCCAGGCCCCCGAGCAGTTCGATGTGAAGCGCGGCAAATGGAGCTTTGCGCACCTGCCGGTGATTCCGCCGTTCTTCGACCTGAAGCCGGTCGACAAGACCAAGACGCGCCTGAACGCCGTGGTCAAGCAGGCCAAGCGCAAGGACGTCACCGAACTCATCAACGCCTGTGACGCGGGCCGCGAAGGCGAGCTGATCTTCCGCCTGATCGAGCAATACGCGGGCGGTGCCAAGGGCGCTTTGGGCAAGCCGGTGCAGCGCCTGTGGCTGCAGAGCATGACGCCGCAAGCGATCCGCGACGGCTTCAACCAGCTGCGCTCGGACAAGCAGATGCAGGGCCTGGCCAACGCCGCCCGCAGCCGCTCCGAGGCCGACTGGCTGGTCGGCATCAACGGCACGCGTGCGATGACCGCGTTCAACTCGCGCGATGGCGGCTTCTTCCTGACCACCGTGGGCCGCGTGCAGACGCCGACGCTGTCGCTGGTGGTCGAGCGCGAAGAAAAGATTCGCAAGTTCGTGAGCCGCGACTATTGGGAAGTGCACGCAGGCTTTCACGCCGAGGCGGGCGAGTATCTGGGCAAGTGGTTCGACCCCAAGTGGAAGAAGAGCGAAGACGCCGAAGCCCGCGCCGACCGCCTGTGGAACCATAAGGACGCCGTGGCAATTGCCGAGGCCGTGCGCGGCAAGCCAGCGACCGTCACCGAAGAATCCAAGCCCACCACGCAGGCATCGCCGCTGCTGTTCGACCTGACCAGCCTGCAGCGCGAGGCCAACGGCAAGTTCGGCTTTTCCGCCAAGACCACGCTCGCGCTTGCGCAGAGCCTGTATGAACGCCACAAGGCGCTGACCTACCCGCGTACCGATTCGCGCGCGCTGCCTGAGGACTATCTGCCGGTCGCCAAGCAGACCTTCGACATGCTGGCGCACAGCGGCATGCGCCATCTCGCACCGTTTGCGCAGCAGGCGATCAACGACAACTACATCCGTCCGTCGAAGCGCATCTTCGACAACAGCAAGGTGTCGGATCACTTTGCCATCATCCCGACCACGCAGGCACCAAGCGGCCTGTCGGAAGCCGAACAGAAGCTGTACGACCTGGTCGTGCGCCGCTTCATGGCAGTGTTCTTCCCGAGCGCCGAACACCAGGTGACGACCCGCATCAGCCAGGTCGTGGGCCACAGCTTCAAGACCGAAGGCAAGGTGCTGGTCAAGCCGGGTTGGCTGGCCATCTACGGCAAGGAAGCGGCCAACGAAGTCGAAGGCGGCAAGGAAGGCGACAAGGGCCAGCCGCTGGTGGCCGTCAAGCCCGGCGAAACGCCGCGCACCGAACATGCCGATGCCAAGGGTTTGAAGACCAAGCCGCCCGCACGCTACTCGGAAGCCACGCTGCTGGGCGCGATGGAAAGCGCGGGCAAGCAGATCGACGACGATGAATTGCGCGAAGCCATGCAGGAAAAGGGCCTGGGCACACCAGCCACGCGCGCGGCCATCATCGAAGGTTTGATCACCGAAAAATACATGCTGCGCGAAGGCCGCGAGCTGATCCCCACGGCCAAGGCGTTCCAGCTCATGACGCTGCTGCGTGGCTTGGGCGTGGAAGAACTCTCGCGCGCCGACCTGACCGGCGAGTGGGAGTACAAGCTCTCGCAGATGGAAAAGGGCCAGCTCTCGCGCGAAGCCTTCATGCAGCAGATCCAGGCGATGACGGAAAAGCTCGTCAAGAAGGCCAAGGAATACGACCGCGACACCATCCCCGGCGACTACGCGACGCTGGAAACCCCATGCCCCAACTGCGGCGGCGTGGTCAAGGAAAACTACCGCCGCTTTGCCTGCACCGGCAAGGCCGGTGGCGATGGCGCAGGTTGCGGTTTCTCGTTCACCAAGTCGCCCGCAGGCCGCACGTTCGAAACGCAGGAAGCCGAAACGCTGGTGCGCGACCGTCGCATCGGCCCGCTGGAAGGCTTCCGCTCCAAGGCGGGTTGGCCGTTCACGGCCGAAGTCGCCATCGTGTGCGATGAAGAGAACAACAACTACAAGCTCGAATTCGACTTTGGCGACGACAAGGCCGATGAAGAGTCGGGCGAACTGGTCGACTTCTCCGCGCAGGAAAGTCTGGGCAAGTGCCCGGTCTGCGGCGCGCCCGTGTACGAGCATGGCGCGAACTATGTGTGCAGCAAGTCCGTTCCCACGCAGGCGCAACCCACGCCGAGCTGCAAGTTCAAGAGCGGCAAGATCATCCTGCAGCAACCCATCGAGCGCACGCAGATGAACAAGCTGCTGGAAACCGGCAAGACCGATCTGCTCGACAAGTTCGTGAGCATGCGCACGCGCCGCGCGTTCAAGGCCTTCCTGGTGTGGGATGCCAATGAAAGCAAGGTGAATTTCGAATTCGAGAAGCGCGACTCGAAGTTCCCACCGCGCAAGACGGCAGCAGGTGCGGCAGCGAAGACTCCTGCAGCCAAGAAGACCACGGCAGCGGCCAAGAAAGCGCCTGCTGCGAAGAAGGCCGCGACCAAGAAGGCACCTGCGGCAGGCACTTTGAAGCCAAGCGCAGAGCTGGCCGCGGTGATCGGCGACGGCACCGTCTCACGCCCCGAAGTGGTCAAGAAAATCTGGGACTACATCAAGGCCAACAATCTGCAGGATCCGGCGGACAAGCGTTCGGTGATTGCCGATGCGAAGCTGCTACCTGTCTTCGGCAAGGATAAAGTGACGATGTTTGAAATTGCTGGCATTGTCGGCAAGCACATCAGCTGATTTTTGTTTTTGAGACGAGGCCTTGGCGGCCTCGATGAGTCGCTCGTTTTGAGATGACGATATGGCCTCTCATGCTTTGTTGCAAAGCCTTGGCCAGTACGAAAGTACTGTCTGCGGCTTTGCGTCGCGCCTGAGGGGCCATCTCGTCATTGGGGTGGGTGATTCGAGCGTCCTGCACGCTGCTGAGTTCGCTGTCTTTTAATACCAAGGCCTTGTGGATTGACGTTGTGCTGATCTGTGCTTTTTTGAGATTGATCTTGTTCAGTCGTATGTAGTTTGGGTTGGGCTGAATATGACCCATCACATGCATGCATGATTAATCAATGAACCACCCCGGAACCCTGATGTAGAGTGGTTTTCACTCATATGTTCAGTGTTTCGAGGGAGGTTGAAGTGCTCAATTTGCGAGGCGCAAAACGCGTCGTTATTCTGGGTGGAGGGACTGCGGGCTGGTTTGCTGCTTTGTCGCTTCGCAAGATTTTCAGTGCGGCGGTGGAGGTTCGGGTGATCGAGTCTTCGCAGATCGGCATTGTGGGGGTGGGCGAGGGAGGGCTGCTCAATCTGCAGAGTGCGCTGCTTTCGCTGGACATCGATCTGGACGATTTCGTGCGCGAGACGCATGCCACCTACAAGTGGGGCTTCAGCTACGAGGGCTGGCGCACGGGCGAGAAGGACGACCGGTATTTCCACCCGTTTGCGTCGTCGGACGGTGTGGCCTCCAAATGGGAAAAGAGCGGCAGCTTTCCGCTGATTGCCGCGATGATCCACAACGGCATTCCCATGCCGGACTACCTGCGCGGCATGGACCTCATCAAGGGCAATGCGAGCCAGCAGGAGGCCAAGAAGGCGCTGGATGCCAAAGAAGTGGACATCATCAGTTCCTTCCATTTCGACAGCTACAAGATCGCCGAATACCTCAAGAAGATTGCGCTGTCGCGCAACATCGTGCATCAGGATGCGATGGTGAATGAAGTGCAGACCGACGAGCGTGGACGGGTCGTGGCGCTGACCACGCGAGAGGGTGAGCGCATCGAGCTGGACTTTGTGGTCGATGCGAGCGGCCTGTCGCGCAAGATCATCGGCAAGGTGGTGCCCAGCCAGTGGCATTCATTCAGCGAGCATCTGCTGCTTGATCGTGCGATTCCGTTCTACATGCGGCATCCGGAAAAGAATCCGGGGCTGGTGAGTCGTGCCATTGCGTTGTCGGCGGGCTGGATGTGGCAGATACCGCTGCAGGATCGCGTGGGTGCGGGCTATGTGTACAGCAGCAAGCACATCTCGGATGAGGATGCGGCGGCGGAGATTCAACGCACGCTTGGTTATGACGTGCAGCCGCAGCGCGTGATTCGCTTCGAGCCCGGTTGCTTCGAGCAGGTCTGGGTGGGCAATGTACTGAGCGTGGGGCTGGCCTCGGGCTTTGTGGAGCCGCTGGAGGCCACGTCGATCGGGCAGATGGTCGAGACCGTGCGCAACTTTGTGCGGGTGCTCACCTTGAGCCAGGGCGTGGTGTCGGACAACGCGATCCGCGAGTTCAACGAGTCGAACCACCATTCGTGGCTGGAGGTGCGCGACTTTCTGCGCATGCACTACGACTGCCCGCGCCGCGACACGGCGTTCTGGCGTGATGTGGCGAAAGTGCCCTTGCCCGAGACTTATCGTGCGCTTAAAGAGTGCATGCAACTGCGTGCGCCGCGCTTGCTCGATCTGGAAGGCTACATCCTGCATGGCCGGCGCGGCATCTTCCATGTGATCAACTGGATGTTCGTCGCCACCGGTCTGGGCTTGATTCCGCGCGATGCGGTGAAGACCGAGTTGATGGCGCTGCCGCCCGAAGGCAAGCAGGCAGTGGGGGAGTTTCTTGCGTGGCTCAAGCAGCGGCAGGAGGGGACTGTGATACCCGCGTAAACGGCGTCGCTGAAAAAACAATGGAGCCTTGTTGGCTCCATTTTTGTCTTCAATGATTCAGCCAGACCTTGTGCAGCACGTCGTAGAGAATCGACGCCGAGAAAAAGCACAGCACCAGCGATGCGCCGCGCAGCATCACGCCGGATGAAAACATCGGCAGCTTGCTGCTTCCACTGCGCGCGAGATGGCCGAGCAGGCACCAGCCCAGCGACACGGGAATCATGGTGAGCGCAAATGTGCCCATGGCGGGAAAGTAGGCGGCGGTGTCGACAAACACCTTGGGCGGCATCACGAACGAGGCGAACAGAAATGCCTTGGGATTCAGCAGCGTGGTGATGAACACGTGGCGGCTGGTGATGCTCGATTCGGGCGTGAGACTTTTCTCGAACTTCCAGATCTTGAGCGACAGGTAAGCGATGTAGAACGCCGCACCGAGCTTGAGTGTGGTGGCGATCCAGGCCTGATCGTTGAGCAGCTTGAGCAGCAGAAATCCCCAGCAACTGATGGCCAGCAGATAGGCCACCAGCTCTGCGGCCACCAGCACCACCGAACGCGAAAAACCACGCGCCACGCTCGACGAGAACAGCAGCGTGTTGGTGGGGCCCGGCATCGCAAGAATCAGTGCGGCGACCGATGCGATGTAGAGGAGATCGTGGGTGGTGAACATGGTGGAGCAGCGGATTGTAGGTTAACGACGTGACAGCGCTGCGACGAAAATCAATGGGATTCTCCTTCTGTGCCCCAACCACCGCCCAGCGCCAGAAACAACGCCAGTTGATCGTTCACGATGTTCGCTTGCGAGGCCGCGAGCGCGGTGTCTGCGTTGGCGAGCACTCGCTCTGCGTCGAGCGAATCGAGGTAGCCGGTCTTGCCGTTGACATACAGACGGCGCGTCTCTTCGGCGACCTGTGCGCTTTGTGCGCGGGCGGCTTTCAGGCGCGCGTTGCGGTCGAGTTCGCGGGCGTAGTTGGTGAGGGCGGTTTCGGTTTCGCGCAATGCTGTGAGCACGGTGCCGTCGAACTTGGCGAGCGCGCCTTTGGTGGCGGCTTCGGATTGAGCGATGCGTGCCTGCGCGACGCCGTTGATCGGAATGCTCCACGAAATCAGCGGGCCGAGGCTCCAACTGAAGGTGTCGCCGCGGCCAAAGCCTGTCATGTGGCCAGCGGATGCAGCGGAGAGGCCCAGCGAAATCTTGGGGTAGAGATCGGCCGTGGCCACGCCGATCTGCGCGGTGGCCTGTGCGAGTTGGCGTTCGGCCTGGCGCACATCGGGGCGGCGTTGCAGCAGGGTCTGACCATCGCCGACGGGGATCACGCCTGCAGCGACCTGCGGGGCTGCGTGGCATTGCTGAACGTCGCGCGGGAAATTCTGTGGCTGCTCGCCGGTGAGCGTGGCAAGTTGGAACAGCGCGTTCTGGCGCAGCGCGAGCAGCGGTGGCAGATCGGCCTTCAGTTGCTCGACTTGCGCGCGGGCGCGTTGAGCGTCGATGGTGCCCACCTTGCCCGCTTTCTGCAGTCGCTCGGAGATGCTCGCCGATTGTTGCTGCAGTGCGATGGAGTGCTGCATCACCTCGATGCGCAGGCCCGTCGTGCAGGCTTGTGCCCAGGCGCTGGCGGTGTGCGCGGCCACGTTCACGCGCGTGAGATCGAGGGCGGCCTGTGCCGCATCCGTGCCTGCTTGCGCGGCTTCGATGGCGTGGCGGATCTGGCCGAACAGGTCGAGCTGATACGAGATGCCCGAGCTGGCCGAGTAGCTGAATGCGTTGGGCGGCACGTAGCCCTTTTGCAGCATCGACAGGCCGGAGACGTGGCCGTAGCTCGGGCCACCACCCACGCTCAGGCTGGGGCGTGTGGCACCTGCGACTTCCTGCTCGACGGCCTGCACCTGTTCGAGATGCGCGAGTGCCTGACGCAGATCGGTGTTGTGTTCGAAGGCTTTGGCGATGAGCGCGTCGAGCTGCGGATCGGCATAGAGCTGCCACCAACGATCAGGCAGCGCGGCGTTGGAGACAAGCGCGTGATGCTTGTCAGCGAGTGTCGAATTCTGCGCGCTTGAGAACGGTTGATGAGGCTGGACCTGTTGCGCGATAGCTTCTGCAGGAACGACGTAATCCGGGCCAACAGGTTTGGTGCTGCACGCCGTGAGCGCGGCAATGGCGATGAGCGACAGCGAGGTGGAGAGCAGGTGGCGCATGGTGATCAGCCCTTGGTCTGTTTGGGCGCGGCTGCGATCTTGGCGCTCTCGGCGTTCTTGGTGGCGTTGCCCGTCACTTCCACCGTCACCGTCTGGCCTGCGACGAGCTTCACATCGTCGGGCACGGGGTCGAGCTTCACGCGCACGGGCACGCGCTGCGCGAGTCGCACCCAGTTGAACGTGGGATTCACCGTCGGCAGCAGGTTGGAGCTGGTCGCGCGGTCGCGGTCGGCGATGCCTGCGACGATGCTCTCCACCGTGCCCGCGAGCGGCTTGCCGACGCCCATGGGCGTGACCTTCACGCGGTCGCCCACATGGATGCGCGCGAGCTTGGTTTCCTCGAAATAGCCTTCGACGTAGAACGACGACGAATCGACCAGCGCCATCGCCGGATGGCCCGCCGTGGCGTAGCTGCCCTTGCGCAGATCGAGGTTGGTGACGAAGGCATCGGACGGTGCCACGATGCGCGCGCGTTCGAGATTGAGGCGCGCGGTGTCGAGCGCGACCTGCGCCTGCGCGAGCGCGGCGTTGGCCTGTTCGACCTTGGTACGGGTCTGCTCGCGCACTTCCTGCGAGATCAGATTGTCGAGACTCACATTGCGTGCGTCTTCGCGCTTGGCCTGCGCGAGCGCGATCTTCTGCGATGCGACGGCGGCTTCGGCCTGGCGCAGCGAGAGGGCATAACGCGCCTGATCCACTTCAAACAGCAGCTGTCCGGCGTGCACGCGCTGGTTGTCCTGCACGGCGACGTCGGTGACGAGGCCGGACACGTCGGGTGCGATCTGCACGACGTTGGCACGCACGCGGCCATCGCGCGTCCAGGGCGCGAGTTCGTAGTGATCCCAAAGTTGAAACGCGGCCACGATGGCGGCAGCGCTCACGGCCAGTGTGATGCCGACGGGAATCGTGCGCGCGGCGATGCGCTTGAACAGGTTGGGTTTGGCAGGCGTGGACGGTGCGGAGGGTGTGGTCTTGTCAGTCATGTTGTTCTCGTTTTTCTGATGAGGTGGTATTCAGTTCATTGCAGCAGTGCGCTGAGGCGCGACAGGCCCCAGAGCAGCAGCACGTAGAGCGCGATGTCGAACAGCGCCGGATGCCAGATGCGGCGATAGAGACCTACGGCGGCGAGCAGCCGTTGCACGCCGAGCAGTGCCACCAGCGCGAGCAGCGCCAGCGGCATGAGCCATGGCAGATAGAGGCCGTAGAAAGATGCTTCGCCGATCATGATGTGCTCGCGGATGTGTCCGGTGCCGTGTGCGTTGGCGCGGCGCCAGAAAGGGTCAGGGCCGCAGGTGCGGCCGGAAAGAGATTGCGGCGCAGACCGACGAGTGCGGTCACGGCGGCGCGCCATTGCGGCCTCGATTCGGGGCGCGTGGCGGCGTAGTCGAGCACCTCGTCGATGTGCTGGAGAATGGCTTCGGGCAACTGCGCCTGCGCAAGTCCTGCACTGCGTTTTTCGAAGAACTGACCGATGTCCGAGAGCACGCCCGCGATGTGTGGCGACTCCATCGGAATGTTCTGGCGTTGCAGCGATGCGAGGTCGGCACCGACGCGCAGATCGCGCAATGCCTGGTCGTTGGCGATGCCGTCGATCTTGCCGCCTGCTTGCGCGATGCGCGGAGCAAGCAGGCCGATGCGGTCGAGCATGCGCACGGCGTAGGCGTCGATCTGGCGTGCGCTCGCACCGGGTTGCGCGAGTTCGGACAGCTCGCGCCAGTTGGCACGCTGGATGCGCCGTGCGGCCCATGCCACCCCGACGGTGCGCACCAGTGCGGTGACGATGGCAGCGGCGGCGATGCCTGCGATCTGGCCGATCATCGAATTCACGAAGGTGATCATGTCCACCGCGCCGGTGTCGTACATGGCGAGCGTTCCGAAGAAGCCGCCCATGAGAATGCCCATCGCGGCCATCATGTTCTGCGGGCGCGCCATGTAGCAGCCGAGCACGAAGAACACCGGTGCGCACACGGCGACCAACATGCCGAAATCCTGCACGTTGGGCAGCATGATGAGCACGTAGAAGATCGACAGCGGCATCGACCAGATCAGGTATTTGAGAAAGCCCTTGATCGCCGGAACCGGGTTGTCCATGGTCGCAAAGAAGCTGCAGAAGATCGCCGCCATCATGACGGCGGCCGAGCCCATGGGCCAGCCGGTGAGAATCCAGAACGCGCTGCACAGGCAGATGGCGAGCACGGCTGCCAGACCCGAGAGCGCGGCCATGCCGTGGTCCAGATGCAGCGCGCGGTGGCTCAGATTGCGCAGGCGGCGCGATGCGACGGGTGCGCCGCCGATGCCCGCGTCGATGTCGTGGCGCAGGCGCACGCAGGAGTCCCATGCGTCGATGAGTTCGGTAAGCCGCGTTGCCAGCGCCACGCGCAGCAGGCGCGACAAGTTGTCCTTGCGTTCATCCCAATGCTGCAGGCCGAACGCGTGGATTTCTGCGCGCAGATCGGCCACTTGTTTTGCGCGATCGGGATCGAGCTGTTTGAAGTTCTGCGTGTCGAGCCAGTGGCTGATGCGCGCAAGAATCGCGACCACATCGGGCGCGATTTTTCCCTCTGCCTGCTCCAGCGCAACGAGCCGGTCTTCCACTGCCGAGACTGTGGGCATGAGCGAGGCGATGTGGTCCTGCATGGTGCTCACGGCACCGGCGGTCCAGCGCAGATTGGTGGTGTCGAACGGGATGTGCGTGGACAGCAGGCGAAGCTGCGTGATGTCGCCCGCGACCTTGCTGCGATCGCTGGCGAGTGTGGATTTGGGATCGGGCGAATCGGTGACCAAGAGGTCCTGAATCCAGTGCTTGGTGTGCTTCATCGCGCCATCCAGCAGGCCGAGCACGGCGGGCGCAAGGCCCTTGGGAAACACGATGCTGTGCACGACGGTGGCGCACAGAATGCCGACGATGATTTCCTCCACGCGCAGGCTGGCGTTGTCGAACAGCGTCTGCGGTGTCTGCACGTTGGGAAAGCCGATCAGCGCAGCCGTGTAGCCCGCGAGCATGAACACGTAGGACGACGGCGAGCGATCGAGCAGCGACAGATAAAGACAGCCGCCCACCCAGAGCGCAAGGGCGAGCGTGAGCAGCTCCGGTGCGTTGGCGAGCGCGGGCAGGATCAGCAGCGTGGCCGTGCAGCCCACGATGGTGCCGAGCACGCGGTACAGCGCCTTGGATCGCACGGTGCCCGCGAGCGGGCTGGCGACCACGTACGAAGTCATCATCGCCCAGAACGGACGGCTCAGGCCGAGGCGGCTGGCCACGTACAGGGCGAGCACGCCTGCGGCCACGCACTTGAGCGAAAAGAGCATTTCCGCCCGCGTGAAGCGGGGCAACGATGGGAGTTTCATGGCGGGCCGGGTCTTTTTGCTTTTATGGCTTCTTGTTCTTCAGCGGTTCGATGTCCGGCGTGACGCGGCCCATGCGATCTTCGAGTGCTGAAAAAACACGCAAACAGGCTTCGACATCGGCATCCGATGCTTTCTCGAAAAGATGGTGGCGCAGCGTGGCGAGCGCGGCTTCGATCTGGACGGTGAGCTGGCGGCCCTTGGGTGTGAGATGCAGCGTCTTGGCGCGACCATCGACCGGATCGTCGCGGCGCTCGATCAGGCCTTCACCTTCGAGATAGTCCAGAGGGCGCGTGAGCGACGGCGCCTTGATGCCGAGGATGTCGGCAATCACGCCCTGACGCAGTCCGTCGCCGTAGCGCGAGACGGCCAGCAGCGGCCAGGTCGAGGCCTCGGACAAGCCCAGATGCTCCACCGATTTGTTCGCGATCGGTACATAGCGCGCGTTGCAAAAGCCCATGCTGCGGGTGAGCTTGAGCAGCGCGTCTTCACGCGGCAGGCCTGCGTAGGCGTTGGAGGCTGGGGAATGTGGTTTTGTCATTTAGTTAGTCAGCTTATTAATTAGTATATCTGGTTGTACGAATCTATGCAGGCGCTCGGAAATAGCGTGCGGCGCAGCGGGCAGGGCGTCTGGCCATTCAATGCCGGGGGAAGGGGTTCATGGCGCGAGCGTCCTGCCCGGTCGTTAACATGGGCCTGTGAGACGAGACAGGAAAGGAGTGTTCACATGCGATTCAATGCATTTCGCCTGGCGGCCGTCGTCATCGCGTTGGGGGTGTTCGGCGCGTTGGCCGGTTGCACGAGCACAGGTTCGTCCGCCAAAAGCCCCGGCTCGCAAGCGGGCGACAGCAGCGGGGTGACCGTCTTCGGCACCATGGATGTGGGAGTGGGCGGCGTCAGATAAGCGCTGCTGTCAAAGTAAAAAATCAAAAGAGAGGGAGTGATTCGAGATGATGCGTCGTTCGCACCGCAACGCGTTGATCGCGCTGGCCGTGGCGCTGGCTGCTGCGGCCACGTGGGCGTTTCAGAATCAGGCAGTGTGGTTGCCGGGCACCACGGAGTGGGCGCAGAAGACTTGGCGTGGACTCACGCGCCCGGACGCATCGTCGCGCGGGGCCGTGGGCTCGCAACCCGCAGCCACCAGCAAAACCAAGGCAGCGTCCGATCAACCTGCGCCGCGCAGGCCGCGCAAATGCACATCGAGCGATGGCCATGTGAGCTACACCGACCAAAGCTGCCCGCCGGGAACGCAGGAGCAATGGTTTGACGATGCCAATGGCGCGGCGGTCCAGTCCGTTCCGGACTCGAAATCGTCAGCACGAAAGTGATTCCATCACTCCAGCAGCATCGGCTTGTTGCGGATGACGACGTATTGCTTGCGGAACTCCATGCCCGCATCCGGCCACAGCTTGGCGTATTCGCACAGCAGTTGCACGGCCGCCGGAAAATCATGCCCGTTCACGCGGCAATCGGCCTCGCAGTGGCCGTCCGCATCGCGTGAGGCATAGAACCGCACTCCCAGAAAATCACGGCTTTGCAGCAGATCGCTGAAGGCCGGCATGCTGTTGCTGAACAGGCAGCAGGGACAGAACGCATGCTCTTCCAGAGCGCGTGGCGGGTGCTGCTGAAAATGCGCCATCGGCCCGAGCAGAACCTGACGGCGATACACCGCTTCGTCATCGTCGGTGGCGTAGGAGACTTCAAGAATCGCGCAGTGCTCCAGCGTCGTTTGGCACGCGTCGATCAGCGTGACCAGATCCATGTTGGCCCAATTCGCAAAGCCTTTGCTGAACGCATCGTGCTGCGACGTGCCGCTGGAATGTTGGTACTCGAACAGCGGATTCGGAAAGAGCCGGGGATGGCTGACCTCGATGACCGATGTGGACTGAAAGTGATGGCGCGAGGCTTGCTCGCAAGCCATCAGAAACGGCTCCAGCCGCAGGCCGTTTGAAAGCGTGACGGACCGGCCCGAATCCGTCACCTGAAACTCCAAACGCTGGGATCGCAGGGTCTCGTGCAACACCTGCTGAAGGAAGAACGGGGCCGAGGGGTCCATCGCGTGCGCACCATTTGTGGGGTGAATATCTGCCCATGGTAGACACGCAATTGCGACAAAACGCAACCGAATTTGCGTGTAAATGCAACAGCAAATAGACACGCAAAAACCGTTAGCGCAAGCAGTGTCAACGCACTGTTTCGGACTCAGCTTTTCTTTGTCATGAATGTGCTGATGACGGGGTGGTATTGCTCACCTGCGCCACTTGCAATGGCTTGATTGAACCACTCGTCGACGATCTTCGCGCCGCGCGCATCCACGCCTGTTTCATCAGCGAGTTGCAGCGCATAGTGCAAATCTTTTTGCGCGTATTTGACCGAAAACGCACGCTCGGGAAACTCGCCCGGAAGCACGGCTTTCATGCCGTGGTTGCGCAGCGCAAAGCTGTCGGCCGAACCCTGCGTGAGCGTGTTGAACAGCACCGCCGGATCGACCCCCGCGCGCTCGCCGATGTTCTTGGCTTCGCTGAGCGCGACCACATGCTCGAACAGCATCATGTTGTTGAGGATCTTGAGCACCTGGCCGCAACCGACCGGGCCGCACAGCGCGATGTCGGCGGCGAAGGTGGCGATCAGCGGACGCACCTGCTCGAACAGTTCCGGCGTTGCTCCAACGAACACCGCCAGCGTGCCGGCTTCGGCTGCAGCGCGCGTGCGTGCGACAGGGGCATCGACGAGGTGCGCGCCCTTGCTCTCGAACTCGCTGGACAGCTCGCGCGTGGTGTTCACCGACGACGTGCTCAGATCGACCACCACCTGGCCGGCGCGTGCGTTGGCCAGCAAGCCATTGGATTCGCGGCTCAGCTTGGCGACGACTTCGCCGGAAGGCAGCGAGAGGAACACGACATCGCATTGCTGCATGACTTCGGCGGGCGAGGCCACGGCCTTCACGCCGTCGGCAGCCAGTCGCTCCAGCGGCTCTTTGGACAGATCGAATGCCAGCACGGGTGCGCCGGACTTGCGTGCGAGGTTGCGGCAGATGGGCTCGCCCATGACGCCCAGACCGATGAAGCCGATTTGCGTTGGATTGCTCATTTCAGGATTCCTTTTTGTTGTGCTTTTCGCGGCTCAGCCGAGCTGCCCCATGCCGAAATAAATGCCCTTGGGCTGTTGGTACAGACGCATGCCGTTGATGCCTTTTTCGCGGCCGATGCCGCTGTCCTTGAAGCCACCGAACGGCGTGGCGATCGAGAGCTGCTTGTAGGTGTTGATCCACACTGTGCCCGCTTCGAGCGCACGCGCCACGCGCCAGGCGCGCTGGTAGTCGCGCGTCCACACGCCGGACGCCAGACCGAAGCAGGAGTTGTTGGCCTGCTCGATCAGATCGTCTTCGTCATCGAATGGAATCATGCAGAGCACGGGGCCGAAGATTTCCTGCTGCGCGATGGCGGCGTTGTTGTCGATGCCGCCGATCAGCGTGGGCAGGTAGTACGCGCCTTTTTCCAGTTGCTTGCCATCCGGGCGAGCACCGCCCGCGAGGATGTCTGCGCCTGCGGCGCGTGCGGATTCCACCATGCTCGCTACCTTGTCGCGGTGTGCGAAGGTGGCGAGTGGGCCCATCTCGGCACCGGCCACATCGGGCAGATCAACCTTGAGCGAACGCGCCACGGCGCTCAGTTTGGCAACCACTTCGTCATACACGCCACGCTGCACAAAGGCACGCGAGCCAGCCACGCACGATTGACCGCTGCCTTCGAAAATGCCCCCGGCAAGCGCCGCCACGACTGCATCGACCGGCGCATCGTTGAACACGATGTGCGGCGACTTGCCGCCCAACTCCAGCGCGACGGGCATGAGCTTGCGCGCAGCGGTTTCCGCGATGCGGCGACCGCTTTCTGTGCCACCGGTGAACGACACCATGCGCACGCGCGGGTGCTCGACCAGCGCCGCGCCCACTTGCTGGCCGGTGCCTGGCAGCACGTTCAGAATGCCTGCGGGCAGGCCCGCTTCCTGCGCGATCTCGGCGAGCAGCAGGCCCGTGGAAGGCGTGATTTCGGATGGCTTCAGGATCACCGCATTGCCCGCAGCGAGTGCAGGCGCGACCTTCTGTGCCTCCATGGTCATCGGCGAATTCCAGGGCGTGATCGCAGCGACCACACCGTAGGGCTCGTAGACCGACATGGACAGGTAGTCACCGCGCGCGGGCGTCACTTCGGAGCCCGTGGTTTCGCACACGGCCGCGTAGTAGCGGAAGGTGGCTGCGGCGCTTTTCACCTGCACCTGGCATTCGCGCCAGACCTTGCCGTTCTCGATCATTTGCAGACGCGCCAGTTCCTCGCTGCGGCGCTCCATGCCATCGGCAATCCTGGACAGAATCGCGGCGCGCGCGGGCGGCAGCATGTTGCGCCACTTCTTGTCCCGCACGGCCTCATCGGCCACCTTCACCGCCGCGTCGGCCGCCTTGGCACCCGCCGCCGCCACTTCGTAGTTGACCTCCCCCGAGGCCGGATTCACCGACACCAAGGGCGCAACGCCCGCATCGCCGTCCACGGCCTGTCCGCCGATCCACATCTTTTTCATGGAGCTACCCGTCGTCTTGAGTTGAATTTGGTCTGTCAGATAGAACTAATGTTCTGTTTAATTCAGTTTAGACCAAGGGCGTTTGCTTGAGATTAGGGTTAATGCTAGGTGGAATGGAAATTCTGTGTATCAGAACGTCCGCGCGTTGCTGCCTTGTGCATACGTCCAGCGCATTGCGCCAGTCGCAGCGTGGACGCTCTTGAAGACGTGAGTTGCGCAAGCGACTGGAGGACCTCATCGCTTCGGCTATTCTTGGCCTTCCACATCCACAACGCAGGAGACGAGCTTGTTCAGTCACATCATGGTTGGTGTCAGCGATCTGGAGCGATCCAGGAAGTTCTACGACGCGCTTCTGGGCGCGCTCGGCATTGCGCCGGGCATGGCCAACAAGAACCGCTTTTTCTGGCGCGGATCGGGCGGCACGTTTGCGGTGAGCACGCCCATCAACGGCGAGCCCGCGAGCGCTGGCAACGGCAGCACCTTCGGCTTTGCAGCCACATCCGAGGAACAGGCCAATGCGGCGCACGCTGCCGGTCTGGTTGCAGGAGGCGTGACCTGCGAAGATCCACCGGGTTATCGCGGTGAAGGCCCGGGGCGTCTGTATCTGGCCTATCTGCGCGATCCGGATGGCAACAAGGTGTGCCTGAACTACCGTCCTCCCAAGCAGGCGTGATGATCGGCTGATCGAATACCGCAGCGCGAGCGCTGACAGGCGGCGTGGGCGATACTTCGCCACGCCGTTTTTCTTTTTCTTGCGGCGATGTGCTTGCCCGTTGCGTGCGAGATTCACGTCGTCGGTTTCCCCCTTTTTTCAGGAGCATGCGTGCAATCAGCAAGCGAGCAGTGGTTTGACGAGGCCTATTACCAGCGTTTTTATTTCGACAAGAAGACCAGCGTGATCGATGTCGAACATTCGCGGCGTCTGGGTGCTTTCGTCTGCTCCTACCTTGCTTATCTGCGTGTGCCCATGGCGCGCGTGCTCGATATCGGCTGCGGCATCGGTCTGTGGAAAGAGGCGGTGAGCCAGCACTTTCCCGGCGTGAGCTATCACGGCGTCGAGCTCAGCAGCTATCTCTGCGAGCGCTACGGCTGGGAGCAGGGCTCGGTGGTCGACTACCGCAATGCCGAGCCGTTCGATCTGGTGATCTGCCAGGGCGTGCTGCCTTATCTGAGTGCGACGGATCTGAAGCTCGCGCTGGACAACATCGGCCGCCTGAGTCGCGGCGGTCTGTATGTCGAGGCGGTGAGTCGCGAGGACTACGATCGCGGCGTGATCGACGAAGACCTCACCGATGCGCGGCTGTTCCGTCATCGGGCGGCGCTGTACCGCCGTGGCCTGGAAGCGAATTTCCGCGAGCTGGGCGGTGGCGTCTGGTTGAGCGAGCGCTGCGAAGTGCCGCTGTTCGAGCTGGAGTGCAAGCAGGGTTGAACGCTGCTTCGCGCCTTCTTTTGCACCCCATGAACGAAGAAGATTTTCAAGCCCCGGCCACGCCGCGCGCACCACATTCCGTGGCGCGATTGAGCACGGCGCGGCGGGCGATCAGCACACGACCTTTTCTTGCGCGCGGCGGCTCCAAAGTGCTGCGTTGCGAGGGGTGCAGGCTGCGGGTGTCGCACTGCATTTGCAGCATCGAAGTCGAGCAGAAAACGCGTGCCGGCATGTGTCTGCTCATGCATGACGCGGAGCCGCTCAAGCCCACGAACACGGGTTGGCTGATTGCCGATGTGGTGGCCGACACCTTCGCGTTTGGCTGGTCACGCACGCAGGTGAATGAGGAACTGCTCGCCTTGCTGGCCGATCCGCAATGGCAGCCTTATGTGGTGTTTCCGCGCGAGTTCGTCGATCCGCCGGATCGCGTGGTGCACGAATTGGTGGCCGATAAGCCGTGCGATTCGGGCGAAGCAGTGCAGGGCAAGCGCCCGCTGTTCATTTTGCTTGACGCAACCTGGCCACAGGCGCGCAAGATGTTCCACAAGAGTCCGTATCTGGACCGATTCCCGGTGCTGAGCCTGCATCCGGAGCAGGTGTCGGCGTATCGACTGCGCCGCTCCACGCGCAGCGATCATTTCTGCACCAGCGAAGTGGCGGCGCTGTGCCTTGAATTGGCTGGCGACATGGCTGCATCGCAAGTGCTGGCCGCGTGGCTCGATGTGTTCACGCACCACTACGAGCAGGCGCGCAACCAGCTCCCGCCGCGCTGGGACGGCGAGGAGCATCTGCATCTGAAAGAGTGTCTGGAGCCGGAGCGGCCGCTGGATTGATCAGTCCAGCGCAAAGCCGGTTTCGGTCAACTGCAGCTCGCCGTAAGGACCATCGCGCAGCCAGCCCTTTTCCTTGGCGAATTGCACGGCCTGCAACTGGTCGGCTTGCGAGATCTCGTGGCGCGTCAGATCATGCGTGAGGTTGTCGGGGCTCATGCCGTCACCGGCACGCAGTCCCTGCTCGTTGACCATGATGAACAGAATGCGCTTGGCGATGGTTTCCTGTGCGGTGGGGGCTTGGGACATGCCGATGAACTCCTGGGATTGTTGGTGAAACGGAATGGATGCGAATGCATTGTTTTCATGGCCGCAGCGAATTTCGCATCGCTTCGGCGAATGTTGTCGTTTGTACTGCACGAAGCTTCCACAAGGCTGTCAGCCAAGAGGCTGACCTGATGTTGGAGGCAGTTGTTTGCACTCATCCGATGCCGGCGGTCATCCCATGTCCACGTTGATCAGCTTCCAGCCCATGAGCCCATCGCGGCGGAAGATGAAGGCGCTGCCCGGATCGCTCTTGCGGAACACGCGCACCTTGCTGAAGCCCTGATAGTTCAGAGAGAAGCCGCGCGGATCGCTTTCGTTGTCGGTGGTGCGGTCGCTTGGCGCGCCGTTGTTTTGCGCAGGCGTCGACTTGGGCACCTTGGGGCCGAACTTGCCGGTCTGCATCATCATCATGACGCCAGCGGGCGACACCAGATTGTCCACCGCCGCGCCCACCACCATGCCGCCAAGGGCCTGCCCGATGCCGCCCAGCGGGTTGGACGAATCATCGCTTTGGGGCAACTTGTTCGCGAGCGAACTCATCAGCTTGCCCTTGAGGTTTTCGCGCAGCACCGGAAAGTCGACGTATTGCGCCAGCGCGTTGGCATCCTGCGCATCCATCGCTTTTTTGATCGAGTTCAGCGCGATGTAGGGCGAGGCGTACAGCAGCACGGCGATGCCCAGAACCACAGCGATCACCGCTGCGATGACGACGTTCTTTGAACTTTTCATGGAGACCTTCAGTGTTGTGTTCGGCACCGATGTTCGCACAGCTTGGACCGCCCGCTCGCGCGCTGACTTGACTGACGCAAGGATGGCGCGCTGGGTGAAATTCATTCAGAAAACCAATCACGTCGCAAAGGCCTGACCCTAGAATCTCTCGGGTTCCCGTCATTCGCCAACTCTTCCATTGCCCATGTCCGCCACGTCCAAGCCCTCCATTTGCCTGAACATGATCGTCAAGAACGAGGCGCATGTGATCGAGCGATGTCTTGCGAGTGTCAAGCCGTGGATTGACCGCTGGGTGATCGTCGACACCGGATCGACCGATGGTACGCAGCAAGTGATTCGTCACTTCATGCAGGGTGTGCCGGGCGAATTGCACGAGCGGCCATGGAAGAACTTTGCCCACAACCGCAACGAAGCGCTGCAACTGGCTCGCGGCGGTGCGGACTATCTGCTGTTCATCGACGCCGACGAGCAACTGCAGGTGCCCAAGGGCTTTCGCTGGCCGCAGCTCTTGGCCGATGGCTACTTTCTCACCTGCCACATGGCGGGCACGGAATACCAGCGCAACGCATTGATCGCCACGCGCCGAGACTGGCGTTGGGAAGGCGTGCTGCATGAATACCTCACCGCGCCGAACGCGCAGCCTTGGGAGCAGTTGGCCGGGCCGGTGATCTTCGTCTCGCATGACGGCGCGCGCGCCAAGGACCCGAACACCTATCTCAAAGATATTGCGCTGCTCGAAGATGCGCTCAAAGCCGATCCTGACAACACGCGCTATGTGTTCTATCTCGCGCAGAGTTACCGCGATGCGCAGCGATTCGAGCAAAGCCTGGAGCGTTATCGGCAACGCGCGGCCATGGGCGGTTGGGAAGAGGAGCGCTGGTTTGCCCAGTTCCAGGCGGCCAAGCTGTTGGAGCGCACGGGTGCAACGCCCGAGGCGGTGCGTGAAGCGTATTTGGCAACGTACGCCGCGCGCCCTCAACGTGCGGAGCCCTTGTGCGAACTGGCCCGTTTTCATCGCGAACGCAAGGAGTTCGCACTCGCCAGTCTGTACGCGCTGCAGGCCTCGAAGATCGTGCAGCCGACGGCGGACATTCTGTTCGTGGATGCGGCGGTGTACCGCTGGCGCGCGCTCGATGAACTGGCGGTGAGCGCTTTCTACACCCCACATCAGACGCTGGGACGCGAGGCGCTCAAGCAGTTGCTCGCTCAGCGGATGTTTCCGGAGAGCGAGCGCGTTCGCATCGAAGGAAATCGGGCGTTTTACCGGGTGTAGTTTCGTCGCAAGGCGAGCACCGGGACGCCGTGTTGACGGCCTCGCTCGATGCTCGCATGTCGGTGTTCACTATTTCAATTGGACAATGCTCATGCGCGCTCCCGCGCCTCCTTGCAGCGTCGCGGCCCCCAACAGACCATACAGTTGCAGGCTGACGACTTGGCCCACCGAGAGATTCACGATGGATTGTCCCGTGAAGCTGCTCAAGGACAGAAGGGGTGCGGAATTCAAGGTGGATTCACACGCACTGTCGATGTAGACGCACGTACTCATGAGGAGCGCCGCAGTCACATTGATGGAGTAAGTGATGAGATAGGAACCCGATTGGGTAACGGTGAAATCGGTGTTTGATGACGACGTGATTCCTGACAGGTTTTGTGTGGGCAGCGGCACTTTGGTGCCTCCCAGAACAACGCCAATCACCGAGCCTGCCGTGTTGGCCGCCGATGCAAAAATGTCGGTGTGGATCGTACCCGTGGCTCCGGTGGGGCCTGTCGGACCGGTAGGTCCCGTGGGGCCGTCGAGCCCTGGCGTTCCCGCAGTCCCGGCAGGACCGGTGGCACCATCGTTTCCCGGCAATCCCTGCAGACCCGGGTTGCCCTGAATTCCTTGTATTCCCTGTATGCCTTGAGGTCCGGTAAGCCCTTGTGGTCCGGGATCTCCAGTTGGGCCGGTTGCGCCAGTCGCTCCAGTGCTGCCTGCAGGACCGGTCAAGCCCGTGGCTCCAGTGGAGCCTGTGGACCCTGTAGCGCCCGTCGGGCCAGCGGCACCCGTCGTGCCCGTGCCTGCGTCTCCTGTGGCACCGGTATTGCCCGTGGCGCCTGTCGGGCCTGTGGGCCCAGTGGGGCCGGTGGTTCCCGTCACGCCTGTGGATCCGGTTGCTCCTGTCGCCCCGGTCGCTCCGGTCGTGCCCGTAGCGCTTCCGCCTGCATTGCTCAGCGGTGTCGTTCCGTCCGGCCCAGCGCCTGCGTTGGCGGCGCAAGGACCCAATTGGCCTCCCGAATTGAAGCAGGTGAGCACTTGCTGGGCAGTGGATCCGGGCACCGTAGGCACGAACACGTTGTTGGTGGCGGCGTCATCTACGCGAAAGTAGAGATGGCTGCCGCCGCTGTCCTGCACGACCACGCGGCCTGCTGCTGGGGGACGCAGGATCACATCATCCGCGCGGACGATGGGGGCTGAGGCCAGCATTCCCAATCCAAGGGCGAGTGCAGTGCAAAGACGGGTACGAGCCAAGTGATGTGTGCAGGTCATACGACAACCCCTTCAGGTGAAATGCAAAGTGGTGGAAAACGAATCCGTTTGGTCGCCGCGAGTCAGGTGCGATCAACGTTGTGATGGGCTGGCTGTTTCGTGCTTGGCCGCGACCGCTTGCGCCGCAGCAGTGCCGCTCCGCCCAGCGCGCCCAGAAGCGAGGACAGCAGGGTGAGCCCCAGCCCGTCGGTCGCAGGGACTGGAACCGAGTTGGAGCCGCCGCCGTTGCCGCCGCCGCCGGTGCACCCGGCGGGGGGTGTCGTGCCGATCCATACACCGGATGCGAGGTGCACGTTGGCGTCCTGCCCAGCGACCGTGGCTCCTGTTGCCAGTTGAATGCCCGAGCAAGGCCCGCCGTCGATGTAGATGTCCTTGGCGGTGCCGGTGAAGGCGAGATTGCCGTTCACGGTCTGCACCGTGTTGGCGGGAAGGACGATGTGCAGCGGGCCACTCCCCGAATCAATGGTCAGGTTGCCGAAAGTCGTGCTGCCTGACACCTGGACGGTCCCTGCGCCGCACGTATTCGCGAATCGCAGGGTGCTGGAGCCGGGGTTGTAGGTGCCGGAGTTGCTCCAACTGGCGTTCACCTCCAGCAAGCCGGAACCGCCATTGACGACACCACCTGCATTGATTTGGGCATTGCGCACGAGCACCAATGAGCTTGAGTTCAGGTTCAGTGTTCCGCTGACTGCCAGGTTGGTGCAAGCCAAAGACTCAAGGCCGGAATTGAGCGTGTTGTCTCCGCCGGAGGGGATGATCAGGTCCGCCCAGACGGCGGTGTGTGCAAGCACAAGCACACCACAGAGCACTGTCGATTTCAGTTGTAGGTTGATCCGCATATATCCTCGCTGGAGTGGCGTGGAAATAATTAGAAATCAACCGACCAACCCAATTACTCACGATTTTTATGAAATAAATTAAAGGGAATGAGGCGATCTGAAATTTTTCAGCGAATCGTGAGGCGGGTATTGGAAGGAAATTCAATAGAAATATTGATGGTGTTTTGGTTTATGGATTGAAGAGGGCGAAAGCCATGCGCTGAATGCCTCGTGCGGATCAGAGGATTTTGATTATTCGATGGCGGTGTGGACGGCTGCCTTTGACAAGGCGGTGGTGGTCGCTTTCATTGAATTCCACTATTTCAGGCATTGATTTGACGTGTAATCCATGTCAAAGATTGGCCTTTAAATGCAGTATGGATGACAGTTGTTGTTGAAATGTGGTGGAAAAATGAAACTTTTGATCCCTGTGCCTGCGTTCATTTCACACTCAATATGCTGAATGGCGCGCAATATGGATCGGACTGAATGTGGATCAATTCCGCATTGAAAATCCGATATGGAGCGGTCTTGGAAAAACGTGCGTGCAACCACTCCATTTCCCCGTGGGTGGTTGCACGCAGCCAAGGTTGGCGGGGGCGTTCAGCTGTCTTGTATGGATGCGGCGCAGAAATAAACCGCATCGCCTCGTTTGCCCTGCCGCCATGGGTGCTGCCGTGTGAGTTTCAGGATTTGGCAGCTGTTTATTGCAGTCGCACCACTGTGAGCGATGCCCCGACTCCCCCCTGCAAAACGGTTGAACTCAGCCCGATGAGACGCAGGTTCAATTGCGTGTTGGCGGGCAAATTGACGATGGCCTGCCCCTGGAACTGCCCCACACCAACCAACGAGGTCTGTGTCAACGCCGGGATGCAGTTGTAAGCGTTGCTGTTGCTGTCCGATACACACGCTCCCGTCGCGATGGCAGCCGTTGTACGGATGTTGTAGCTGATCAGATAGATGCCAGCACTCGTGAGGTTGAACAGTTCGTTGTTCCCGGCCGGATTGAAGCCGGTGCCAATGACCTGCTGGTGTGGGAGAGGAATCCGCGCGCCATTCACGCTGAGGGACAGTGCGACACCTGCCGTGTTCTCGGCGGACATATAGGACGCGATGGTGCTCCCGGAACCGGCGGCGCCCGTTGCTCCTGTCGAGCCAGTGGCGCCTGTCGCACCATTGGCACCAGTCGGGCCCGCGACGCCTTGAATTCCCTGCGTTCCTTGCGGCCCCACGGCACCGGCGGTACCAGGACTGCCCTGAGGGCCGATAGGTCCGATGGGGCCTGCAGGACCTGCATTGCCGGCTGCCCCTGCAGCACCTGCAGGGCCGGTTGCACCGACGGCACCCGTGTTGCCCGCTGGTCCGGCTACACCAGTCGCACCGGTCGCACCGGCTGGGCCTACCGCACCTGCCGCGCCAGTGCTGCCTGTTGCGCCTGGGGCACCCGTGTTGCCCGTTGGGCCGGCCGCACCAACGGCACCCGCTGGACCCGCTGCGCCAACACTGCCTGTTGGGCCTGCCGCACCAGTGTTGCCCGCTGGGCCGACTGCACCGGTGGCGCCAACGGGGCCCGCCGCGCCAGTGCCGCCCGTTGCACCAGGGGCTCCTGTGCCGCCGATTGCACCCGTCGGGCCGGTGGCCCCAGTTGCACCAGCGGGACCTGTAGCGCCAGTCGTTCCAGCGCCAGCGGAGCCTGTGGCGCCTGTTGACCCGGTCGCACCAGCGGGGCCTGTGGGTCCCGTTGGACCAGCGGCGCCCGTGCCGCCTGCACCTGTCGCACCCGTGGCACCCGTGGCACCTGTGGCTCCGGTCGGGCCAGTTGCACCCGTGACGCCGGTGATGCCGGTCGCGCCGGCTGCTCCCGTCAGCGGGGTGGCACCGGTCGGTCCCGCTCCCGCATTGGCTGTGCATGGCCCGAGCTGGCCGCCTGCATTGAAGCAAGTGAGCGCTTGCTGTGCGGAGGATCCTGGAACAGTTGGAACGAACACGTTGTTGGTGCCGGTATCGTCAATGCGCAGAAAGAGGTTGCTGCCGCCGCTGTCCTGCACGACGACGCGGCCTGCAGTGGGCGGACGAAGAATCACGTCATCGGCCCAGACGACTGGCGCGACGGCCAGTACGCCGACCCCTAATGTGAGCGTGGCAGCGGAATGGAGACGAGTGCGTGCAAAGCGATGTGCGCTGGTCATGAAGCAACCCCTTCTGGTGAAATTCAGATGTGTGTGAAATGGAGAAAGCCGGGAGAGCAGGGTGAGCGCAAGGGCTCGAACAGACAGATTGGCTGCCGTGTCTTGTTCAATGCGCGCGCGGTTTTTTCCGCCGGAGCAACGAGCCACCGCCGAGCGCCGCGAGCAATGCCGTCAGCAGACCGAGGCCCAGTGCGTCCGTGGCGGGCACGGGCACAGCATTCGAATTGCCGGTGACAGGTGGCCCGCCGGGGCAACCCGCGGGTGGCGTCTTGCCGATCCAGACGCCTGGTGCGAGATGCACGTTGGCATCCTGCCCAACGGAGTTGGCACCCTCCAGCAAACGGATGCCCGAACAGGGGCCGCCCTCGATATAGATATCCTTGGGATTGCCGACGAACGACAGCGTACCGTTCACTGTCTGGTTCGTATTGGGCGGCAGCACAATATGCAAGGGGCCATCTGCCGAATCGATGATCAGATTCCCGAAATCCGTCGTGCCAGTCACATTGATCGTGCTTACGCCGCAAAGGCGGGTGAATTTCACCGTGCTGGTGCCGGGATTGAAGGTTCCGGAATTGCTCCAGTTGCCATTCACTTCCAATAAGCCAGAGTTGCCATTGACGACGCCGCCCGTTTGGATCATGGAATTCTTGATACGAACCAAGGTGCCCGTATTCAGATTAAGCTGACCGCTGACGGAAAGCTGTGTGCACGCAAGAGACTGGTAGCCCGAGTTCAGGCTGTTGACTCCATTGACTGGAACGATCAGGTCGGCCCATGCAAATGTGTGAAATGCGGCCAATGCACAACAGACTGCCGTGGGCTTCAAAAAAGGGTTGATTCGCATAAATCCTCGCAAAGTGGCTTGGAAATAATTAGAAATCAAATTACCTATTTGTTGCTCTCATTACTCTCGAAAATAATTAAATCAAGTCGAATCTCTCCATCCTTTTGAGTATGGAAAATGAAATGTGTTAACTAGTGTCTTTGATTGATTTGGTGGTTTGGTTCTTATTATTGAGATGGTGTTGGCTATTTGTCTTTCCAGCTTTTCATTCGTGTTTTCTTGCATTTTTGAGAATTGATATTGATCAATTGAATATGCGGTGCTATGGCGATTAAAATTTGATAAATTGAGCTTCTTTATCGGCGGACGGCAAATGCGGATGAATGTATTTGTGTGAAAGCATGAGAAATGCCTGTGCAGCGACATTTTGTGTTGATGCATTGCGACAGTTGTTCCAACTTGCAGAAAGCTTGCGTATCGGGGCTTGCCAAAGCAAAAAGCCCGAAATCGCTGAAGCGGCTTCGGGCTGTGGACGGGGATGGGTAGAAAGTGGATCGTCAGCGGCGCTCGACCAATGCGTCGACCACCATCGCGCCTTCTCCCACGGAGCCGACCAGAACGGGGTTCAAGTCGAGGGATGCGATTTGATCTTTGGCCGACACCGCGAAGTGAGCCACCGCGACGGCCAACTCGGACAGCGCTGAAATGTCCATCGGCGGCTCGCCGCGCACGCCGTCGAACAAAGGCGCGATGCGCAAGCTGCGCAGGGCGGATTGCACTTCTTCGGTGCTGAACGGAGGCATCAGCACCACGCAGTCGTTGAGCGCTTCGGTGTATTTTCCGCCATCGCCCACCACCACCACCGGGCCGAAGACTGGGTCGACATGCGCGCCGACCATGAATTCGTGGCGGCCCTTGCACATGGCTGCGACGATCACGCCGTCGCGTGCGGCTTGGAGCTCGTCCATCTTGCTCCAGAAGCGATCGAACAGCGCTCCCGCCTCGTCGGCAGATGGGACGTTGAGCGCCACCAGCCCATATTCGGACTTGTGCGGAATGTCGCGCGAGCAGGCCTTCATCACGACGCGACTGCCGCCTGCGCTGATGCGCTCCCAGGCGCTGCGCGCTTCGTTGGCGGTCTGGCACAACTGCATGGGAACGACTGGCACGCCATGTCGTCCGAGCAATTCAAGGCTTTGGGCTTCGTTGAGGAATTGGCCTTCGCTCGGTGGCAACTCGACCTGCATGGGCGCAGGGGCCGCAACGCGCGGGCGACGCATGAGCGCCGTGTGATTGGCGACCTGCGCGAGCACGCCGATGGCATCGCCTTCGTTCGGAAAGGTGGCGATGCCGTGCGTGCGGAAGGCGGACGCCACGCTGTCCTGCCACGCCGCCACGGCCACTGGCTTGCCTGCGGCTTTTTCAAACGCGGCGGCATCGCGCGCAAAGCGTTCCACGTCGTAGCCTGCGCCGGCCACGGGGATGTTGATGAAGAAAAGATCGGCGGCGGGATCCTTGGCCACTTCGGGCAGCACGTCGCCGAACAGGCCGCTGTTGGACAGCAGCGCGGCGGTGATGTCGATGGGGTTTTGCGTGGTCGCAAAGCCGGGCAGCTTGGCGGCGAGCGCGTCCTGCGTGCTTTGGGCCAGTTCGGCCATGGGCAGCTTTTCGTCGTCGGCCGCGTCGGCTCCCATCACGCAGCTTGCGCCGGAATTGCTGATCACGACCAGCCGCTTGCCTTCGGGACGCCAGCCCTTGAGATAGGCCTGCGCCGCGCGCGCCTGCTCATGTGGATCGCGCACGCGCCAGATGCCGTGGTGCTGGAAGAAGGCGTCGACAGTTCGATCTTCGTTCGCGAGCGAACCGGTGTGTGACGAGGCCGCGCGCTGACCGCCTGCCGTGCGTCCGGCCTTCACCGCAACGATGGGCAGATCGCGCGAGCGTGCGTACTCTGCGGCCTGGGCGAGGATTTCGGGCTTGCTGATGCTCTCCAGATAAAGCAGCAGCAGCTTCACATCGGGATCGTGCGCGACGGCGAGCGCCATTTCACCGACCGTCACATCGGCCTCGTTGCCGGTGGCATGCACGTGGCGCACGCCGATGCCGCGACCGCGCAGCAGGCCGTAGATCATCGAGCTCATGCCGCCGCTTTGGCTGACCACGGCGACCGGGCCGTCCTGTGGTGGCACTTCGATGAACATGGTGGAAAAGCCCGCGATCGCGCCGGTGCCGAAATTGGCGAGGCCTTGCGTGTTGGGGCCGTAAAGGCGCATGCCGCTGGCGCGGGCCTTGGCGAGCATGCGCTGTTCGAGTTCCTTGCCTTCAGGGCCTGTTTCGCCGAAGCCGGACGCGATGATCACCGCTGATTTGACGCCGCGTTCTGCGCATTCCTCGACTGCCGCCACCGTCTTGTCGCCGCCGACGACGATGAGCGCGAGGTCGGGCACTTCGGGCAGGGCTGAGAGCGATGCGTAGGATTTGTGGCCCTGGATTTCATCGCGCGTGGGGTTGATGGGGTAGATCTTGCCTTGGTAGCCGTGGCGGCCCATGTACAGAATGGGGCGGCCGCCGATCTTGTGGATGTTTTCCGAAGCCCCAATGACAGCCACAGAGCGAGGATTGAGCGCGGATTCTAGTAAGTCCATTTTTTTGCTTTTCACGAAGCCTTGCGGCTTCGATTGGTCATTCGTTTTGGGGCGCCAATACAGCCCTTCATGCGTCGTTGCGAAGCCTTGCCGTACGAGAGTACTGTCTGCGGCTTCGACGCCTAGCCTGAAGGGCTGTCTTGGCGTTGTGGTTGTTGTTCGCGGAGTGGCTTTCGCTGCTGAGATCGCTGATGCGATGGCCTGCCGCGTGGTGCATTTGCGCCGTTGTTCAATCCACTTTTGCGCCGGATGTTTTGACGACCTTGGCCCACTTGTCCACTTCCGCTTGAATGAACTGGCCATAGGCTGCTGGTGTGTTCCATGCGGACGAGAAACCCTGGGCTTCGAAGCGCTGTTTGACCTCGGGGTTTTCAAGCGCCTTCTTGAGCTCGGCGTTCAGCTTGTCGATGATTTCCTTGGGTGTTCCGGCGGGGGCTTGTACGCCATTCCATGCGATGGCTTCGTAGCCGGGCAGGCCTGCTTCCGCCACTGTAGGAATGTCGGGTGCGATGGGCGAGCGCTGGCTGCTGGTGACGGCGATGGCCTTGAGCTTGCCGCCCTTCACGAAGGGCATGGAGGACAGCATGGTGTCGAACATCAGGTCGGCCTGTCCGCTCATCACATCGGTGAGCGCGGGCGCGCTGCCTTTGTAGGGGATGTGGTTCATCTTCGTGCCCGCCATGGCGCTGAAGAGTTCGGCGGAGAGATGCGTGGATTGGCCGTTGCCCGATGACGCGAAATTCAACCCGCCGTTCTTGGCTTTGGCGAGTGCGATCAGTTCCTTGACGTTGTTGGCGGCAAGGCCCGGAGTCGCGACGATCACGAGCGGGCCGCTGGTCAGTTGCGAGACCGGTGCGAGGTCCTTGGTGATCGAATAGTTCAGCTTGGAGAACAGCGATGGGTTGATCGCGTGCGCGGTCGTTGCGACCATCAGCGTGTAACCATCGGGCGCGCTGCGTGCGACCTGTTCGGCACCGAGATTCGCGCCTGCGCCGGGCTTGTTGTCGATGATGACGGACTGGCCCATCTGCTCTTGCAGCTTCTGCGCGACCACGCGCGCGACGATGTCGGTGGGACCGCCCGGTGGGTAGGGCACGACAAGCTTGATCGGCTTGCTCGGGTAGTCCGTGGCCGCGTTTGCGGCGAAGGGCGTGGCCAGGCAGCAGAGGGCTGCGCAGGCCAGAGCGAGCGTGCGGCGGCGAGTGGTGTGGCGAGTGTTGCGGTTCATGTTTGTCTCCTTCATCTGATCAAGTGAATGGGTTGGAATGCAAGCGGTGTTTGCGGACTTCTAGGCGAGTCCGTCAAAGCGCAAAAGCGTGCGGTGGTGGTGCTCGAAAAATTCGGCGCGCACGCGTTGACCGATGTCGACTTGCGCATCGGCATGTCCCATCAAACGCGGGCCTTCGTCGAGTTCGACGATGACGAGCGTGTAGGGCGCGAGTGCGCGGAATTCGTCGGATGGCGCGCGGGATACGACGGTGCGCGCACGTACCGTGGCGAGGCCAGCGGAGTCATGCCAATCGAGCTTTTCGGAGCCGCAGCGCTGGCAGGCATAGCGCGCGAGTGTCTGTGCGTGGCCGCAGGCATTGCAGCGCTGGTAACGGATGACGTGGGACTGGAGTCCGTCGGTGAAGTGCGCGGACAGCGACTGGGGGATGGTGGGTTGGGTGCTCATGGCTGCGTCATCCTTCGCGTGTCAGAACCAGACTCACATGCGACGACATCACGCCGCCGTCGGCGTGGATGAAGGCGCGCGATGGTGTGCGTTGCAACTGGCGCTTTCCGGCCAGATTGCTCATCTGCCGCCATGCTTCGACGACATGCGCCATGCCGCCTGCCACGCCGCAATGACCGTAGGAAAGCAGTCCGCCGTGGGTGTTGAGCGGCAGGGCACCATCGCGTGCAAAGTCGCCATGCCGCAAGCGCGCTGCGGCTCCGGCGCGTGGCGCGAAGCCCAGCTCTTCGAGCAGCATGACCAGCGTGATCGTGAACGAGTCGTAGATGCCGAGATAGTCGAAGTCGGCGATATCCATGCCCGCCTCGTCGAGCGCAATGGACGCGGCATCCGATGCGCCGCAGCGCATCACATCTTCCATCGCGGTGAGATGCTGATGACGATGTGCCTGGCCCGCGCCGCGCATGGCGATGGCCGCTTGCGGATGCGGATCGGCAGACACCACCAGCGCCATCGCGCCATCGGAAATCGGGCAGCAGTCCATGAGCGACAGCGGCGATGCGATGGCCTTGCTGGCCAGCACGTCCTGCACCGTGATGGGCGTGCGCAGATGCGCATCGGGATGCGTGATCGCGTTGTTGCGCATGAGCACAGCGAACTCGGCCAGGTCGGCAGAAGTCACGCCCGTGCGGTGCATGTACTCCGACGCCATGAGCGCGTAATACGCGGGCACGGATGCGCCGTTCGGGACTTCGTAATCGGCATCGCCCACTTGCGCGAGTGTCTGGATCGAGCTGTCGCGGGACTGGCCGCTCAAGCGGTTTTCACCAGCCACCACCAGCACGTTGCGGCAGCGGCCCGATCGCACCAGCTCTCGCGCCGCCATCAACATGGCCGCGCCGGTGGCACCGCCCAACTGCATGCTGTGTGCGTAGTTCGGCCTGAGCGCAAAGCGTTCGCAGAACAGCGTGGACAGCATCAGATGCGGCAGCGTCGTGGCGTAGCCGCAGAGCACGCCATCGATCTGCGCGCGTTCGAGCTGCGCACTTTTCAGCGCGCCGCTGGCGGCTTCGGCCATGAGGTCGAGCGCGCTGCGGCCTTCATGCTTGCCGAATGCGGTGCCGCTTGCGCCACGCAAGAAGGCTTGCGGGGCCTGCGTTGATGAGGGCATGGGTTGTGTCTCCTTGTGCTTGTCCATGGGTTGGCTTGCTTTTCTATTTGCTCGCGCTGACGCGATGCGCGGTGCGACTGACGGGCCGGGTCGCCTCGGCCCAACGCACCTGACATTGCATCGCCTCGTGCATCAGCGACTGGCCCATGGCGGATTCGCGCGAAAGAATCCGGTCGTTGAGCGCGGCGATGCTGATGGCCGCCACCGGGCGACCTTGCGGATCGAGAATCGGCACGCCGATGCCGCCCATGCGCTCGACCACCACGTCGAGCAGCACGCAATAGCCTTTGCTGCGCGCTTCGGCGATGCGCTCGTGCAGCAGCTCGGCGGTGATGCGCGGATAGCGCTGCAACTGGCTGAGCAGAATCTCGATGGCGGCTTCGCGTTCGGCATCGGGCAACCAGGCCAGCAGCGCGAGCGATCCCGCACCCACGCCCAGCGGCCTGCGGCTGCCCACGCGAAGATAGTTGGCGCGGATGGGGTAGGTGCCTTCTTCCACGTCGATGCACAGCGATTCGATGCCGCTGGGAAGCGACAGCACCGCGCTGTCTTCAAACTGGCCGACCAGCCGCATCAGGCTGGGACGCACGATGGGGCGTGGGTCAAAGCGGCGCAGTGCCGCTGCACCCAGCACCATGAGCTCGGGCCCGAGCGTGAATTGCTTGGTGGCGGCATCGCGCATCACAAAGCCGTCGCGCACCATCATCTCCAGCAGGCGCAGGGCAGTGGCCTTGTCCAGATCGGCGGCGGTGGCGATGTCGGTCAGCCGTGCATTCGCGCCTTCCGACATGACCCGCAGCACGCGCATGGCGCGCTCGACGGACGACACGCTGCTGCCGGAGTTGCGGGTCACGATGGACTTGGTGCGTGGAGGGTTGCGATCTGCTGCTGCCATGGTTGTTTCTGCCAATGAAACCTGTTCTGGAGTCCACTGTAGGAACGGATCGGATGGTGGTCAAAAACTTTTCCAAAAGTTTTGATCCGTGAAATTTTTTACCAACTGATCGAATTTTTTCGTTGATTGGAATTGGCTATTGATGGGCGGGTAAACCCTCGAAATGGATGATTTACAACCAGTAGCAGATTCAAATGTTTCACTCAGCTACAAATGACGTGTTCAAACCAAAGCTTGCTATTGTTTTTGGTTGTTGAATCCAATTGTGAACAAAGCTCGCGCCAGATATGCGATAGCCAAACAGAGAAATAGCATTCACCTATTCGATTTTTACTTTTGTAGGTGGTAGCTATGTCGCAAATCGTTCGTCACATCACTGGTCTGTTGATTGCAGGGGGCCTGGTCGCTGCTGCCAGCCTGCCTGCCGTGGCCCGAACCGAAGGCGGTGCGGCTCCTGAAGTGAAACAGGTCTCCATGGCACCGTCGCAGATGGGTGTCCATGCGCCCTTTGCTGAAAAAGTGCAGGTGGGTGGCCGCACGGTGACGCTCAACGGCGCGGGCATTCGTTACAAAGCGGTGTTTCAGGTGTATCGCGCAGCGCTCTATACCGAGAAGCCGCTCCAGCAATACGGCGACCTGGGTGGTGCCAACGAATCCAAGCGCATCCATTTGGTGATGCTGCGTGAAGTGAACGCCAACGAACTGGGCGGCATGTTCATTCGCGGCATTCAGGAAAACATGGACAAGGCGAGCGCGGCGCGCCTGATGCCGGCCATGCTGCGCATGTCGGCGCTGTTCAACGACTACAAGAAGCTGGAGCCGGGCGACTCCGTCACGCTGGACTGGGTGCCGGGCAAGGGCACGGTGGTGTCGGTGCGCGGCGTACCGGCTTCGGATTCGATGCCCGAAGCGCAGTTCTATCACGCGCTGGCGGGCATCTGGCTGGGCGCGACGCCTGCCGACTGGAAGCTGCGCGACGCGATGCTGGGCGTGAAGGCAACGACGGATACTGCCAATCGCAACTGATGGGATGGCAGGCTGTTGCGGCCATGGCCGGACAGCGAAGAACGCGACATCCGCGACATTGGGTTGTCGGGCATTGGGTCCGGCAACCCTTTTTTGTGGGCGAGCGCGCATCGCCCCTGAGTGCTTGCTTGCGGGTTTGACACGCCTTGTTCCAACCTGAAGGAACCTTTTCCCGCGCCCGAGCTTCTGACCGCGTAACAATGCTTGGATGAGCAGATCGCTGGAACAGAACATGAACCTCGGAAGTCGCACGCCACACGAAGAATCTCATTGCCCACAACGCAGGTTGCTGCTGGGCGTTGCCGTGTCGATGGGTGTGCTGGTGGCCGGTTGTGCCACGTCTCCCAGCGCGATGGCGCAGCCCAGCTACACGATTTCGGCCGGGCAGATTCAGGAGGCGGTGGGGCGCAAGTTTCCGCGCAATTACGGCTTTGGCGGGCTCATGAATCTGGCGCTGAGCGATCCGCAGATCCATCTGCGCCCCGATCAGAACCGGCTGAACACGGTGATCGCCGTGCTCGCCTCGGGTCCGCTGCTGCAGGCGCGCAACTATCAGGGCGCGCTCGACGTGGATTTCTCGCTGCGCTATGAATCTTCGGACCGCACATTGCGCGCCACCGATCTGCATCTGAATGGATTGCGCATGAACGGACTCAACGCGCAGACCGAGCAGATGCTGCAGCAATACGGCAGCACGCTCGCGCAACGCTCGCTGCAGGAGGTGGTGCTGCACCAGTTGACCGACAAGGATCTTGCGCTGGTGAACGGCCTCGGGCTGGAGCCCGGCAAGTTCACGGTGACGCCCAAAGGGCTGGTGGTGACCTTGCAGAACAAGGCTGTCCCATGACGGCTGGTGACCCTGTCCTACGTGGTTCACGACCTGCCGGTGTTACAAATAAGGCAGCAAGGCAAGAAGAAGGGAAGAAGATTCCATGAGCTTTCAGGACCGCAGACAGGGCTCCACCCGCACATCCTCTTCATCGTCGTCCACGACCACATCCACGTCCGAGGCGATGCAAAAGCCACTCGTCGTGGTGATCGTCGGCGCGTCCAGCGGCATCGGCCACGCCACGGCGGTTGCGTTCGCCCAGCGCGGCGCCAAGCTGGCACTGGCGGCACGCAGCGCGGACACGCTGTCTCCAGTCGTCACCGAATGTCTGGCCGAAGGCGGCTCTGCGTTGGGCATTCCCACCGACGTGACCGACGCCGAAGCCGTGCAGAAACTGGCGAGCCGCGCGGTCAGTCATTTCGGCCGCATCGACGTCTGGGTGAATGCCGCAGGCGTGGGTGCCGTGGGCCGTTTTGACGGCATGCCGCTCGAAGCCAATCGCCGCGTGATCGAATCCAATCTGCTCGGCCACATGCACGGCGCACATGTCGCGATGCAGCATTTCCGCGAAGCCGAACGTGGTCTGCTGGTCAATCTCAACTCCATGGGCGGCTGGGTCGGCACGCCGTTCGAGGCGGCCTACAGCGCCAGCAAGTTCGGCGTGCGCGGCCTCTCGGAGAGCCTGCGCGCCGAAGTCGCCGATCTGCCGAACGTGCACATCTGCGACGTGGCTCCCACGCGCGTCGACACGCCGGGTCTTGTCAACGGCGCGAACTACACCGGCCACCGCTTGCGCTCGGTCATGCCCATGCTCGATCCACGCCGCGTGGCGCAGTCCATCGTCGCGCTGGCCTATTCATCCAACCCCAAGCCTGTCACATGGCTGGGCGCATCGGCACTGCCAAGCCGGGTGGCCCACGCGGTCTCGCCCACGCTGTATGGGCGCGCCAGACGCTGGTTTGGCGAGCGCAGCCAAGGCCAGAGCGTGCCGATGAGCGACGGCAATCTGTACGAACCGTCTGCCGACACAAGCATCGACGGCGGCATCCGCACGGCGCGCGCCGAGGCCGCCACGGCGGCCATCGTGCTGGGCACCGTGGGGCTGGCACTCGGCTGGTTCATCGGTCGCCGTTCGCGCTGACGGACGCGGGTCAATCGGACGAGCATTTGTCCTATGGTGCGCCGCGTGACGGCGCACTAACATGAACGTGCCTGTTTGACTCACTCAATTCGGGAACCGCTGCGTGCATCACAGGGTTGTGCGCGGCGACGGTTTCCGCAAGGAGCACGCCATGATTGAGCCACCACAGATCACAGATCTCGCGCGCCATTGCACGACCGCCATCATCCACGTGCGCTGCACGCGGGAAGAAATCCAGTACGTCATGGGTCGTGGAGTGCGCGAGCTGCTGGACGCCGTCCGCGCACAGGGCGTCCAGCCCATCGCCGCGCTCTACACCCACCATCTGCATCGCCCCACGGATCGCTTCGACTTCGAGATCGGCATACCCGTCGATCACCCCGTCCGCGCAGCCGGGCGCATGCGCCCCGGCGAATGGCCGCCCATGCGCGTCGCGCGCACCGTGCACTGCGGCCGCTACGAAGACCTGCCGCAGTCCTGGGGGCGGTTCAAGCAATGGATAGAAACGCAGGGGCTGAGCATCACCTCCGAGTTGTGGGAATGCTATGTGACCGGGCCGGAACGTGGCTCGGATGCGCGGTTGTGGCGCACGGAGTTGATTCAGCCGCTGCAGTAGTGCGGCAGTGACGTGCGCTGGATGGCATGGGCCTGCAACGGAATGGATGTGCGAACGTAGAATCACGTTCATGAACATCACCAAAGACACAGCGGTCACGCTGAACTACAAGATCACCGATCCCGTCACCGGCAAGCCGCTGGATTCGGGAGACGTGGCGTATCTGCATGGCGGCTACGACAATATTTTCCCCAAGGTCGAAGCGGCGCTGGACGGTCAGGCGGCGGGCTTTTCCGCCACCATCGATCTGGCGGTGGCCGATGCGTTCGGCGAGCGCGACGAGAGCCTGATGCGCGTGATTCCCAAGGCCGAATTTCCACCGGGAGTGAAGGTCGGCGGCCAACTGCAGGGCCCTGGCAACGATGGCCACATGACGGTTTTCAACGTCGTGAAGATCAAGGGCCCTGAAGTGCATCTGGATGGCAACCATCCGTTGGCCGGTCAGGCACTGAAATTCCAGGTGAAGGTGACCGAAGTGCGTGCTGCCACGCCCGAAGAAATCGCGCACAAGCATGTGCATGGTGGTCACGGTCATCACCATTGATTGATTTGCGTGTGAACTGAGCCGGGCAGATTCAAGTTCACGTCGCCCAATGCAAAAAGCGGAAGCACTTCCAGTGTGCTTCCGCTTTTTTATTGCCCGGCAGGTGGCCGTGCGGGGTTACTTGCGGCGCTGGGTCATGGCGGCCGCGGCGACGACCAGCGCGAGTGCCGTCAGCATCAGCAT
Organism: Diaphorobacter sp. HDW4B; assembly: GCF_011305535.1. GTDB lineage: Bacteria > Pseudomonadota > Gammaproteobacteria > Burkholderiales > Burkholderiaceae_C > Diaphorobacter_A. The sequence continues at coordinate 2,924,503 of NZ_CP049905.1, forward strand.
CCAGCGCGAGTCCACGGGAACGGGCGTTGGTTCGCTCACCACGGGTGGTGTGACTTCCTTGATCGTGACGGGCGAGATGGCTTTGTTGTTGACTGCGTTGGGGTCGCGGGTGTCGGACTTGGCGGTGGTTGTCAGGAACACGGAGCCCGACTTCTCTGCCTTGAAGGTGGTCGTGCAAGTGAACTTGTCGCCTACCTGGAAGGGGTTGACCGGCTGCGGTGCGGGTGTGCAGGTGGTGGTGGCTCCGGCAGGTGCACCAGTCACCATGCAGGTGGCGTTGACTGCGTAGTCGGGACCCTTGTTGGTGCAACTGGTGATCACGGTGACGGTATCGCCCACATTCACTTCCTGTGATTTGGCCGGTGTGGCCGCCATGTCGGCATACACGCCGGGAGATGAAATCGTGCAGCTGTTGCAGTCACCGTTGCTGCTGGTGACGGTGTTGATGAACGTGGGCGTCGGCACTGGCGGAGTGATGGTCAGCGTGAACGTTTTCGAGACGCTCGCATTGGCAGGGACCGTCACGGTTTGATTGCAGGTACTGGCAGCGGTGGTGCACGCTGGCGATGTGCTCCAGCCTTCGCCGCTGCCGGTGTAGGTGCCGCCGCCGGGCACGGTCTCCGTGAGGGTGGTGGTGCCTGACACACCACCGTTGTTCTTGACGGTGAGGGTGTACACCAGCACGTCGCCGCCGCGCAGCTTCTGGCCCGCGTTGGGCTGACCGTTCACCGTGGAGAGCACTTTGGTGGTGTCGATGGCGGCGGGCGCGTTCACCACCAGCGTGGCTTGTGCGGGCGTGGTGTTGGTTGCGCCTTCGGCAGAAGTGACGCCGCCAGCGGGAATGTTGTTCAGATAGCTGCCAACGGTGGTCGATGTCACCATCCACTGCAGTTGGCACGATCCACTGGCCGCCAGCACACCGCCGCTCAGCACCAGTTGTGTGTTGCCGGGGCTGGTCAGATCGCCATCACAGGAGTTGCCCATCAGCGAGCCGGTGGTGGTGAGGTTGACGGGCAGTGTGTCGGTGAGCGTCAGGGAATTCAGGTCGATGCTGCTTGCGCTGGTGTTGCTCACCGTGATTGTCAGCAGGCTCGATCCACCCGTGCTGATGCTGGTGGGCGCGAACGATTTGCTGACGCTCACGGCTGGTGCGACGACCTGTGTCTGCACGCTGGTGCAACTGTAGGTGTTGGCATCGCAGTTGCGCCCCGGTGTGCCGGGCGTGCTGCTGCCGTTCGGGTTGGTCGATGCATAGTTGGTCACCGTGCCCGTGCTGGTGGCGACAGCGGTGACGGTGAAGCTGCCGCTTGCGCCAGCAGCGATCGGTGAACTGAGTGTACAGTTCAGCAATGCACCTTCGGAGCCCGGTGCATTGGTGCAGGTTGCGCCACTCACCGAGACAGCCTTGATGTTGGATGGCAACTGATCAGCGACGACGGCGCTGGCGAGTGACGTGGTCAGCCCGTTCTGCACGGTGAGCGTGTAGCTGAACTGTTCGCCCAAGGCCACCTTGGCAGGGCCGGTCTTGGTGACGCTGGCCTTGCCGCCGTTCTGGCTGGTCATGGTGCTGGAGTTGTTGTCCGGATTCAGATCGTTGCTGGTGATCGTCGCGGTGTTGCTGATGCTTTGCGCCGTTGCGCTGGTGGTCACGTTGAAGGTGTAGGTGAGATAGTCACCTTGCGTCGGCGCGGTGGCAGGATTGCCAGCCGAGCTGTTCACGGGCAGCACGCCGGTGATCATCGTCCAGGCGCTGCCGGAATTGCTGACAGAGTCACAGGTGGCTGCGCCCGATGGCGTGCAGGTGGGTTGCCCGTTCAGCGTGACGGTGCTTGGCAATGTATCCGCGAGGGTTGCGCCGCTGGTGGCGACAGGACCGTAGTTCCATACCTTGATGGAATAGCTCAGCGCCCCGCCGGGTGTGAATGTGGCGGGAGCAGTCTTGGCCACGCCCAGATCGGTTGCCACGTTGGCGCAGCTGGCATAAGACTCCGGCAGTGATGGGTCGCGCAACTGGGCGGCGGGAATGATTTCCTTCGTACCGTCGGGCTTGGTCCATTGCATGCGCAGGAAGTTCACGCCGCCGCGGTTGTTCCAGTACACGCGCATGACGTAGCAACTGCTGGGCTGCTGCGCGTAGAAGTTGCCGGGAATGGAGGGGATGTTGCCGGACTCGCTGGTGTAGTCGCTGAGCGCGCCGACCGGAACGTTGTAGTCGAAGTTGCGATAGTTGGCCGCCGTGTCCGCCGAGAACTTGGTGGAGAAATCGACCTTCACCTCATCGTCGTGGTACGACTGAAAGCTGTACGAACCTGCGGCTGGAAACTGCACCAGCGCATAGACGACGCGCCCCAGAATCTGCGTGTCGCAGGCAGCGTTGTTCGTGAATTTGTTGCACAGCTGTGGCGCACTGCTGCCCCAGTTGATGTCGTCGAGCGAGCCTGAACTGGCGATGTTGCCCGTGCCGCCCGCTGCGAAGTTGATGAGGTTGGTCAGCGGAACGTTGCCTCTGTCATTGTTGTTGTAGTAGTTCGGGGCGATCGGCGTGACCGGAGCGCCATTCGATAGATTCTGCTGTCCCCGGTAGTCATCGAATATGACCGTGGCACTTGCGCCAAGCGGCAACGCTGAGGCGAACAGGGCAGCGCCGAGTGCGGCAAGTGAAATGGACGTGCGTGAACGCGAAGCGAGCGAAACAAGCGATGTGGTGAACTCTGCGAAGTACGCCATGAGTCGGATTCCTGAACGGCAGGAGCGCGCCAATGCATGTCATGACGCTTTCTCAAATGCAGGTGGAGTTTTGGCCACCTTGCTGTTTCAGCGTCCGCGACCAATCCTGCAGGCTCTGTCGCGAGTGGCAGCGGCGGGCATCGTTGCGTGCCTCGTCGACTTGGTTGGCGTGTTCTCCATTGCGGAGCAGCTACGCAGGCTGTGACGGGATTGATGTTCCCGTGCATTCAACGAATCCCCTCGTTTGCAGCGGCACGCTCGACTTGTCGCGCGTTGATGGTGCAAGTGAGTGAATGATTGATGAAGTGGTTACCGATTTCAATTGCACCCCTTGGGGCGCATGGTTTACCAACGCGCATGCCTACTGGAGCGTTTCGCGGGGCGATGCTTGCCGACTTGCCCGGCTTTGCGTCTTTGTCCTACGTGCTGCGAAACAACACGGCCCAGGTTGCAAGCCGTTGTTTCACCGCTGCCGCAGCAATGCGCGCTTGAGCAGTCGCGATGCGCGATCACGAATCTGGAAGGGGCTGTGGCCCGGCAGGGGTTGCACTTTGGAGCGCAGGCAGGCGGTCAGAAAGTCGTCAAGGATGGGACGCGCATCCAGAATGCTGCCGTCATGCGCGCGGAATTCCGGGTGCCATTGCGTGGCGGCGATGTAGCTGTGGCCGTGCGTGGGGTGGCGGCGAATCGCCTCGGGCACGGCGTCCGGGTAGCTCCAGGCTTCGATGTCGAAACCCGGTGCGAGCTGTTTGATGCCCTGATGGTGAATACTGTTGACCTTCACCTGATTGGTGCCGGGATACAGCCGCGCCAATCGCGTGTTGGGCACGATCTCGACCTCGTGAAAATGCTGGTCGTAGGTGACCGGATCGCGGTGCAATTGCGCGCCGGGATGTTGCGTCTCGATGTCCTGATACAGCGTGCCGCCGAATGCCACGTTGATGAGCTGCAGCCCGCGGCACACGCCGAAGATCGGCTTGCCCGCCTGCTCGAAGGCCTCGACCAGGGCCAGATCGTAGAGGTCTCGAATCCGGTCGCCGAGCCACGCATCCTTGAGCGGCTCCTCGCCGTAGCTGCCAGGCCAGACGTCCGCGCCACCGTGCATGACGACGCCGTCCAGCCAGTCGGCATAGTGGCTGAGCGTCACGTCGCCGAGCGCGGTTTCGCCGGTGGGGCAGGGCACCATCACCACCATCGCACCGGCGGACATGATCCAGTGCGCGATGGTCTGCTCCACGTACTGCAGCGTCTTGTTGGTGAACAGGGGGCGATACGGATCGGCGTGCGAAAAGCAGGCCGAGAGGCCGATCTTCAAACGGTTGGCAGAGCTGGTGCTGGTCATCGTTGCGGTTCTTTCCGGCAGTGACTGGGAGCGAGTCCACACTGCTTTGTAACACGGCTCGAATCCGGCACGGGGCGTGCGTGATTGGCGCACGTTTGTTCACTGTAGGCCGACTTCGACAATGCGTGTCGCTAGGGAAAGCGAGAAGCAATCACACGCAAATTTGACGGCAGTCAAGCGCTATGCTGTCCAGACTGGCAAGATGCAGTTATCCATTCTTTGATCGCTATTGATGGATTGTTTTTTTCGACACAGGAGAAGTTGATGCAAGTGCAAGTACATACCAACGACAAGATCCAGGGCGGCGAATCCTTGGCTCAATGGGTACAGCAAGAAGTGTCCACCCGGCTCTCGCGCTTCAAGGAGAGCGTCACGCGTGTGGAGGTGTTCTTCTCCGATTCCGATGCGCCTTCGAAGGCCGGCTCTCCAGACAAAAGGTGCGTGATCGAGGCGCGCCCTGCAGGCCGTCAGCCCGTGGCCGCGAACGCCGAAGCCCCCAAGGTGGCGGACGCGTTGACGGCAGCGCTGGAGAAGTTGCTGCGCGGACTCGAAGCCGACCAGGGCCGCGTCCGCGACAAGAACAACCGTGAGTCGATTCGAGACGCTGAACAGCCTTGATCGCCGTCTGAACTTCGTTTGAACCAACGCCCGTTTGCTGATGCGACGGGCGTTTTGCTTTTGGGGTGTGCTGCCCGGTCTTCAGTGCGTCAGAACGAGCTGCCGGGCGTTTGCAGAAAGGCGGTTTCCTCGGTCGTGCTTTCCCGCCCGAGCACCGCATTGCGATGCGGATAGCGGCCAAAGCGCTGGACGATTGCGCGGTGGCGTTGGGCGAAGTCGAGATTGATCGGGTTGCCGAGTGCGGTGAACTGGCGGATCGATTCGTCCTGCACCATCAGCGATTCGCTGTGCATCAGCGGCATGTAGGCGAAGGCGCGTTGCGCCTCGGTGAAGTCCTTGTCCAGACCGAGCGCGATGATTTCCTGCGTGAGCACCAGCGCCATGCCGTCTTGCGAGAAGGCGCGCGGGGTGTCGCGCCAGACGTTGCGCGAGAACTGGTCGAGCACGATGATTTCGGCCAGGCGGCCCAGAGCGTTGGCGCGCCAGTTCCAGAGTTCACCGCGCGCGGCGATTTCCAGCACCGCGCCAAAGCGCTTGTGGATGGCGGCGTCGAACGCATCGTCCTTGGCGAACCATTGCTGGGGCGTCGACTCCTCGAACCAGAAGCGGATCACGGATTGCGCGGTGGGGTCAAGTGCTTGGGTCATGCGTGCAAATGTAGCCTCGAAAACGAAAAAGGGCACGGCAGGAGGTGAATCCCGCCGTGCCCAAAGTGATGGTCACGGAGCGTCTTGTTGTGGTCCTGAACGATAGGGTGATCAGCGACGCGAGCGCAGGTTGCCGTTCTCGTCGGCGATCACGATTTCCACGCGGCGGTTCATGGCACGGCCTTCGGGCGAGCTGTTGTCGGCCACGGGATATTCCTTGCCGTAGCCGCGCGCGGTGATGCGGTCAGCGGCCACGCCACGGGTCACGAGCGCGCTTTGCACGGCGGCGGCGCGGTGCTCGGACAGCGTCTGGTTGAACTGGGTGGTGCCGACGCTGTCGGTGTAGCCTTCGATCAGCAGCTTGCGGTTCGGGAACTCGGCCAGAAACTTGGCGAGCTTGTCCAGGCGCGGAGCGGCTTGCGTGGTCAGGTCGGCCTTGCCGAATTCGAACAGCACGTCACCCAGTGTCACCAGCAGGCCCCGTTCGGTTTGCTGCGCTTGCAGATCGTCGAGCTGGGCTTGCAGGCTCTTGACCTTGGCGGCGGATTCGGCCGCGCGTTGCTCGGCGCTCAGCGCTTGCTGACGAGCCTGCTCTGCGGCCGCAGCGTTGGCGGCGGCTGCCGCACGGGCCTTGTCGGCCTGCTGTTGCGCGTTGGCGGCATCGCCTTGCAGGCGAGCGCGTTCTGCGTCCACACCGGCTTGCTTGATGTCGGTGTCCAACTGGCGCGTCTGGGCCACGTTCTGGGCGATCTGGGCGCGTTGAACGGCCAGGTTGGACAGGTGGGACGCTTCGGTGGCGTCAGCATCCTTGGTCCAGGCGTTGTCGGCCTTGGCGAGCGTGTCTGTCGCAGACTTCAATTCCAGCGGTGCGAGCTGCACGACCTTGGGATCGTTCATCGCCGTGTTGACGGCGGCACGCGCCTTTTGCAGCGGCTCCAGCGGTGCATTGCGCGATGCGCAGGCTGCGAGCATGGAAACGGCGACGAGGCTGGTGGCCAGCATGCCGAAGCGACGGACGTGGTTGTTTTTGGTTGGCGACATCATGGGTGTTCCTTTATTCCTGTGTGGCTGTTGCGGCGGCGGTCAATGGACGGACCGCATCAGCGTGCGGGCTGCGCTTGCTGGATGCCACGTTGCACGGCCTTCAGGCGTGCGTCGTTCTCGGCCGCCTGGGCCTTGGATTCGGCCAGACGGGCTTCGGCTTCGGCGGACTCGGCATAGCGGCGCGCTTCGGTGTAATCCTTCTTCTCCATCGCGCGTTCCGCCTTGCTCCACAGATCGCGGGCCTTCTGCAGCTCCACCGGAGCGTAGGCGGTCACTTGAGGAGCGGTGGAAACACGTTGAATCGTGCTCTGGGCCACCGCCATTTCTGCGGTCGGCGCAGGGATGGACGAGCAGGCTGCTAGAGTGGCGACAGTCAGTGCCAAAGCGGCACCGCGAATGAGGGTGATGGACATGTGGGGCTCCTCTCGGGAAAGTGTTTTCTGCATGCGCTATGGCCAATGTGGTTCTGCGGGGCGGACAGAGCGTGTTCCGGCCGCGGTTGTCATGACAAAGCGTGCAGTTCAAAAAACGACAGGACGACGACGCGTCCTGTTGCTCCGAGCCCATTTTTGACCGCATCCCGAGAGGCCCGCGTAGGTGCGGCGTTGCTATCAATGTAAGAGTAGGACGGGCAAGCCATGAGCCGCTGTCCGACATGAATTGTTAACTGAAGCGATTTCTGCAGACAACAAAAAAGCGCCCGAAGGCGCTTCTTCTGAAAGGGAGCGAACTCCGATCCGGTTGGCTTACTTGCCAGCCATCACGCGCACCATTTCCAGGCACTTGTTCGAGTAGCCCCATTCGTTGTCGTACCAGGAAACGACCTTCACGAAGGTGCCGTCCAGAGCGATGCCGGCGTCGGCGTCGAAGATCGAGGTGCGGGTGTCACCGCGGAAGTCGGTGGCGACGACCTTGTCTTCGGTGTAGCCCAGCACGCCCTTCAGAGCGCCTTCGGACTGGGCCTTCATTTCGGCCTTGATTTCTTCGTAGGTGGCAGCCTTGTCCAGTTCCACGGTCAGGTCGACCACGGACACGTCGGACGTTGGCACGCGGAAGGACATGCCGGTCAGTTTCTTGTTCAGTTCAGGAATGACCACGCCCACGGCCTTGGCTGCGCCAGTGCTCGAAGGAATGATGTTTTCCAGAATGCCGCGGCCACCGCGCCAGTCTTTGTTGGATGGGCCGTCAACGGTCTTCTGCGTAGCCGTTGCAGCGTGCACGGTGGTCATCAGACCGCGCTTGATACCCCACTTGTCGTTCAGCACCTTGGCCACGGGTGCCAGGCAGTTGGTGGTGCACGAAGCGTTGGAGATGATGGTTTGGCCAGCGTAGGTCTTGTGGTTCACGCCGTAGACGAACATGGGGGTGTCGTCCTTGGAAGGAGCCGACAGCAGCACCTTCTTGGCGCCAGCGTCGAGGTGCTTCTGCGCGGTGACCTTGTCCAGGAACAGGCCGGTGGATTCGATCACGATGTCGGCGCCGACTTCGTTCCACTTCAGGTTCGCCGGGTCGCGTTCTTGCGTCAGGCGGATCTTCTTGCCGTTCACGATCAGCGTGTTGCCTTCGACCTTCACGTCGCCCTTGAAGCGGCCGTGCACCGAGTCGTAGTTCAGCATGTATGCCAGGTAGTCAGGCTCCAGCAGGTCGTTGATCGCCACGACTTCGATGTCGGAGAAGTTCTGCACTGCGGAGCGCAGCACGTTGCGGCCGATACGGCCAAAGCCGTTGATACCAATCTTGATCGTCATAGTCTTGCCTCTGATTGAAAGTCGAAAAAACGGAAATCGTTGTGGGCGACACGGTCCGGAACCAACCGGACGGTGTCACTCATGTCGGGATCAACGTGCGCGTTGCAAGGCCGCTTGCACGGTCTCTGCCACGTTCTCGGGTGTGAAGCCGAAGTGCTTGAACAGCACCGGCGCAGGAGCCGATTCGCCGAAGGTGTCGATGCCGACCACGGCGGCGCAGCCGTACTTCCACCAGCCGTCGGTCACGCCCATTTCCACGGCAACGCGTGGCAGGCCTTCCGGCAGAACCAGCTTCTTGTACTTGGTGTCTTCGCGGTCGAAGGTCGTCGTGCTGGGCATGGAGACCACGCGCACGGGGATTTTCTTCTCGGCCAGCAGCTTCTGTGCGGCCACAGCCAGTTGAACTTCGGAGCCGGTGGCGATGATCACGGCCTTGGCCTTCTTGTTCAGACCCACGTCCTTGGGCTCGGACAGCACGTAAGCGCCGCGCGAGATGTCGCCCAGATCGTTCTTGGCGAGGTATGGCAGGTTCTGGCGCGACAGCAGCAGAGCCGTTGGCTTGTTGCGGTTGGACAGAGCCACGCTCCATGCCACGGCGGTTTCGGCCGTATCGGCAGGACGCCACACATCCAGACCAGGGATCAGGCGCAGGCTGGCTGCATGCTCGATCGACTGGTGGGTCGGGCCGTCTTCGCCGAGGCCGATGGAGTCGTGCGTGAACACGTGGATCACGCGTTGCTTCATCAGCGCAGCCATGCGGATGGCGTTGCGGCTGTAGTCGCTGAACGTCAGGAACGTGCCGCCGTAGGGGATGAAACCACCGTGCAGGGCCACGCCGTTCATCACGGCAGCCATGCCGAATTCACGCACGCCGTAGTTGATGTGGCGGCCACCGACCAGCTCGGTCTTGTCGCCCACTTGCACTTCGGTCTGCACCACGTCGCCCTTGTCGTCGAAACGCAGAGCTGGCGTGGCCTTGGTGTTGGTCAGGTTGGAGCCGGTCAGGTCGGCGCTGCCGCCCAGCAGCTCGGGCAGCTTGGCGGTGAAGGTTTCCAGAGCGATCTGGCTGGCCTTGCGGCTGGCCACGGTTTCGGCCTTGGTATGGGCGGCGATCACGGCGTCCACAGCGGTCTGCGCGAAGTGGCGTGGCAGGTCGCCAGCCATGCGACGTGCGAATTCTTCGGCCAGTTCCGGGAAGGCAGCGGCGTAGGCATCAAATTGCTCTTGCCATGCAGCTTCGGCCACCTTGCCGGTTTCCTTGCGGTCCCAGTCACCGTACACGTCGGCAGGGATCACGAACGGCTCGGCCGCCCAGCCCAGGGCTTCGCGGGTCAGCTTGATTTCTTCGGCACCGAGTGGCTCGCCGTGCGCCTTCGCGGTGTTGGCACGGTTGGGCGAACCCTTGCCGATGCTGGTCTTGCAGACGATCATCGTGGGCTTGTCGCCGCTCTTCTTGGCTTCGGCAATGGCGGCGTCGATGGCGTCGGCGTCATGGCCGTCCACCGCGTCGATCACGTTCCAGCCGCAGGCGCGCAGGCGCTCGGGGGTGTTGTCCACAAACCATGGGGCGACCTTGCCGTCGATGCTGATGCCGTTGTCGTCATACAGCGCGATCAGCTTGTTCAGCTTCCATGCACCAGCCAGCGAAATCGCTTCCTGGCTGATGCCTTCCATCAGGCAGCCGTCGCCCAGGAACACATAGGTGTGGTGGTCGACGATGGCGTGGCCTTCGCGGTTGAATTCCTTGGCCAGCAGCTTTTCTGCGAGCGCAAAGCCAACGGCGTTGGTGATGCCCTGACCCAGCGGGCCCGTGGTGGTTTCGACACCGGGGGTGATGCCATGCTCAGGGTGACCGGCGGTCTTGCTGTGCAGTTGGCGGAAATTCTTGAGTTCTTCGATCGGCAGGTCGTAGCCGGACAGGTGCAGCACCGAGTACAGCATCATCGAAGCGTGACCGTTGGACAGCACGAAGCGGTCGCGATCAGCCCACAGCGGGTTGGTCGGGTTGTGCTTGAGGTGACGCCCCCACACGGCCACGGCCATGTCTGCCATGCCCATCGGGGCACCGGGGTGACCGGAATTGGCTTGTTGAACGGCATCCATTGCGAGTGCGCGGATCGCATTCGCCATTTGTTGTGAATTGGCCATGAGAGGCGGGCTCCGGGAGGGACTGGGGTAGAGAAAACCCCCTATTTTACTAAGTGCCCGAGGTCGGGGTCGGGAAGGGGCATCAAACCGGACTGCAAAGCCCCGTCAATCGACCGGCGATCCACTAAAGTGTCAACCCATGCAGACCGCTTCGAGCCCTTCGATGTCCCACGAAAAAACCGCCGTTTCTCCTCTCAAAAAGCCCCTCTGCGCGATGCTGCTCGCCGCCGGACGGGGCGAGCGCATGCGCCCGTTGACCGACACCACACCCAAGCCCTTGCTGATCGTGCATGGCCGCTCGTTGCTCGACTGGCACATCGCGGCGCTCACGCGTGACGGCGTGAACGACTTGGTCGTCAACACCGCCTGGCTGGGCGAAAAAATCCCGCAGCACTTGGGCGAATACTGGCCGGAACTCGCCCGCGCGGGCCGTCTGCGCTACTCGCACGAAGGCCTGGATTTCGGTCACGCGCTCGAAACCTCAGGCGGCATTGCGCGCGCCCTGCCTTTGCTCGGCGAAGCGTTCTGGCTCGCGGCGGGCGATGTGTTTGCACCGGATTTCGTGTTCGACGTGGCCAAGGCCAGCGAATTTGCAGCGTCCGACGATCTCGCCCACCTCTGGCTGGTGCCCAATCCGCAGCACAACCCGCTGGGCGACTTTGCGTTGAAGGACGGCCGCGCGCTGAACCTGCCCAAGGACCAGCCAAGCGAGTTCCCGCGTTACACCTACAGCACGATTGCGCTGCTCAAGGCCGAGCTGTTCCGCGCGCCGTGGTGCGACATCGCCGCAGGCAATCCGAATGGCGTGGCCGAGCCGCTCGCGCCCTTGCTGCGCAAGGCCATGGACGCGGGCCGCGTGGGCGCGACGCTCTATGAAGGCCGCTGGACCGACGTGGGCACGCCGCAGCGTCTGGCCCAGCTCAACGCCGAAATGCTGATGCCGACCACGCGCGCCTGATTCGCTCGCCCGATGGAATAACCAAGCCCGACACGGGCCGAAGCCGCATCCGTCAAAATCCAGCCCTTTTGGCGACAGAAGTCCGGGATTGGGCAGAAGATGGGCATGGAATGGAGCAGCTTTGCAATGCTGCTGATCGTGGTGGCATTGGCATCTGCCTGCCAGAATCTGACCGGATTTGCGTTCGCGCTGATCTTCGTCGGTCTGGCGGGCGCACTGCATCTGCTGCCGATTGCCGATGCGGCCAACGTCGCCGGTCTGCTCTCGCTCGTCAACGGCGTCGTCTACCTGCGCAGCCACCCGTTCAAACCGCGCTGGGACCTGCTCAAGCCCATGCTCATCAGCAGCCAGATCGGCGTGCTCATCGGCCTTGGGCTGCTGCAGCTGCTCAGCGGCAACCTCGTCAACATCCTGCGCATGCTGCTGGGCGTGACCATCATCGGCTGCGCCTTCCTGCTGCTCTCGCAAAAGGGCAAGCGCGACAAGCTTTCAGGCACGCGTTCCATGTATGTCGCAGGCGGCCTGTCGGGGCTGCTCGGCGGACTGTTCTCCACCTCGGGCCCGCCGATCGTCTATCACCTGTACCGCGAGCCGCTGCCCGCCCAGTTGATCCGCCAATGCCTGCTGGTGCTGTTCCTTGCCAACACGGTGCTGCGTCTGGGCATCGTCATCTCGATGGGCGAGTTGAGCAAGTCCTCCATCATCGTCGCTGCCTTCGCCGTCCCCATGGTCGCAGGCGTGACCTGGCTGCTCGCCAAATACCCACCGCCGCTGCCGGTGCGCATGCTGCAGTGGCTGGTCTGCACGCTGCTGCTGCTGGCGGGCGTGAGCATGCTGATTTCGGCGTTCTGAGCGATAGCCGCCTCAAGCTGGCGTCAAGACGGAGGAAAAATCTCAAGCGCCCCCGGCGTGGATATCGCCGTCGCAGTACGATTGGCAGATGAACTCCTCCGCATCCGACAACACCTCTGTTTACGCCCAACGGCGCGCTCGCTTGGCATCGCAGCTTGGCAAGGGCGGCATCGCAGTCATTCCCACCGCACCCGAGCGCCAGCGCAACCGGGACAACAGTTTTCTGTATCGGCACGACAGCTATTTCTACTACCTGACCGGGTTCACCGAACCCAACGCCTGCCTGGTGCTGGCGGCGGATGGCACGAGCACGCTGTTCTGTCAGCCCAAGGATCTGGAGCGCGAAATCTGGGACGGTTATCGCCTCGGGCCGGATGCGGCGGTGACGACACTCGGCGTGGACGCAGCCCATTCGGTGGCTGAGCTTCCCGCACGCATGCCGCGTCTGCTGGAAAACCGCGACTGCGTGTGGTATCCCTTCGCCACGCACGAAGGCTTGGCTGCGCAGGTGGAAGGCTGGCTCAACAAGGTGCGTGCGCGCGTGCGTTTCGGCGCGATGTGCCCGACCGAGCAGCGCGATCTGTGCCAGTTGCTCGACGACATGCGTCTGGTGAAGGATGCGCACGAACTGGACATCATGCGCCGCGCGGGCATCATCAGCGCGCGTGCCCATGTGCGTGCGATGCAGTGCTCGGCGCGCATGCTGCGGGCGGGCGAGGATGTGCGCGAATACCACCTCGATGCCGAGCTGCTGCACGAGTTCCGCACCAGCGGCGCGCAGTATGTGGCGTATGACTCCATCGTCGCGGCAGGCCACAACGCCTGCGTGCTGCACTACCGCGCCGACAAGGCACCCGTGAAGAAGGGCGAACTGGTGCTGATCGACGCCGGTTGCGAGCTGGACGGCTACGCGAGCGACATCACGCGCACCTTCCCGGCGGACGGCAAATTCACCGGCCCGCAGCGCGCGCTCTACGACCTGGTGCTCGCCAGCCAGGATGCGGCAATTGCCGTGACCAAAGCGGGAAGCCGCTTCAACGACCCGCACGAAGCCACGGTCGCCGTGCTCGCGCAGGGCATGCTCGACCTGGGTCTGCTCGACAAGAACAAGCATGGCACGGCGCAGGACGTGATCGACTCGCGCGCCTACTTCCAGTTCTACATGCACCGCACCGGCCACTGGCTGGGCATGGACGTGCACGACTGCGGCAGCTACGTGGAGCCCACCGAGATCGGCACCGTGAGCGAACGCAAGGACCCGCTCTCGGGCGAAACCATCCAGAACCGCCCAAGCCGCATCCTGCGCCCCGGCATGGTCACCACCATCGAGCCCGGTATCTACGTGCGCCCCGCACCGGGCGTGCCCGAGCAGTTCCACCACATCGGCATCCGCATCGAGGACGACGCCGTGGTCACCGAAACCGGTTGCGAACTGCTCACGCGCGGCGTGCCGGTGAAGGCCGATGAGATCGAGGCGTTGATGAAGGGTTGATCCTTTCTGTCGATTCAATACAAAGAGCCGGACCTGAACCCGGCTCTTTGTTTTTGTGCGTTGGTGAGCGGATCGGTCCTCCATTTTCTGGAAAACCCTGAGAACCTGTTCAAAGTCTCCATATAAACCCGCGTTCAGGACAAATTTATAGATGCATCCCATTTTGTATGGGACTTCTCAAGCCTTATTGATCAGAATTGCCCCAGCGCTTGAGGTTTGGGTTTTTAGTTTCTTTGGTTTCGTGATTGCGGAATTGAATAAATATTTACGGGGACAAATATGCGATTGCAATATCAATTGGCGGCTTTGGGGATTCTCGGGGCGATGGGGTTTTCTGCACACGCTCAGTCCGAGGTGAAAATATCCGGCGTATTGGATGCGGGTATTCAAAATTACAAGAGTGCCAACGGCAATACGGTGAATCGTCTGCAGAATGGTGCATTCGAGACATCGCGGATGATCTTCTCCGGGAGTGAAGATCTGGGAGAGGGGCTGAAGGCCAATTTCATGCTGGAGCTGGCACCCACAGTGGACACGGGTGATACCAGCCGCTTTGGCTTTTTCAATCGCAATTCATGGGTGGGGCTGTCGGGCAAACAGTGGGGAGAAGTGCGTCTCGGGCGTTATCTGACGGGGTCCGCCAATCTGCTGTGCCAAGTCGATCTGCACTGGTGCGGCAGCGGCTTCAATGGCACGGGCATCATGTACAACGGCGATCTGGCGACGGTGGGTCGTTGGATTTCTGGAAGTCCGGGGCGCGGCGGAAATAATAATGAAGGCATTTCCGTTGTTTCTGGTGGAAATGGAACCGCAGGCAGTGCCGAATCGAATCGCAAGAATAATGCGGTGCAATATGTGACATCGCGCATGTCGGGTTTTCAGGCCAAGCTCATGTATTCGATGGGTGAGCAGGGTAAAAATCCCAAAAATGGTTCTGGCGACCATATGGATGCGACGCTGACATATCAGGGAACCTCTCACAACCGGCGATTCCCCAGTCGCCCACTCCGCATGGCGAGCAGATTGCTCATTGACTGGTTTGTTCAACGCAGATTTGGGTCATTTCGGGCCCATTGCGCCCCCGACTCTCAGGCCTTCGCCGTTTGCAGGCGCACCGGTCTCTTTGAGCTCGCTGTTTTGAAGAACGGATCGACCTTGTTTTCAAGGAACGACGCCAGGCGCTTCAAGTTGTAGCACGCAACCATCATCGTCATGACCGTGGTGGCTCTGGTCTGTCCAATCGTGCGCACGAACTTGCCGCCCATGTGACGGATGCCTGCAAACACGTGCTCGACACGCGCACGTCGCTTGGCAATGCGTTGATTGCGTCGCTCCTGGCATTCGCTGAGCGGCTGCTTCGCTTTGGCTTTGCGCTGGATGCCATCTTTGAAGCCCAACACCTTGAGCATCTTGATGCGTTGAGCGCTCGGGTAGGCCTTGTCGGCATTGACCTCTTTGCCGGTGTTCTTCATATCCAGCACTTCATCGAAGTGATGGCCGTCGTGCTCGCTCGCTGTCCCCGTGGCCACGCCCCGGATGAAGCCGTGTTTGTGATCGACGCTCACACTCAGCTTGTAGCCAAAGTAGCGCTTGCCGTGCTTCTTGGTGTGGGTGGCATCGATGTCTTTTTGCCGATCTTTGGCATCACCCCATTCAGGTCTTTGGCCGTTGGAGAGTTGCTCGCGTTCGCCCTTGTTCATGCGTTGGCGCGGTGCTGGCACCAAGGTCGCATCGATGGCCTGACCACCGCGCGCGATGTAGCCATGACGATGCAATTGCTCGTCCACGCCATGCAGCAAAGCCGTGGCTCCATCCACGCCCAGGCGCTCGCCAAAGCGCCAGATGGTGTTGCGGTCCGGAACGTTCATCGAGTCTTGCAGCAAACAAAATCGCTGGTAGCTCATGCGGTCAAGCAGTTGATATTCCATCTGCTCGTCCGAGAGGTTGTAGAGCCTCTTCAGGACCATCACCCGTACCATGACCTCAGTGGGATAGGCCGGACGACCACCCTTGCGCCCATCACTGCGCTCGATGATTCCATCGACCAGACGGGCCAGCGCGGTGAAGTCGATGTGCTGCGCAATGACTTGCAGCGGATCGCCCACTTCATCGATCTTGCGCTTGCGGGAGGCTTCGGCGAACAGGTCGAACTTCAGGGCACTGCGGGGGGTGATCATGCTGCGAATTTACTGCATCAGATGACGTGAGTCAGCGACGTCGGGAGGTTTTGAGAGGTTCCCATCAGGATCAGAATCTTTTTGTGGGTATCGGATATGCGCAGGTGCGTCCCGATCCGCTGTGGAACGCCAAGGGCGCGTTGACCAGTCTGGGCGGTACCTACAAATTCGGTGCGTTGCGTGTGGGCGCGATCTACCAGTACGAAACCGCATCGGGCGCGTCGGCCAAATGGACGCGTGCCAAGTCCTGGGCGCTGACCAGCGCCTACCGTATCGATGCGTTCGAGCCCTATCTGAAATTCGGCCAGCACCGCACCAACGGCACGGGTGCATATGGCATCGTGAACGGCACGGATGCCTTCGTGGTGAACCTCGGCACGCAGTATTCGCTGTCCAAACGCACCTCGCTGTACGCCGATTTCGTCACCGACCTGAAGGGCAGCGACGGCAACCCGGCCGTCTACAAGAACGACACCCGTTCGGTCACCTTGGGCATCAAGCACTATTTCTGAGATTTCTGAGTGAGTGCACGGTGGCGTCCCCGCGCTGTTCGGCGGGCGTCACCAGCGGAGACAAAGCATGTTGAATTTGAAGAAGGCGGCACTCGTCGGTGCCATGGCCGTGGGCTCGGTGTTGTCTGGCGGAAATGCCATGAGTGCCGACTACCCCACTCGTCCCGTGAGTCTGGTGGTGCCGTTTGCACCCGGTGGTGGCGTGGACCTGATGGCCCGCTACATCAGCAAGAAGCTGGAGGGCAAACTCGGCCAGCCGGTGATCGTGGAAAACAAGCCCGGTGCGGGCGCGGCCATCGGCACAGGTGCCGTGGCACGTGCCAAGCCCGATGGGCAGACACTGCTGTTCACCAGCGTGGCGCATGCGATCAACCCTGGCTTCTATCCCAATCTGCAGTTTGATTCGGTGAAGGATTTCGCGCCGGTGGCCGCCGTCGCGACCGCCCCCAACGGCATCGCCGCACGTGCCGACGCGCCGTTCAACACGCTGCCGGAAATGATGGCCTACGCCAAGGCCAACCCTGACAAGCTGACCTATGGTGCGATCAGCGGATCGACGACCATGTACCTCGGCATGGCGATGTTCGTGAAGGAAGCGAACCTGCCGATCCGCTTCATTCCTTACGCAGGCACACCGGCCTCGGTGCAGGCGGCAGTGGCGGGCGAGGTGGATCTGGTCTCCAGCGGCTATGCGTCGTCCGACAGCTTTGCCAAGACCGGCCGTTTGAAGATGCTGGCGATTTCCACCGCCAAACCAAGCGCCATGGCACCGGGCATTCCAACGATTACGGAAGCCGCTCAACTGTCCGGTTTTGAAGTGATGAACTGGATGGGCATTCTGGCTCCGGCCAACACGCCCGCACCCATCGTCGAGCGCATCAACCGCGAGATCAAGGCGATTCTGGAAGAGCCCGAATCGGAAAAATTCTTCGAGGTGCAGAAGAACGAGCGCTTCTACAGCACGCCCGAGGAATTCCGCAAGCTGATCGCGACCGACATCCAGCGCTACGGAAAGATCATTCAGGAAACCGGCGCGAACAAGCAAAAGTGATGTCGACCATGCAAGCGAACACAGCCCAGAAAAAGCAGCGCATCGGCATGATCGTGCCGTCGCTCAACACCATCGGCGAAGACGACTTTCGCCAGTTCTGCCCCGAGGATGTGGCCTATCACCTGCACCGCATCCGCCTGCGCAAGGAAGGCGGCGTGGTTACGCGCGACAGCCTGCTGCGCGCGCACCTCGAAGCCATCGAAGAGGCCAGTTATCTGAAAGACCTGGGCGCGGATGTGATCACCTTCAACTGCACGGGCGCAAGCGTCTCGAACGGCACGCGGGGCGATTGGTCGCTGGCCGAGCGCATGGAAAAAGAGCTGGGCGTGAAATCATCCAACACCATGGTGGCGATCAAGCGCGCGCTCAAGGCCGTGGGCGCGAAGAAGATCGTGCATGTCTGCCCGTTTGCGGACAAGTTCTCGAACGACGAACGCGCCTCGCTGGAGGCCGATGGCTTCGAGATCCTGCAATCGGTCGGTTTGAATTTTGTCGATGCGAGGCAAGCCGCCCTGATGCCGCCTGCGCAATTGGTCGAGCACGCGCTGCAATACGCCGTGCCGGGCATGGACGCGATCCTGCTGTCCTGCGCGAATGTGCGGGCGTTCGAGGCGGTGGAAGAACTGGAGGAAAAGCTCGGCGTTGCAGTGGTGACGAGCAATCAGGCCGTGTTGTGGGACGTGCTCCGGCAGGTGGGCTGGAGCGGCGACGTGCCGCACGCGGGGCGATTGTTCAAGCGCTGAGGAAGAAGAGAGAAAGAGAGTCGGAAGAGCTTGTGCGAGTGCTTCTTGAGGGACCCTTGGGGTCCCTTTTTTCATGCCTCGAAAAATGCGCGCATGACCGTTCAGCAAAAATTTATGAATGGCCGTTTTAATTGATTGGCCGCTGAAATCGTCCATTCCTAGAATTAATTCATCAAATTCAGGAGATATGAATGGACAAGGTGCTTTTTGCAGGAACGGCAGTCACCCGTGAAAATTCCATTGGCTCGCTCTACCGAATGGAGCATGGCAAGGAATGGGTGAAGATTGGTGATATTCCTGATAATGCGGCGGTGCAGGCGATTGTCCAACACCCGGTGGATGCAAATATCGTTTTTGCCGCCACACGCAAAGGCATTTTCAAATCGACCGACAAGGGTGTGAAATGGCGCAATGTGCATGCGCCGGAAGGCATTCAATTCTGGTCCATCGAGTTTGATCCGCGCAATGCCAATCACCTGTTTGCAGGCACCTCGCCCATCGGCGTGTGGGAAAGCCAGGACGGCGGCGAGACTTGGTCGGCCTGCCAGGTGGACCACCCCGAGCGCTTCAATATCCGCTTTGGTGCATCGCGCGTGATGCGTCTGGCTTTCCACCCGACCAATCCCCAGGTGCTCTATGGCATTGCCGAAATCAACGGCTTCATGCTGAGCGAAGACGGCGGCAAGACCTGGCATGCCCGCACCGACGCGCTGGTGGAACTGGCCAAGGATCCGGTACTCAAGAGCAAGATCGAGACCGACGATGAAGCCGAAGGCATGTTCGATGCCCACGCGGTGACGACCAGCACCGCCAAGCCCGACGCGATTTACTACCTGTGCCGCATGGGCGTGTTTGAAAGCACCGACTTTGGAAAATCATTCGACGATTTGAAGGTGCGCAATTTCGCCCCCTTCAGTTATTGCCGCGATTTACGCACGGTGGCGGGTAATCCTGAAAAACTGTATGCCTGCTTCAGCATTTCCTCGCGCAGCAATGCGGGGGCTGTCTATACCAGTGATGATTTGGGGAGAAACTGGCGTCGCGCTGACTCTCAAGTGAATCCAGAAAGCACCATCATGGGTATCAATGTGCATATCAAGGATGGCAATGGTGTGATTTCCGTGACCCGTGGTGGTCAGGTTTTCTACACATTGGATGGGTCGAGAAATTGGTTTGAAAAACAACTGCCTGAAAATGCTGGTGATGCATTTTGCGTGGCGATGATCTGATTATCCGGATATTGTTGGAGAGATAGACATGCGCCTCAATGGCATTATTCGTGCGCTGGAGTCGGGTCCGGGCATTGCATTCACATCGTTCGTGCAGGCCGAGATCGAAAATGCGGTCAACTTTGGTCAGTCGAGCAACGACGGCCTGGTGTTCGAGCTGGAACACAACCCGTGGGACATCACCGCGCTGCGCAACGCCATGCAGTTTCTGCTGCAGCGCGAGCAGATCGTGAAGATGGGCTCGCTCGCCAACCCCATGACGCCGATGGTGCGCATTCCCGCCAGCGGCAGCGAGATGAACCAGTGGTTCGCCAAGCAAGCACTCGATCTGGGTGCTTATGGCATCGTCTGGCCGCGCATCAGCAACAGCGCCGAAGCCTACAACGCCGTGGCCTCGTGCCGTTATCCGCGCCTGCCCAACCGCGACCACTACGAACCACGCGGTCTGCGCGGCGATGCGCCGATGGCAGCTGCGCGCTACTGGGGTTTGTCGCAACAGGAGTACTACAAGCGCGCCGATGTGTGGCCGCTGGTGCCCGAGGGCGAAATCCTGGTCGCGCTGATGATCGAGGACGTGCAGGGCGTGAACAACATCGAGACCATCCTGAAGGAGGTAGAAGGCATCGGCGTGCTGCTGATTGGCGAGGGCGACCTCACGCAGGAGCTGGGTTGCCCGCGCGACTACGAGAACCCCGAACTGCTCAAGCACATGGCACATGTGCTGGAAGTGGGCAAGGCGTTCAACGTGCCGGTAGGTCATCCGCACATGACCAA
The DNA here is from genome assembly GCF_011305535.1 of Diaphorobacter sp. HDW4B. GTDB lineage: Bacteria > Pseudomonadota > Gammaproteobacteria > Burkholderiales > Burkholderiaceae_C > Diaphorobacter_A. Next base: position 2,944,565 of record NZ_CP049905.1, read on the forward strand.
GCAGAACGCGCAGAGCATCATCGATGAAGGTTACCGCTTTCTCATGAGCTACCCACGCCGCGACTTCTCGGCGCTGGAGACGGGTCGCAACGTACTCAAGAACAAGGGGCTGTGATGTCGGTGCAACTCAAGACCGTTCTGGGCAAGCACGCGCAACTCGCTGGCGTGCGCCAGCTCACGGAAATCATGCCTGGTGTGGGCTTTGATTTTGTGGACATCAAGCGCATGCCCGATGCCTACCGCGACATGGCGCGCACGCAGCCTTATGACATCTGCGAGATGGCGCCCACCATGTACCTCATGGCGCTGGAGCGCGGCGCGCAGATCACCGCGCTGCCGATTCCGATGACGCGCAAGTTCCGTCATTCCGGCATCAAGAAGCGCAAGGGCGTGGTCATCGAAAGCCCGAAGCAGTTGGAAGGCCGCAAGGTGGGTGTGCGCAACTATTCGGTCACTGCTGCCGTGTGGACGCGCGGTGTGTTCGCCGACGACAACGGCCTCGACGCCAGCAAGGTGCAGTGGATCACCGAAGAGGCGGAAAACCTCGACGACATGGCGCTGCCGGCGAACGTGACACGTTTGCCCGCAGGTCGCAAGATTGCCGACGCGATCAACGCGGGCGAGATCGATGTGGCGTTTGATGGACTGGCGGGTGCGGGTGACGCGCAAGTCGAGATGGAAGAGCTGGTGGCGGATGTCGCGAAGGTGGAGCGTCAATGGTTCGAGCGCACCGGCATCTACCCGATCCACGGCGTGATCGTGGTGAAGAACGACGTGTTGAAAAATCACCCCGGTATCGGTTTGGCGCTGTATGAGCATTTCGTACGTTCCAAGGAAGATTACCTGCAATCTCTGGATGCAGTGAAAGAGCCTTCGGGTGACGACAAGCGCTATCTCAAGCTGCGCCAGTACGTGGGTGATCCACTGCCTTATGGCTTGGAGGAAAACCGCGCATCGTTGCAGGCGCTGATCCGTTATGCACATTCGCAGGGATTGGTCGGCAAGGAAGTGCAGGCGGACAGCATCTTCATCGATCCGCGCACAGCAGCGGCGGGTGAAGCGGCGAATTGGAAGTGAGCGAGGGAAGCACGGAAATGCAGAACGAAAAAATCAAAGCGACGGCGATGTTCGGTACTTATCCGAAAACCGCGCCACTCAAGGCCGGGCAGGTAAGGTCCGATCTGGTGCAGCTCGACATAGCGCCGGTCGATACCGCGCAGCAGGCGTTCAAGGACGTGGTGCGTGCACACAAGTTCGATGTGGCCGAACTCGCGGTGGTCACATATTTGCTGGCTTACGACGCAGGCCATCGCTACCTGCTGCTGCCGTTCGTGATGAACGGCATGTTCCATCACAAGAGCATCTATTCGCGTGCCGATGATGTGTTCGGCCCCGATCAGCTCAAAGGCAAGCGCGTGGCGATGCGTTCGTATTCGCAGACCACTCCTACCTGGGTGCGCGGAATTCTCCATGATGAATACGGCGTGAAGAGTTCCGATGCGCAGTGGTTCAGCCAGCAGGGCGCGCATGTGGCTGAGTACCGTGATCCTGAATGGGTGCAGAGCATGGACAAGGATCTGAGCCTGGAAGAAGCGCTGCTCGCAGGCAAGGTGGACGCCATCATCGCGGGCGGTTCCATCGAGAACAAGGACAAGCTGCGCAACCTCATCAGCGCACCAGCCGAGGCTGCGAAGGCTTGGAGCGAGCGTACGGGCGTGGTGCCGATCAACCATATCGTTGCGGTGAAGGAGTCGTACGCCAAGGAACATCCGGCAGCCGTGGCGGAGGTGTATCGCATGTTGATCGAAAGCCGCAAGCTCGCGGGCGAGCAGCCAGCCGCGACAATGCGGGACATGCAGCCGTTTGGGTTCGATGCGCTCGACGTGTCGCTGCGCAAAGTGATTGATTACGCGTTCGACCAGCAGATGATCAAGAAGCGCTACTCGCCCGACGAGCTGTACGGCGATGTGCGCGAGATATTGGAAAAGAATTAAGGAGACAGACAGATGCCCGGAATCGTTTCTTCGGTGGCCTATGTGCGCCTGGGTGCGCCCGACCTCGATGTGCAGGAGAAATTCCTGCTCGACTTTGGTCTGGTGAAAGTGCAGCGCGACGAGCAGCGCCTGTACATGCGCGGAATCTCCAATGAGCCCTTCATCCACGTCACCGAGCGCGGCGAAAGCGGCGTGATCGCGGTGGGCTACAACGTGAACCCGAGCGTGTCGATGGAATCGCTGTCTCAGCGTTTTGATGCGCCTGTGGAGAACATCACCGAGCCCGGTGGTGGCCAGCGCATCGTGCTGCATGACCCGAACGGCATGCGTGTGGAATTGGTGCAAGGGCGCGAGCAAGTGCAGGAACTGCCGCGTCGCGATCCGCTGCGTGGCAAGGACGGCGTGAGCAAGGACCGTGGCCCGTCGCGTATCGAGAAGTTGGTGCATACCGCCTACATGACCACGCGTCTGGCGGAAACCATCGCGTGGTATCAGGAGAGCTTCGGCTTTCTGTCCACCGACGAGCTGTACATCGGCGAGCCCGGCAACACGCTGGGTCGCTTCGTGCGAACCGACTGCGGCGAAGACCCGGTGTACCACCATGTGCTGTTCATCATGCGCGGCGCCAAGGATGGCCTGCACCACGCGTCGTTTGAAGTGGAGCGTGTGGACGAGATTTTCACCGGTGGTGACTACCTGCACGAACTGAAGTACGACCATGTGCGCGGCATTGGTCGCCACGCGCTGGGCAGCCAGATCTTCGATTACTGGATGTCGCCATTCAACGTGATGCACGAGCACTGGTCATCAACGGAAAAGATGAATGTGCACAGCAGCTTCAACGAAATCAAGATTGGCTCGGGCATGGTGCATGACAGCGGCGAAGCGCCACCCGAGCGCTTCGTGAAGCAAGCCTCGCCGATTCTCTCGGCCAAGGTCGCTACGGCGTGAACGACAGGAGACAAAAACAATGATCATCGATTGCCACGGTCACTTCACGACCGTTCCTCCGGCCCTGCACGCATGGCGCAAGAAACAACTGGAAGGCACCGGCAAGCTGGGCGAGCCGCTTGTCATCTCGGATGACGAACTGCGCGCGGGCTTGGAAGGAAAGCAGATCCAGTTCCAGCGTGAGCGCGGTCTCGACCTGACTTTGTTCTCGCCGATCGCGGGTCAGATGGGGCATCACCTCGGCACACCAGAGCAGAGCGTGGAATGGTCGGAAGTGGCCAACAACCTGATCCACCGCGTGGTGGAGCTGTACCCGCAGAACTTCGTGGGTGTGTGCCAGTTGCCGCAGTCTGCAACTGCTCCTGATTTCGGCGTCGCTGCCAGCGTGAAGGAGTTGGAACGCTGCGTGAATGCGCTGGGTTTTGTCGCCTGCAATCTGAATCCCGACCCGTCGGGTGGCTTCTGGCAAGTGCCGCCACTTACCGACAAGGTGTACTACCCGCTCTACGAAAAGATGGTGGAGCTGGATGTGCCCGCGATGGTGCATGTGAGCAGTTCATGCAATCCATGCCACCACCATGTGGGAGCGCACTATCTGAACGGAGACACCTCGGCGTTCATGCAGTTGCTGCTCACGCCGCAATTGTTTGAAGACTTTCCCACGCTGCGTTTCGTGATTCCGCACGGCGGCGGCGCAGTGCCTTATCACTGGGGGCGTTATCGCGGTCTGGCGCAGGACATGGGTTTGAAGAAGCTGAACGAAGGCATTCTGAAGAACGTGTATTTCGACACCTGCGTGTACCACCAGGCGGGCATCGACGTGCTCACCAAAGTGGTGCCGACACAGAACATCCTGTTCGGCTCGGAAATGATCGGCGCGGTCAAAGGCATTGATCCCGAGACCGGTCACAACTATGACGACACGCGCCGCTACATCGACGGCACGCCGCATCTCACAGCAGAACAGCGCGAGGCCGTGTTCCAGCAGAACGTGCTGCGCGTCTATCCGCGTCTGAAAGCACGACTGGCGGAAATCGCAGAAGCCGCGACTGTCGCGAACTAAGCACTTAAACAATTCAGGAGAGTTTGAAATGGACCTGGGAATCAAGGGCCGGAAGGCGTTCGTCTGTGCATCTTCGCAAGGGCTGGGTTTGGCCTGCGCCACATCGCTGGCACGCGAAGGTTGCGAGGTGTGGATCAACGGCCGCACGGCATCCAAACTGGAGGAAGCGGCCAAGCAGATCGAAGCGCAGACCGGCAACCGTCCGCATATTCTGGTGGCCGACATCACCACCGAAGCGGGCCGTGCAGCCATTGTGGCGGCGTGTCCCGAAGCGGACATTCTCGTCAACAACAACGCGGGGCCAGAGCCTGGAAAGATCGCCGACTGGTCCGACGATGACTGGCGCGACGCGGTCGAGGGCAACATGCTTGCGCCCATCATGTTGATCAAGGCCTACGTGCCCGGCATGCGTGCGCGCAAGTTCGGTCGCATCATCAACGTCACCTCGGCGATGGTGAAATCGCCCAGCGCCACGATGGGCCTGTCGGCGGCGGTGCGTGCGGGTCTCACCGCGCTGTCCAAGTCGGTGCAGAAGGATTCGGTGATCGACAACGTCACCATCAACAACATGCTGCCTGAGCGTTTCGACACCGACCGTCAGCGCTTCATGGCCGATCGCATGTCGGCGCGCGAGAACATCACCGTGGAAGAAGCACGCAAGCGCATCGCCAACACCATCGCGGCCAAGCGCCTTGGTCGTCCCGAGGAGTTCGGTGATGCCTGCGCCTACCTGTGCAGCGCGCAGGCGAGCTTCATTTCCGGCCAGAACCTGCAACTGGATGGCGGCTCTTACGCCGCTCTTATCTGAACACGAACGAAAGCGACATTTCTCATGAAACTCATCAGCTTTGAACATGGAGGCCGTGCGAGTTACGGCGCGGTGGTTGGCGATTCGCAGGTTGTGGATCTGGGCAAGATCTTTGAAGGCCGCTGTGCCACGCTGCGCGATCTGCTGACAGCGGGTCTCGATCAAGTCGGTGATCTGGCGCAGTACACCGCAAGCCTGTCGCTCAAGGATGTGAAGCTGCTCAAGCCCATCACCAATCCGGAGCACATCTGGTGCCTGGCGGTGAACTATCTGGAGCACCACAAGGAAGTCGAATCCGCAGGCCGTGTGCAGGATCTGCCCAAGAAGCCCGCCATGTTCGCGCGCTTCAACGACAGCTTCGTGGCCGAAGGTGAAGAGCTGTGGCATCCCGGCGTGAGCGAGCAGTTTGACTACGAAGGCGAACTCGCCGTCGTGATCGGCAAGGCGGGTCACCGCATTGCTGCGGAAAAGGCGTTCGATCACATCGCTGGCTACACCATCCTGAACGATGGCAGCGTGCGCGACTGGCAATTCCACACGCGCCAGATCACGCCGGGCAAGAACTTCTATCGCAGCGGCTCCATTGGCCCGTGGATCGTGACGGCGGACGAGGTGGGAGACCCTTACCAGTTGCGCATCGAGACGCGCCTGAATGGCGAGGTGCTGCAGTCCGATCTGTGCGACCTCATGCTGCACAAGATTGCGGCCTTCATCGAATATGCATCGACGGTCGCGCCGCTGCAGCCGGGCGACATTCTGGCCACTGGAACGCCAAGCGGCGTAGGGTTTTCGCGGAAACCGCCCATCTGGATGAAGCCGGGTGACGTTTGCGAGATCACAATCGACAAGATCGGCAAACTCACCAACAAGGTGATCGCTTCCTAACTCACTCTCGCTTGGGAAAATCATGGGCCATGGATTTTCACTGCGGTGGACGGGCCCATGATGAACCACAATCTTCCGAACTTCTGGCAGCTCCGAGTCTTCGACTGCGTAGCGACGCTGGAGAACGTCACGCGTGCGGCGCAGGAGCTGTTGCGCACGCAGCCCGCGATCACCACCTGCATTCTGGCGCTGGAAAAGGCGCTGGGCGCGACGCTGTTCGAGCGGCACAAGACCGGCATCTACTTGACGGAGGTGGGCGTCGCCGCCCATATCCGCACCAAGAAGATTCTGGAATGGCTGGAAGAAAGCATGCAGCTGCTTCCGGGCGAGCGCAAGATTGCGCCGCTCGCGATTGCGGCGCGCATGACGCGTTCTCAAGTGCAGGCGCTGATTGCGATTCACGAGTGCCATTCGTTTCGCGGCGCGGCCGTCAAACTGGGCGTGACGGATGCGTCGCTGCAGCGCTCGGCGCGCACGCTGGAGGCCAACCTGGGCTGCCTGCTGTATCGCAACACGGCGTCCGGCATTCGCACGACGGAGCTGGCCGATGAGTTGGCCGCGCGGCTCAAGCATGCGGAAGCGCAGATCGCGGCGCTTGCCGATTCGATTCGCGGCTTCAACTATCCGCGCAACAAGAGCATCACCTTGGGTGTGATGCTGCTCGACCCGTCCATGCTGCTGGTCAACGCGATGAAGGAAACGCGCGAGCGTTATCCGGATGTGCGCATTTCGGTGATCAGCGGAACCTACGAGCAGCTCGTGAACAAGCTGCTGCGCGAGGAGCTGGACTTCATCGTCGGCCTCATCAAGAAGCAAAGCGCGGGCTTGGGATTGGCGCAGCAGCCGCTCTACAACGAGTCGTACTGCATCGTCGCGCGGCGTGGGCATCCGCTGCTCAAGAAGCAGGAAATCACCGTCGAAGACCTGCAGCAGTACCCGTGGATCATCCCGCCCGCAGGCTCGCCACGGCGGTTGGCGTATGAGCATCTTTTTGCCGAAACCACGCTGCCGCCTGCGCAGATAGAAACCTATTCGCTGTCCACCATGCGCATCACGTTGGCGGATTCGGACATGCTCACCGTGCTCAGTTGGGTGGAGGTGTTGAGCGAGCGGCACTTCGGTTTGCTGGCACCGCTGCCATTCGATTTCGAATGCGAGGAACCTGCTGTCGGCATCAGCAAGGTACAAGGAAAAGTGCTCAACGAATCGCAGCAGCATTTCATCGATGCGTTCGCCAGGAACGCGGCTTTTCTGCGCAAGAAATGACGAAGTGATGCGGGCTTGGAGCGCGCAGAAAAGCGGTACAGCGATTATTTATGGCTGCCCTCCAAGTTCTTATCAACTGTTGATCCGGCGATGACTAGCATTGGCTCCGTCAACTTTTTATCGCGCAAGGCAAGAGTATGAAAACAGTGGACGCACAAGTCCATCCGTGGTCGGCAGGAGAGTCGACAGGACACCATAGACGCGACCCCATCGATCAGTTTGTGCTGCTTCAGGAAATGGCGACGGCGCATGTGGATCGCGTCGTTCTCGTTCCGCCGCTGTGGGACCCGAACGGCAACGAATATGCGCTGCAGATGGCGGCGGAAATGCCCGAGAAATTTTCGGTCATGGGTCTGCTCGATCCGACCGCGGAAAACGCGGCGCAGTTGTTGAGCCAATGGCACGAACAACCACATATGCGTGGTGTGCGCTTTCTGCTGAACACGCCGGATCGTTTGCAGCCTTATCTGGATGGGCTGCTGGAGCCGCTGTGGTCGGCTGCGGAAGATGCGAACATTCCTGTGGCGCTCTTGGTGCCGGGGCATCTGGAGATTGCGCGCAAGGTCGCCATCGAACACCCACGTCTTCGACTGATCGTGGATCACCTGGGCGTGCCGCGCGCATCCGTGGGGCCGATGGCGTTCAAGCATTGGCCGCAGTTGCTGGAGTTGGCGAGCATTCCGAACATCCATGTGAAAGCCGTGGGCGTGGGCGACTATGCGCTCGATCCCTATCCCTTCGCATCGCTAGAAGAGCCGCTCCAGCAGGTCTTCAACGCGTTCGGTGCCGAGCGCATGCTGTGGGGCAGTGACTTGAGCCGACTGCACCACTCCTACGCGCAATGCGTGAACCATTTCTGCGAGCACCTGTCATTCCTGAGTTCGCGGGATGTGGAACGTGTGATGGGGCAGAACATGCTGGACCTGCTGAACTGGCAGTGATCCCAAAAATACAAAACTTGAAGGAGACAAACCATGAATCAATTCACGATGAACCGCCGCCGCTTCGGTGGCCTGATCGGCGCGGCTGTGGCGTCCATGGGCACCACGAGTTGGGCGCTCGCGGCGGACGACAAGATCGCGATGACGCGTGTCGTGATCGGCGTGCCAGCGGGCTCGCTGGTGGACAACGTGGCGCGGCAGGTGGCCGAAGTCATCAAGCCCGGATATGCAATCAACAGCATGGTCGAGAACAAGACCGGCGCGGGCGGCATGATCGCGGTGAGTTATCTGAAGACGCTGGCAAAGGACGGCAGCAACATCTACGTCGGAGTGTCGTCGCCGATCACGGTGTATCCGGTCACATACAAGAAGCTGGCCTACGACCCGGACAAGGATCTGATCACCATCGGCAGCCTGGGATCGTTCGATCTCGCGCTGGCCGTGGGGCCGTTGGTGCCGGCCAGCGTGAAGGATCTGAAGGGCTACTTCGAGTGGTGCAAACAGAACCGCGCGCAGGCCAATTTCGGCTCGCCGGGTGCGGGCTCGATGCCGCATTTCGTGGGCAGCATGACGGCGCGCATCGCGGGCGCCGAAGTCAACCATGTGCCGTATCGCGGCCCCGGTCCTGCGGTGTTGGATCTGCAGGGCGGTCTGGTGTCTGCCGTGGTGGTGCCGCTGGAAGATGTGGCGGAGTTTGCCGCCGCCGGAAAAATCCGCATTCTGGGCACGACGGGCGAGGAGCGCAGCCGCTTTGTGCCGAATGTGCCGACGTTCCAGGAGCAGGGCTTTGGCGAATACGCGCGCAGCGTGTGGATTGCGGTGTTCGCTCCGGCGGGAACACCTGACGCGGTGGTCTCCAACCTGCGCAAGACCTTGAAGCAGTCGCTGGCCGACCCGGCGGTTCAGGCATCCATGGGTCGCCAATTGCAGAAGGCGCAATGGGGCGAGCCGGAGGTGCTGAACGCCAAGATCGTGCAGGAGCGTGCAAGCTGGAAGAAGGCCGTGCAGGCGCTGAATTTCACGCCCGAGTCCTGATCGGCCTGATCAGCCGACTCAGGAAATCTTGGTCTCCAGATCCGAGTCGCTTTCTTCGTCCGGCACGTAGATGCGTGCCACGACGGGCTTGGTGAGGGTGGCGATGAAGCCGAAGCGTTCGTCGGGCGGCAGCAATTCCTGAATCGCCTCGAACAGTTTGACGGGGGCCATGCCCTTGCTCATCAGATTCTCGACCTCGGGTTGGTCCGAGGTCCATTCGCTGCGCGAGAGGGCGCGCGCGGCGATGTCTTCGTCCATGAGGCGGCTGTGGATGAAGACCAGGTCGTGCTGCACCTGGTCCCATTCCTTGGCGGAGATCGATCCGCTTTGCAGCAGGTGGGCCTTGAGCGCGTCGTCGAGTGCGTCGAGCAACGATGTGCGATGGTCTTCGTAGCCCATGCGCCATTGCGCTTCGCTGAGTTCGGGTTGTTTCTGCCCCAGTCGCGAGGCATTTTCCACGGCTCGGGTGCGGTATTCATCGAAGGTCGGCAAGGGGCGCGCGAGCTGGTAGTCGGTGCACTCGGCGTAGAAGCGCGTGTTGAGCGCCTTGATGTTCTTGGGCGTGATGTTGATGACCTGCGACTTCACGGGTTGATCGCGCATCCATTGCGTGACTTCCCGCGCGGAGGTGCCCAGCGGAAACTGCTTGTACTGGATATGCGGCGGGTAGTCCTCGGGGCGGTAGTACGGGTTCGTGCCCGCACCGAGCACGCTGCCGTCTTCGTAGAAGCGGATCACGTCAACACTGGTGAACATGTCGCGGCATTCCATGACGAGCGCGAGCGAGCCGTCCTTGTGATGCGCGCCGCTCCACAGTCGCGCATAGGGCATCTCGGGGATGGCGTAGCGGCCGGTCGAGCGGTACGACAGCGCCTTGAACTCGTTCATGTACTCCTTGACCAGCGGATCGCGGAACTCGATCTTTTCGAGCACCATGGTGATGCGCGGCTGAATCGGTGCAACGCCCGACGAACCCATGCTGGCGGCCGCGTTCACGATGTCGCCCAACTGGCGTTTGAAATAGTGCTTGAGGCCGTACTTGAGCAGCACGGCCAGCGCCAGAAAGCACAGCAGCACAGTGACGAGCACTGTCATCATGGTGGACAGCATGCTTGGTGAAGGAATTGAAATTTATCGATATGTAGATGATGATAGTTTTTGTGTTATTTGTCACGTATCGATTTGTAGAAGCCTTGGAAGCCCCCGTGGATTGACACTGCTGCGTGAACACAACGCATGTTCGCAACGCCGTACTGCATCGCTTGCTATCACTCATGTGCGTCGTTAGACTTTGTCGCTTGTTTCGTGCGCAACGCACCCAACAGTTCTCTTTTTCCTCATCACTCAAACGCAAGGAGCAGCATCATGAACAAGACTGCAGAACAACAAAAAGACCGCATCGTTTGCCGCGTGAACGAGGTGGCCGCGCAGGCCTGAGTTTCTTTTCTCTTTCTTTGCTGTCGGGCGTTTTCAACCCAACTGGTTGAGGCGCTTGCGCATCCAGCCCACAGGGCGTTGATCCGTTCATCACGGGATCACGCCAAGGTCTGACAGACAGAGCCCATCCGGACTGCCCGCCGCTCGCGTTCATCGCGATGCAAGCACGCATGTTTTCGCGCAGCGTTTTTGCACGCTCGCGAAGGATTTCTCCTGTTCGGATTTCATTCTCATGGGCAATACCCCCATTTCTTTTCAGCAAGGCGACGCGGCGCAGGTGCGCGTGTTTGCCAACGAGCGCGTGTGGCTTGAAGACGCCGCGCTCGAACAACTTCGCATCACTGCCCGGCTCGCGCACATCCGCGCGGCAGTCGGCCTGCCGGATTTGCATCCCGGTCGCGGTTATCCCGTGGGTGCGGCGTTCTTTTCCGTGAATCACTTTTATCCCGCTCTGGTGGGTGGAGACATTGGCTGCGGCATGGGGCTGTGGCGCACCGACTTGCGCGCGCATTCGGCGTCGGCAAGCAAGTTTGAAAAGCAGCTTGGCAGCATCGACGGGCCTCTGCCTGATTCGTTGATGGACGACGCGCTGAGGCAGCTCGACGGCATTGCCATCGACCACCTTCCGGCAACCCGCGAGATGCTCGCGCAAAGCTTGGGCACGATCGGCGGCGGCAACCATTTTGCGGAGTTGCAGGTGGTCGACGAGGTCTATGCCAAAGACGACGAACGCATCGACAAGAAGCGCGTGCATCTGCTGGTGCACAGCGGCTCGCGCGGGCTGGGTGGCGCGATTTTGCGCAAGCATGTGGAGCTGTTCGGGCACGCCGGTCTGGCGGCCGACTCCGGTGCGGCGCGCGAGTATCTTGCCGAGCATGATGCGGCGCTGGACTTCGCGTGCCTCAATCGCATCTGGATCGCACGGCGCATGCTGCAGGCGATTCGCGCGGAGGCGGAGTTGCTGCTCGATGTGAGCCACAACCATGTGCTGCCCGCAGTGCACGACGGCGAATCGGGCTTTCTGCACCGCAAGGGCGCGACGCCTGCGGACCAGGGGCTGGTGATGATTCCGGGCTCGCGTGGCGACTACAGCTATCTGGTCGAACCGGTGACGGATCGGCACGAGGCGCTGGATTCGCTCGCGCACGGCGCGGGTCGCAAATGGGCGCGCACCGATTGCATGGGCCGTCTTTCGCACAAGTTCAAGTCGGACGAGTTGCGCAAGACGAAGTTCGGCAGCACGGTGATCTGCAACGACAAGGAACTGCTGTACGAAGAGGCTCCGCAGGCCTACAAGGATGTGGACTCGGTCGTCGCTGCGTTGGTGGATGCCGGGCTGGTGCGCTTGATCGCGCGCTTCAGGCCGCTGCTCACCTACAAGAAAGGAGCGCTGGTCCCATGCTGCTGATGTTGGTACAGATCACGGCCGCGCAAGGGCCGGCCGAGTGCGAGCGCGCGGTGGACATCGCCCTGCGCGCCATGTTGCGCGATGCGGTAAAGCACGGCGTGGATTTGCAGATCGTGGAGGAAAACGCCACGACTTTTGGGTTCAAGTCGGTGCTGTTGCAGGCGCGTGGTGATGCGGCGAGTGGCTGGCTGCGGCAATGGGAGGGCAGTGTGCAGTGCGTGTTTGCCAGCCCGTTCCGTCCGGGCCACAGGCGCAAAAACTGGTTTGTGGGCATCCGGCGCTGCGAGGTGCCCGAGCAGGGTGCGTCGCTGGACGAGCTTGATGAAAGTGACTTGCGCTTTCAGGCCTGTCGCGCTTCGGGCAAGGGCGGGCAGCATGTGAACACCACGGATTCCGCCGTGCATGCAACGCATCTGCCGAGCGGCATCTCCGTGAAGGTGATGACCGAGCGCAGCCAGCATGCCAACAAGCGGCTGGCCAAGGCGCTGATCGCCATGAAGCTGCAGCAACTGGCCGAGCAAAGCGCCGATGCGGCCAGGCACGACCGCAATCAGCAGCACTGGTCGCTGGAGCGGGGCAATCCGGTGCGGGTGCTGCGCGAGTAAGCTGGGAAAAGTGGGGCATCGGAACGCGTCGTGGGGTGACTTTCGATGGCGTCCGATGCTCCCACCTAATAAGGTAATGTCGCTTTTGCCTGAAACGGGTGGAATATGTACCCTGCATGTAACCCGTTTTGTGCAAAAATTGAAACTCGATTACACAAACCGACGAGAGACTGATGGTCATGCATATCCGACGCGCTACCAAGATTGTTGCCACTCTGGGCCCCGCCTCCAGCGATCCGGCGCTGCTGGAAAAAATGATTGCCTCGGGCCTGAACGTGGTGCGACTGAACTTCAGCCACGGCAAGGCGCAGGACCACATCGACCGCGCCGAGATGGTGCGCGCCGCCGCTCTGCGCGCGGGCCGCGAGGTGGCGATCATGGCCGACCTGCAGGGCCCGAAGATCCGCGTCGGCAAGTTCGCCGATGGCAAGGTCATGCTGGAAGACGGCGCTGCGTTCGTGCTCGATGCCTCGCGCACCGAGCCGGGCGACATCAACGGCGTGGGTCTGGATTACAAGGAACTGCCGCGCGACGTGCGTCCCGGTGACATGCTGCTGCTCAACGATGGCCTGATCGTGCTGGAGGTAACGGCTGTGCGCGGCGACGCGGTGCACACGGTGGTGAAGATCGGCGGTGAGTTGTCGAACAACAAGGGCATCAACAAGCAAGGCGGCGGCCTGACCGCCCCCGCGCTGACCGCCAAGGACATGGACGACATCAAGACTGCGATGAGCTTTCAGGCCGATTACGTGGCGGTGAGCTTTCCCAAGAACGCGACCGACATGGAAATGGCGCGCCAGCTGTGCTACGTGGCAGCGGCGGGCACGGGCCATCGTCCGGGGTTGATCGCCAAGATCGAGCGCGCCGAAGCTGTGCCGCTGCTCGAAGAAATTCTGCGCGCTTCCGACGGCATCATGGTCGCGCGTGGCGACCTGGCGGTGGAAGTGGGCAATGCGGCTGTTCCGGCGCTGCAAAAGAAAATGATCAAGATGGCGCGCGACATGGACAAGTTCGTGATCACCGCCACGCAGATGATGGAGTCGATGATCACCAACCCCGTGCCGACGCGCGCCGAAGTGAGCGACGTGGCGAACGCCGTGCTCGACGGCACCGACGCGGTGATGCTGAGCGCGGAAACTGCTGCTGGCCGCTATCCGCTGGAGACCGTGCGCGAGATGGCGACCATCTGCGCGGCGGCCGAGGCGGCGGAAGATCCGGATCGCGACGACGATTTCCACGGCCAGACGCTCGGCCGCATCGACCAGTCGATTGCCATGGGTGCGCTGTTCACGGCGCACCATCTGGGCGCGAAGGCGATTGTGGCGATGACGGATTCCGGCTCGACCGCGCTGTGGATGAGCCGCCACCGCATTCATATTCCGATCTACGCGCTGACCCCGAAGGTGGCCACGCAGCGCAAGATGGCGATGTACCGCAACGTGCGTCCGCTGCTCATGGACACCAGCGCCGACCGCGACACTGCGCTCGATCAGGCGGAAACCCACCTGAAGCTGCGCAACATCGTTCAGCAGGGTGATCTGTACGTGATCACCTGCGGCGAGCCTATGGGAGCGCCGGGTGGGACGAATATGCTGAAGATCTGCCGCGCGCAGTAACGCGGATCTGCTTGAGGAGTTGCCTGATGGCCGCGGCGGTCAGGCTGGCTGCGCAGACGCCGACCAATGCGCCGCCGAGCACGTCGGAGGGCGTGTGCACGCCAAGGCACACGCGGCTCCAGCCAATTCCGACGGCACACAACCAGGCTGCGGCGATCACTGGCCGACCCAGCGCCATGCGGCGGATGTGCGGCGCGAGCAGTAGTCCTTGCGCCAGTGCGAAGGCGATCGTGGCATGCATGCTTGGAAAGCCGGCGCGAGCGGAGTGTTCGATCCACTGGACTCCCCAGCCCATCTGTGCCGGACGCAAGCTGGGCCAGTGCTGGCGAATGAGGTAGGCGATGAGCGCAGCCAGCGCGATGGAAGCGATCACTCCCAGCAGATCGCGCTGCACGGGCTTGCGCGCAAACATGAGCGCGCCAACGACCGAGCCCGTCAGGCAAAGCGGAAGCCCCAACGAAAGCCATTTGGCCGCAGACAGCACTGCCACAGGCGTGACCGTGGTGGCGTTCAGGAAAAGAAAGAGTGCGTGGTCGAAAGGCAGCATGTCCGGGCGTGGCGACTATGGCCGTCTAGGGGAAACAGCGCTCAATCTATGCCTCGAACATGAAGGCAGTCTGAACGTTGGATGAAATCTTCAAGAAAAACCGCATTTGCGGTCAACTTGGCGCTTGGCGCTAAAATCAAGAGTTACCAACCGGTTACCAAGATCGCCAGAGACTGAGCGACAGTGGCATTTCCCCAAATGCTCACAGGTGCTCCCAAGCGAACCGGTTCAAGTCGATCAACAAACTCTTCAACGGAATACCCCATGCCTCTCGTCTCGATGCGCGAATTGCTCGACCATGCTGCTGAAAACGGCTATGGCATCCCAGCTTTCAACGTGAACAACCTGGAACAGGTTCAGGCCGTGATGGCGGCTGCAGACGAAGTGGGCGCGCCCGTCATCCTGCAGGCCAGCGCTGGCGCTCGCAAGTACGCGGGTGAATCGTTCATCAAGCACCTGATCCAGGCGGCCGTTGAAGCCTATCCCCACATTCCTCTGGTCATGCACCAGGACCACGGCACATCGCCCGCGATCTGCCAGGGCGCTCTGAATCTGGGTTTCGGCTCGGTGATGATGGACGGCTCGCTGCGTGACGACGGCAAGACTCCCGCTGACTTCGACTACAACGTGGACGTGACCCGCAAGGTCGTGGAAATGGCCCACAAGATCGGCGCGACCGTCGAAGGCGAACTGGGCTGCCTCGGTTCGCTCGAAACCGGTCTGGCTGGTGAAGAAGACGGCGTGGGCGCTGAAGGCGTGCTCGACCACTCCGCACTGCTGACCGACCCCGAAGAGGCCGCTCAATTCGTGAAGGCCACCCAACTGGACGCGCTGGCGATTGCCATCGGCACCAGCCACGGCGCCTACAAGTTCTCGCGCAAGCCCACAGGCGACATCCTGTCGATCCAGCGCGTCAAGGAAATCCACGCCCGTCTGCCCAACACCCACCTGGTGATGCACGGCTCGTCGTCGGTTCCGCAAGACCTGCTGGCAATCATCAACCAGTTCGGCGGCAAGATGAAGGAAACCTACGGCGTGCCTGTCGAGGAAATCCAGGAAGCCATCAAGTTCGGCGTGCGCAAGATCAACATCGACACCGACATCCGTCTGGCCATGACCGGCGCGGTCCGCAAGTTTCAGGCCGAGAATCCAGACAAGTTCGACATGCGTGAATGGATGAAGCCCGCACGCGAAGCCGCCAAGCAGATCTGCAAGCAGCGCTACGTGGAATTCGGTTGCTCTGGTCAAGCTTCCTCGATCAAGGGCGTCCCGCTGACCGAAATGGCGGCAAAATACGCTGCTGGTTCACTCAAGCAAGTAGTGAACTGATCATTTTCTGCTCCAGTGGAAAGTGCCGAAACCCGGCGTCCTTGAAAAAGGCGCCGGGTTTTGCTTTTTTGACGCCTGAATCGACATGAGTAGCTGGGGTTAACCCTTGAATTTCTGGTTTTTGGCAAGGTTTTTGTAAGCTTTTTGCCTACTTTGGCAGCAGTAGCTGAAGAGTCGAGCAGAATGCACGGCAGTTTCAGCCGCTGTCGCCTCGCCGGACTACCCGTCCGGTTGGAGGATGCGCGCAGCCGCCATCGTTTGGACAATTGCCAGCTTGATCCTGGCACGAAGGGGAGACCCGGAGCATGTTTGCGTTGCCCTTGCCGTGTGGCGGTGGGCGCGCCCGGACGTCGCAAGGGGGCTCTCCAGGGAAGAAGAATTCAAAACTCCAGGAGAAACCATGTTGATAGGTGTGCCAGCCGAAACGGTGGCGAGGGAAACCCGGGTCGCAGTGACCCCGGAGACGGTCAAGAAGCTCAAGGCGCAGGGTCACCAGATCCGTGTGCAGAGCGGCGCAGGCGTGGCCGCCAGCGTGACCGACGAGGCCTACGCGGCAGTGGGGGCCGACATCGTGGATCTGCAATCCGCATGGAGCGCTGATCTGATTCTCAAGGTGCGTGCGCCGAGCGAAGCAGAAATGCCGCTTGTCCGACCCGGCACGACGGTGGTGGGCATGCTCAACCCGTTCGATGCCGCAGGTCTTGCGCGCATGGCGGGCGGCAACGTCACCGCCTACGCGCTTGAAGCCGCGCCGCGCACCACGCGTGCGCAAAGCATGGACGTGCTCTCGTCGCAGGCCAACGTGGCGGGCTACAAGGCCGTCATCATGGCGGTGGATCGTTACCAGCGTTTTTTCCCCATGCTCATGACGGCTGCGGGCACCGTGAAGGCGGCGCGCGTGGTGATTCTGGGCGTGGGCGTGGCGGGTCTGCAGGCGATTGCGACGGCCAAGCGCCTCGGCGCGGTGATCGAGGCGAGTGACGTTCGCCCGAGCGTCAAGGAGCAGGTCGAGTCGCTGGGCGGCAAATTCATCGATGTGCCTTTCGAGACACAGGAAGAGAAAGAAGCGGCGGAAGGCGTCGGCGGCTATGCGCGCCCCATGCCCGAGAGCTGGCTGGCGCGCCAGCGGGCCGAAGTGGCCAAGCGCGTGGCGCAGGCGGACGTGGTGATCACCACCGCGCTCATTCCCGGACGCGCCGCCCCTGTGCTGGTGACCGAGGAAATGGTCAAATCCATGAAAGCCGGTTCGGTCATCATCGATCTGGCGGCGGCTCAGGGCGGCAATTGCCCTCTGACCGAGGCGGATCAGACCGTCGTGAAGCATGGAGTGACCCTTGTGGGAGAGACCAATTTGCCTGCGCTCGTCGCGGCGGACGCGTCGGCACTGTACGCTCGCAACGTTCTGGACTTTCTCAAACTCATCATCGACAAGGAAGGCAAGCTGCACATCAACCGGGAGGACGACATCGTGGTCGCCTGTCTGGTGGCCCACGAAGGGGCCGTCACACGCAAGTGAGGCTGATGCTTGCCACCTGTTCGGGATAGCAAGGATTTGGTTTTTTCATGTTGAAGATTTCTGTGCGCACACGCTCTGCGCTGGCTGTGGCTGCCGTTGCGGCATCCGCGATGTTTCTGTCTGCCTGCGCGCCGCTGGAGCCCAATCTGGTGAAGGTCGGTCGCGCCGAGCTGCAGTTGCCCCCCGGCGACTGGGAACATATCGACCAGGGCACGAACGCACTCTTCAACGTGATGCCGGATGACGTCTCTCACGATCTGCCCATGCGTTCTCAGGCCGTTGGCCTGCGCGGCCCTCAGGGCGAAACGCTGGCCGTGATCGTGGTGCAGACGAACGCCACCAACAACCCTCGCGACACCACTTTGTGGTCCCACACCTGCCCCGAACAACGCGGCGTGCAGGTCGAGGATTACGCAAAGGGCAGTCCCGTGCGCATTGACTGTCTGCGCTTCAAGCGACGCGCGGACAACGAAGAGTTCCTGACGAAAAATCGTCCAGCGCTGGAAAAGTGGGCCAAGCAAAACAAAGCTGAACCACTTGCGCCTTATTCGCACGTGTCCTACCGGTACGCGACTGCGGAAGGCGGCTACCTGCTGGTGGAAGCACTTGTCGACATGCGTCTGCTGCGGCCAAAAACCGTGGGCACAGACCAGTTCCTCTCTGCGGGAAAGCCCGCGCAGGAATGGCTCGACCAATTCGTGCAAGCCGCCAAGAACAGTGTTGCCATGCTGGATGGCCGATTCGTCGTACCGCCATTTCCTGTACCGCTGCCTCAATGACCGGATGCAGGGTTCGCGCCACAAGAAACAGAGGGCGCGCGGACCCGCAGATGGTGTGAGGAGCACCTGACATAAGAATCAAGGAGAACGCTCATGGATGCCGTTTCCCCCACCCTGATCAATCTGATCATTTTCGTGCTGGCCATCTATGTGGGCTACCACGTCGTCTGGACCGTCACGCCCGCGCTGCACACGCCGCTCATGGCGGTGACCAACGCGATCTCGGCGATCGTGATCGTGGGCGCGATGCTCGCGGCCGCGCTCACCGAGACCACCCTCGGCAAGACCATGGGCGTGCTCGCCGTGGCGCTGGCTGCGGTGAACGTGTTCGGCGGGTTTCTGGTGACCCGCCGGATGCTCGAGATGTTCAAGAAGAAGGAGCGCAAGGCCGCTCCGGCTTCCGATGCGAAGAAGGAGGCCTGACATGAGCATGAACCTCGTCACGCTGCTGTACCTCATCGCGAGCATCTGCTTCATCCAGGCCCTGAAGGGTCTTTCCCATCCCACCACGTCCATTCGCGGCAATGTCTTCGGCATGGTCGGCATGGCGATCGCCGTGGTCACCACCGCTGCGCTGATCTACCAGCTTGCCGGTCAGAACGCGCAGGGGCTGGTCTACGTGCTCGGCGGGCTGGTTGTCGGCGGCGGCATCGGTGCCTTCATGGCCAACCGCGTCGAGATGACCAAGATGCCCGAGCTGGTCGCCTTCATGCACAGCATGATCGGCCTCGCGGCCGTGTTCATCGCGATTGCGGCGGCGGTCGAGCCCTGGGCCTTCGGCATCACCGGCCACAACTCGCCGATTCCGCACGGCAACCGTCTGGAACTGGCGCTGGGCGCAGCCATCGGTGCCATCACCTTCAGCGGCTCGGTCATCGCCTTCGGCAAGCTCTCGGGCAAGTACAAGTTCCGCCTGTTCCAGGGCGCTCCTGTGCAATTCAAGGGCCAGCACATCCTGAATCTGGTGCTCGCACTGGCGATGGTGTTCTTCATCGTCGGCTACACCATCAGCGAAGCGCGCATCGACATGTGGTTGCTGATCGGGCTGGCCTTCGTGCTCGGCGTGCTGATCATCATCCCGATCGGCGGCGCGGACATGCCGGTGGTGGTGTCCATGCTCAACAGCTACTCCGGCTGGGCGGCTGCGGGCATCGGCTTCTCGCTGAACAACAGCATGCTGATCATCGCCGGCTCGCTGGTCGGCAGCTCGGGCGCGATCCTCAGCTACATCATGTGCAAGGCCATGAACCGCTCGTTCTTCAACGTGATTCTGGGCGGCTTCGGTGGCGATGCGACAGCCGCTGCCACGGGCGATGCCGTGCAGCGCTCGGTCAAGAGCGGCAGCGCCGACGACGCAGCCTTCGTGCTGAGCCAGGCGGAGTCCGTGGTGATCGTTCCCGGCTACGGCTTGGCCGTCGCCCGTGCCCAGCACGCGGTCAAGGAACTGGCCGCCAAGCTGACCGAAAAGGGCATCAATGTGAAGTACGCGATCCACCCGGTCGCCGGTCGCATGCCCGGCCACATGAACGTGCTGCTGGCCGAGGCCGAAGTGCCTTACGACCAGGTGTTCGAGATGGAGGACATCAACGGCGAGTTCGGGCAGGCCGATGTGGCGATCATCCTGGGCGCGAATGACGTGGTGAATCCTGCTGCGCACACAAAGGGCAGTCCCATCTACGGCATGCCGATTCTGGAAGCCTACAAGGCCAAGACGGTGATCGTGAACAAGCGGTCGATGGCTGCGGGTTACGCGGGGCTGGACAACGAGTTGTTCTACATGGACAAGACGATGATGGTGTTTGGCGATGCCAAGAAGGTGGTTGAAGACATCGGCAAGGCGATTGAGTAACGGTTGCTCTTGCCTTTGAAGGCCGTGCGGTGCTTGTTTTTGAGCGCTGCGCGGCTTTTTTGTTTTGTTGTTTGTTTGAGGGTGGAGGCCGGGACTGCCCCCGGCTGGGCAGTAACTTTTTGCTTGCGCGCAAAAAGTCACCAAAAACGCGCTTGGAAGTCATCCGGCAGAACTCGACTGCGCGCCGTAGGCGCTCCGCTCGAACAACCGCCGGAAGTCAGTTTGGAAGAGGTGGGGTTCGGCACTTCGCGTTGCTCGTGCCTGCTTGGGCTGTGCTCGCTGGATGGGAATTGGTCGCATTGGTGTTGCGGGCATGACAAAAACGAACGATCGTGCAGAAATTTGTGTTTCTCTAGGGTATTCCAGACTCCGAAATCGTTCGGCGCACCCGACAATGCCCGGGATTTACAAATTTTCTTTGCATCAGACTTCGAAAAATCAGGAGACCCCAGCATGACAGATCGTCCCTGGCTCAGCGCTTATCCGCCGGGCGTGCCATCCGATATCGACCCGACGCAGTACGAATCGCTGGTCGAGCTCATGGAGCAGGCATTCAGAGACTACGCCGACCGCTCGGCGTACAGCTTCATGGGCAAGGAGATCTCCTATGCGCAGACGGACGAGGAGAGCCGCCAGTTGGCTGCCTATCTGCAGTCGCTGGGGTTGGTGAAGGGCGATCGCGTCGCGATCATGATGCCGAATGTGCCGCAGTATCCCGTCGCGGTGGCGGCCATTCTGCGTGCGGGGTTCGTGGTGGTGAACGTCAACCCGCTGTACACGCCGCGCGAGTTGGAGCATCAGCTCAAGGACTCGGGCTCGAAGGCAATCATCATTGTGGAGAACTTTGCGGCCACGCTGCAGGCCTGCATGGCGAGCACGCCGGTCAAGCATGTGGTGCTGGCCACCATGGGCGACCGCATGGGGTTCCTCAAGGGCATGATCATCAATTACGTTGTGCGCAACGTGAAGAAGCTGGTGCCGCAGTTCTCGCTGCCGGGTGCCGTGCGCTTCAACGATGCGCTGGCGCGCGGTGCGAAGGCGTCGTTCAGCAAGCCGGAGATCCATCCGGAAGACATCGCGCTGCTGCAGTACACCGGCGGCACGACGGGGGTGTCGAAGGGCGCGGTGCTGCTGCACCGGAACATCATCGCCAACGTGCTGCAGTCCGAAGCCTGGAACGCGCCCGTGATGAGCAAGGTGCCGCAGGGCGAGCAGCCGACCAACATCTGCGCGCTGCCGCTCTATCACATCTTCGCTTTCACGGTGAACATGATGCTGTCCATGCGCACGGGCGGTAAAAGCATTCTGATTCCCAATCCGCGCGATCTGCCGGGTGTGCTCAAGGAGCTGTCCAAGCAGACCTTCCACAGCTTCCCGGCGGTGAACACGCTGTTCAATGGACTGGCCAATCATCCCGACTTCAACACCGTCAACTGGAAGAACCTCAAGTGTTCGGTCGGCGGTGGCATGGCGGTGCAGGGGGCGGTCGCCAAGCTGTGGCTGGAGAAGACCGGCTGCCCGATCGTCGAGGGCTACGGCCTGTCCGAAACCAGCCCGTCGGCGAGCTGCAACCCGGTCACGTCCAAGGAATTCTCGGGCACCATCGGCGTGCCGATTCCGAGCACCTACATGAAGCTGGTCGATGACGAAGGCCGCGACGTGATTCTTCTGGGCACGCCCGGCGAGATCGCCATCAAGGGCCCGCAGGTCATGGCCGGTTACTGGCAGCGCCCGGACGAAACCGCCAAGGTCATGACTGAGGACGGCTACTTCAAGACCGGCGACATCGGCATCATCGATGATCGCGGCTACTTCAAGATTGTCGATCGCAAGAAGGACATGGTGCTGGTCAGCGGCTTCAACGTCTACCCGAACGAGGTTGAGGAAGTGATCGCGATGATGCCCGGCGTGCTCGAATGCGCGGTCGTCGGCGTGCCCGACGAAAAGACTGGCGAAGCGGTGAAACTGGTGATCGTGAAGAAGGACCAGAGCCTGACGGAAGCGCAGGTCAAGGAGTTCTGCCAGAACAACCTCACCGGCTACAAGCGCCCCAGAGTCATCGAGTTCCGCGAATCCCTGCCCAAGACCCCGGTCGGCAAGATTCTGCGTCGCGAGCTGCGGGACAAGAAGTAGTAGGCAGGCCCATAGGCCCGACCGCTGATAATCTCCGGCTTTGTTTGCCGGAGAACCCAGCCTTGTCAACGACCATCGCCATCTTGAGCGCCTTGCCACAAGAGCAAGGCAGCCTCGTCCACGCACTGCAGAACCCCGAAAAGATCATCCACGCCGGACGCACGTTCTGGCGTGGCACGCTGCATGGGCATCAGGTGGTGATTGCGCTGTCGGGCATCGGCAAAGTGGCCGCCGCCACCACCGCCACCGTGCTGGCTGAGAAGTTCGGCGCAACTCGCATCGTGTTCACAGGCGTGGCCGGTGGCATTGGCGCGAACGTGAAGGTGGGCGACGTGGTCGTCGCACGCGACTATCTGCAGCACGACATGGATGCGTCACCGATCGTCGAGCGCTGGCTCGTGCCCGGTTATCCACAGATCCGCATGGCCTGCGATGCCGCTTTGACGGAGCAATTGCTCGCCGCCACACGCGAAACCGTCGAGCGCGACAGCCACCAGATCGACTGGGCCTCGCTCGGCATGGAGGCACAGCACCGTCCGCAGGTGCATGCGGGGCTCATCGTGAGTGGGGATCGGTTTGTGAGCACGGCTCAGGAGTCGGATTCACTGCGTTTGGCTTTGGAGTCGGCGGGGCATGCTGTGTTGGCTGTGGAGATGGAGGGGGCTGCCGTCGCCCAGGTCTGCGCGGATTTCGGTATTGCGTTTGCTGCTGTGCGGACGATTTCTGATCGGGCGGATGATGGGGCGCATCTGGACTTTTTGCAGTTTGTGGAGACTGTGGCTAGTCGGTATGCGGATCATGTGGTTAATGCGTTTTTGAAGTCTGTTTGATTTTTTTGCCTCTGCTGGGTGGTTGCTTACGGAGGCCGGGAGTTCGCCCCGGCGGGCGAGTAACTTTTTGCTTGCGCCAAAAAGTCACCAAAAAGCGCTTTGAATTCGGGGTCACACGATAGAACTCACTTTGCGCCGTAGGCGCTCCGTTCGGGCAACTATCGTGAGTCAGATCAAAAGCTGGGGAGGGCGCTGCTGCACTCTGCGGTGCAGCAGCGGAAGCGCGAGTATCGCGACGGAAAAAATCGACGTTTTAGCGCGAGAGTTCAATTCGTCGCGCGGCTTGCGCATAGGCATCTCGCGATGTCGCGAGAAGCAGCACGAGCAACGCGAAGTGCCGTGACGTACCTCTTATGAAAACGCTGACTCGCGGCGGTTGTCCGAACGGCGCGACGAAGTCGCAAAGTGAGTTCTGCCGCGGGTATTGAAAAGCGATTTTTGGTGACTTTTTGGCGCAGCAAAAAGTTACTCGCCCGCCGGGGCGAACACCCGGCAAGCCACCCGCAGCGGCAAACTCCAGCCAGCAAGCCCAAGCAAAAAACCTACTTGAGCCATCCGCGCTTGCGGAAGTAAAGCATAGGAATCACAGCACTGCAGACCATCAACCCAAGCCCAAAGCCGTAGCCATACTGCCACTCCAACTCAGGCATGAACTTGAAGTTCATCCCGTACACGCTGGCGATCAGGGTGGGGGGCAGCAGGGCGACGCTGGCGACCGAGAAGATCTTGATGATCTTGTTCTGGTTGATGTTGATGAAACCGACCGTGGCGTCCATCAGGAAGTTGATCTTGTCGAACAGGAAGGCCGTGTGGCTGTCCAGCGATTCGATGTCGCGCAGGATCTGGCGGGCGTCTTCGAACTGTTCGGCGTTGAGCATCTTGGAGCGCATCATGAAGCTCACCGCGCGGCGGGTGTCGAGCATGTTGCGGCGGATGCGGCCGTTCAGATCTTCCTGGCGGGCGATGGCGGCCAGGACTTCGCTGGCTTTGGCGTCGGTCACGTCGCCAGCCAGCACCTGGGTGCTGACGAGTTTCAGTTCGTCGTAGATGCCTTCGAGCGTGTCGGCGGAGTATTCGGCGTCGGCGTCGAACAGTTTGAGCAGCACTTCCTTGGCGTCTTCGATCAGGCCCGGTGCGCGGCGGGCGCGCAGGCGCACGAGGCGGAAGACGGGCACGTCGTCGTCGTGGATCGAGAACAGCACGCCCTTGCTCTTGAGCGAGTCGTTGACCAGGTTCAGGATGAAGGCGACGCGCACGGCGCGCGGGTCGTCGTCGATGTCGACCAGAAAGTCGCTGCGGATGTGGAGTTCGCCGTTGTCTTCTTCGTAGAAGCGGGCGGATTCTTCAAGGTCGTCGTCGGTCGCGTCTTCGGGAATCGACAGGCCGTAGTGCTGTTTGACCCAGCGCTTTTCTTCAACGGTGGGCGATTCCAGATCCACCCAGATGGGCTGAAAGCGCTTGAGTTCTTCCAGCGATTCGATTTCTTCCTGGACCAGACGGCCGTTGGCGAGCGTGAAGATGTTGAGCATGGCTCGGCGTTCCCGAAATTTGGTTGTGCAAGGGCGAGGGGCTGATGGCAGGTAGGTCTGACGCTTTCAACCCTCGGCACGCCGGGAGTTGAAAGCTACCAACTAGGGTAGGTTTCCACGGAGCAGTCTCCAAAAAAGAACAACAGATGAGCGAATGGCGGATTATGGCATTCGCTCGGTGCCAATCAGGCGTCGGCGGCTTTGCGGACCACGGCCAGCGCGCGGCACAAATCGGCCCAGGCGGAGGCCTTGGCGTCGGGGGCGCGCAGCAGGTAGGCGGGGTCGTAGCTGACGATGGCGGGCGTGCCATTGACCAGTTGATGCTGTGCGGCGCGCAGGCGACCCAGCGGCTCGCGATTGCCCAGCGTGGCGCGGGCTGCGCCGAGGCCGAGAATCAGCACCATCGCGGGTTGCAGCTCGGCCAGGGTCTGCGCGAGTGCGGCGTTGATGGCTTCGGTGTTGATGTCCTGACCGGGCGCGGAGCGTTCCAGCACGCAGGCAAAGGTGCGCGGGTGCAGGTGCAAGCGCATGGCGCGCAGCATGTTGTCGAGCAGCTTGCCGGAGTCGCCGCCGAAGGGCTCGTCGGGAGTGGCGGTCTCGAAGACCACCAGCCAGCCGGAGCCGAGTTCCTTGGGTGTCTTTGCCGCGTCGGCTTGAGGGTACAGCGGCTGCGGTGCACGCAGGCTCGCGGTGGCGGCCGATGCGGATTCGTCCACTTGGGCGACTGGTGCCGTGACCGGAGCGGCAGGGCGCTGAACGGGTGGGCGTGGTTGCTGCCTTGCTTGCGGTGCGCTGTCGCGCTCGATGACGGGTGCGTCCATCACGGCGGTGTCGCCAGCAGTGACGCGCGCAACCACAGGGATAGGGCGGGCTTGGGCGACGGGGGCCGCCACAGGCTTGGGCGCAGGTTGCCAGAGCGTGATGCCCATCTCCTGCAGCATGGCACGTTGGCGTGCGTCCAGTTGGAGGCTCATAGTTGGATGCTCATGACGACGGCGTCTTCGCGTTCGCCCATTTCGGCAGGGTAGTAGCGCTTGCGCTCGCCCACGCGGCGGAAGCCGAATTTTTCATAGATTTCGCGGGCGCGGGTGTTGCTCACCCGCACTTCCAGCCACAGCCATTGCGCATTCTGCGAACGCGACCAGAGCACCAGCGCCTGGAGCAGCAGATGCGCCAATCCCTGGCGCTGAAAAGCCGGGGCGACGGTGATGTTCAGCAGATGCACTTCGTCCACGCCTTGCATGGCCACAAAATAGCCGAGCAGTTCATCGCCGCGCAGCAGCACCTGGATCTGGTAGCCCGAGGACATGGCGTCGATGAAGTTGCCGCGCGACCAAGGGTGGGAATACGCGCTTTGCTCCACCTCCAGCAGCGCCTCCAGCCGCGACAGGGTCAACAGCTCGAAGTGCGGATCGTCCGCGTCCTGCAGTGGTGAATGGAGATGGGCGCTCATGTGTTGGAGTGAGAGTGTAGGCCGAACGGAATGCATGGAATCTTCCGATGTTTGCGCGTTGCCGGGCAGTCAGGAATGTACCAACAGCCAGCCGCCTGACCAAGCACTCATGGGTTCGTCGCCGCCTGCGCCAGCCGCCGCTTGGCCTCTTCGCGCTCGGCCGTGGTCTGGGCCACCTTGTCGCGGATATAGAGCGGCAGGGCTTCGCTTGCAGGCACGGCCAGGCCTTGGGCGAGCAGCGCGGGCGTGAGCCGCAGCATGGCGCTGGCCATGGGCAGGGCATGCACATGCGGTGATTGCGGTGCCAAGCGCTCGCCATAGGCGGCCTGGGCATTCCCGGCCACGGTGAAATCGGCTTCGACCACCAGATCCTGCGGCGCAAGCAGGTTGAAATCATCGAGGTGGCTCCAGCGGCCAGCCGCTGCATCCCATGTGTAAGCAGCAGCATAGACTTCGTCCATGCGCGCATCGAGCACCGCGTGAACCTGCGTCACTCCATGCTGCACGCGAGCGGTTTCGGCCACGGCGAGAAGCGAATCCACGGGCAGGACCGGCACGCCCTTGCCCTTGCGCGCACCAAAGGCCAAGCCTTGCGAGACCGAGCAGGCGGTGCGCAGGCCGGTGAACGAGCCAGGGCCGCGCCCGAAGACGATCAGGTCCAGATCGTCGAACGAAAAACCGGCACTCGCCATCAACTCGCGGATCAGCGGAATCAGCGCGGCGGACGACTGGGCACCGCCGGGCGCGCTGCGCTCCAGAACAGCTCCATCGCCTTTTTGAACGGCAACGGAAAGCGTATCGGTGCTGGTGTCTAGCGCGAGGAGATTCATTGTGCGGGGGAGGGAGCGGAGAAAGGGCGCTTCACAGAACGAAAGGGCCATCCGCAATTATCGTCCGGTGGCAATATCCGTGGGGGTTTGCCAGCATTGTTGGCCGAAAAGCCCGATAAATCATAGACTTGAAGGATGTCCTTGAAATTCCCTGCCGTCTCCGTTCTTGCCTGCGCCCTGTTGACGGGATGGCTTGTTCCCGTTTCGGCCCAGACCACTGCCAGCCCCGCCTCCTCGGCCACGTCATCCGTCACTCCACAACAACAGTCCTTGCCGCCCGCCGTCGAGGCGGCCCTGCAGCGCGCCAAGGTGCCGCGCGAGGCGCTGTCGGCCATGGTCGTCGAGCTGGATTCGCCTGCCAAGGGCACAACCAAGCTGGCCTATCGCGCCGACGAGCCCGCCAATCCGGCCTCGGTGATGAAGCTGGTCACGACCTATGCGGCGCTTGACCTGCTCGGCCCGGCCTTCCAGTGGGAAACGCCGGTCTACATGGACGCTCAGCCGCAGGACGGCGCGCTGCGCGGCAATGTCTACATTCAAGGCAACGGCGATCCGCAACTGGTGCTGGAGCGCCTGTGGCTCACCATGCGCCGCCTGCGCAGCATGGGCGTGACGGTGATCGTGGGCGACATCGTGCTCGATCGCTCGGCCTTCGACATCGCCACGCGCGATGCGTCCAAGTTCGATGGCGAGCCCTGGCGTCCCTACAACGTCGCGCCGGATGCGTTGCTCATCAACTTCAAGGCCATGAACATGCGCTTTGTGCCCGACGCCGCAGCGGGCGTGGCGCGCATCAGCTACGAGCCGCCGATGGGCAGCATGCAACTGCCGGCGTCCGTTCCGCTGGCACCTGCGGCGACGGCGTGCGGAGACTGGCAAGCGGCGCTCAAGGCCGAGTTGAGCGAGCCGGGACGCGTCAGCTTTCTGGGGAATTTCCCGCCCTCCTGCGGCGAGCGCGAATGGGCGATTGCGCCCGCCGATCCGGACGGCTATGCCGCACGTGCCATCGAAGGCATGTGGCGCGAGCTGGGTGGCAAGGTCACAGGATCGGTGCGCGACGGCAAGGTGCCAGCGGGACTCAAGCCGGTGTTCGTGAACAAGTCGCTGTCGCTGGCCGAGGTGATTCGGGACATCAACAAATACAGCAACAACGTGATGACGCAGCAACTGTTCCTCACGCTGGGGCTGCAGGCCACGGGGCGCGGCTCGTGGGATTCCGGCAAGCAGGCCATCGGCAACTGGTGGCGCAGCCGCTGGCCGCAACTCACATCGCCGGTCTGGGAAAACGGCGCGGGCCTGAGTCGCGAAGAGCGCGTCACGGCGCGTGCGCTTTCGGGCATGTTGCAGACGGCCTGGGCTTCACCACAGATGCCGGAGCTGCTGTCGTCGCTGCCCATCGTCGGCGTGGATGGCACGCTGCGCCGCGTGAACACCGCAAGCGCCAAGGGCATGGCGCACCTGAAAACCGGCACCTTGCGCGACGTCACGGCGCTCGCGGGGGTGGTCAATTCCAACAGCGGCAAGCGCTATGTGCTGGTGGGCATGATCAACCACCCGCTGGCACCGAACGCCCGCCCCGCGCTGCATGCCTTGATCGACTGGGCCGCGCAGGATGCGCCAGCCTTTTCCTCGACCGTCGCGGCCCATTCCGGGGCTGCTGGCGCAAAGGCAACGCTGCGTCGCTGAACGTAACGCCAAATCAGGCGAAACCCTCGTGACCCACCTCAACCAATGCCCTCCAATGCGGAGGGCATTGCTTTTTTTCGCCTATCGTTTTCCCGGCATTTGACGTACATCTGTCTCCAAATGTTGATCGAATACGTTGTTTCGGCGGGAATTCAGTGTTTACCCACATATGAGCATTTGCTGATCATCACTATCATTTTGAAAAAAACGAACGGTCGTTCGATTCAATGAAGGAGCACTGTAAATGAAAGCACGCATGCGTTTGCATTGGGTTGCCGCGGCAGCTGCCGCTGTGGCATTGGTCGCCTGTGGCGGTGGGGGCGGAAGCACCACACCGGCCGAGAAGGTCACAAAGGTTCGGGTGATGGGCGACAGCCTGTCGGACACCGGCACATTCGGCATCAAGGCCACTGTGCAGAATGCCGGCAATCCCAAGGACCCCAAGGGCGCTTCCTGGATGTGGGTCGAGCATGTGGCCAATCGCTATGGCGTCGAACTGTGCTCGCACTACCGTGCAACCAGCGAGACTGCCTATTCGACTGTTGCCAACTGCAGCAACTACGCAGTGGCCGGTGGTCGCATCAACAACTACACCAACCCGCAGGATCCGCACTCCATCACCAAGCAGATCACAGATGCAGGCGCCACGGCCTATGCATCGGATGAGCTGGTGCTGATCGATGGCGGCGGCAACGATGCGGCTGACCTGTTCGGTGCCTATCTGGCGGCCTCGACCGATGGCGGCAAGAGCTTCTTCGCACTGCTGGGCACGATGCTCGACGCGGCGACCGTGCAGGCGCTGGCGGCGCAAGGTGCGGCTGGCATGCCCAAGGCAGGCGCTGCCTACATGCAGGCGCTGGCGGTCTATTTCTCCAAGAACATCAAGACCAACACCTTCGACAAGGGCGCAACCCGCGTGGCCGTGCTGAACATGCCCGGCGTGACGCTGACGCCAAAGTTCCAGATGGTGCTCAAGAAGGTCACCGCGACGCAAGGCGCTGCGGCAGCCGCTCAGCTGAACACGCTGTTCGACACCTGGGTGCAGACCTTCAACACGCAGCTGAAGACCAGCCTCGGCACCGATTCGCGTCTGGCACTGGTGGACTTCTATGACTCGTTCAAGGACCAGGCCGCCAATCCGGCGCAGTACTCCTACCAGAACGTGACCGACCCCGTCTGCTCGCCTACGGGTCAGGATGCATCCGGTCTGCCGACCTACACCTTCTCCACCTGCACGGCAGCATCGTTGTCTGCGAAGACACCACCCACAGGTGCAACCGGTGGTGCGGACTGGTGGCGCAGCTACGGTTTTGCCGATGCCTTCCACCCCACGCCATACGGCCAACAACTGATGAGCCAGCTGGCCTCGCGCTCGCTGTCGCAAGCCGGTTGGTATTGATCTGACCAGATATCGAACTCAGGAGGCAAATTCATGAAAACCTTCCTCAAGGCCAGTGCTGCCGTGATGGTATTGGCAGCATGTGCAGCGGCGCAGGCGCAAGTCGCGGGCACGTTCAGCGCGCGTGCCGGTGTCACGCGCATCATGCCGGACGTGACGAGCGGCAACCTTTCCGCGCCGAGCTTTCCGGGCACCACGATCTCGGTGGGCGACGCGACCCAGGTGTCGGGTGGCGTGAACTACATGCTGACGGACAACATCTCTCTGGACTTGCCGCTGGCTCTGCCGTTCAAGCACAAGTTCTATGGTGATGGTGCGATCGCTGGCACGGGTCAGCTCGGTCAGGTCAAGGTGCTGCCAGCGACGCTGTTCGTGCAGTACCGTTTCCTCGAAGCGAACTCGGCCTTCCGTCCGTACGTCGGTCTGGGGGTGACCTACGCCAAGTTCTTCAAGAACCGCACGACCGCCACGCTGACCGGCCTGACCGGCGGCTCGCCGAACAACCCGACCACGGCCAAGATGGACAACAAGTTCGCTCTGACGCCGCAGATCGGCTTTGTCTACAACATCAACGAGCGCTGGTTCGTGAACGCTTCGTACTACAAGTCGTTCCTGAAGACCAAGGCGCACTTGTCCACAGGTCAGAGCATCTCGGTGAAGCTCAATCCCGACGTCGTGTCCTTCGACATCGGTTACAAGTTCTGAACGAAAACCTCCAAGGTGTTCAGCGGTCGACCCCTCGGGGTCGGCTTTTTTGTTTCTGCGCGCAGCAGCAATAGTGACGCCGGAAATGAAAACGGGCGGCAACCGGTTTTGCACCGATTGCCGCCCGTGGTCGCAATGACTGCGGGTGGAACGTCAGATCACCACTGATTGATGATGATGTCGCGCGCGTAGTCGCCCAGACGGCGGTTGGCCTCGGGGCTCAGGTAGATCTTGTCGGCGAACACGTAGCGGTTGTAGTTCACGTCGTTCACGGTGCTGGTGGTGCACAGTGCGGAGTTGATCTCGTTGGTGCCGATGCCAATGCCTGCGCCGGTGTCCACCGAGTTGCAGACAGGCTTGTCGCTGTTGGTGAAGCCGAAGCTGCCTGGGCTGCCTTCGAACAGGTTCACCTCGTAGGCCACGTCGATGTACATGACCTGCTTGCCGGTGAGGTTGTCGGTCAGGTCGATCTTGAGCTTGTTGTTCAGCGCGATGCTGAGCGAGCTGAGCAGAGCTTCCTTGTTGATGGCCTTGGCCCATGGCGAGCGGCTCAGGTCATAGGTGCCCGTCACGACGATGTGCTTGGCGCCAGCGCTGTTCAGGCGACGCACCTG
Organism: Diaphorobacter sp. HDW4B; assembly: GCF_011305535.1. GTDB lineage: Bacteria > Pseudomonadota > Gammaproteobacteria > Burkholderiales > Burkholderiaceae_C > Diaphorobacter_A. The sequence continues at coordinate 2,975,773 of NZ_CP049905.1, forward strand.
CACAGCCAGATCGGCACCGGCTTGCACCACGTTGGCTTTCAACTGCTCTTCGGTGATCGTGCCGTTGAGGAAGGCGTTGGTGTTGGCGATCACATCGCTCACGCCAGCGCTCACCACGAAAATGTCGTCGTTGGTGATCTTGTTGCTGGCGAGGAAGGTGTCGACCTGCTTGACGACGGTCGGCGTGTTGGCGTTGCCAACCACATCGGGCGTCGCGGAGATGCGGGCGTTGCCGTAGGCGTAGTTGGTGCCGCCCTTGGACGAGGCAGTGGTCTTCACGTCGTAGCGCGATGCGAACTGGGCGGTCCAGTTGTTGATGCTGCCATCATTCACGGAATACGAGGTGCCGAGCTGACCCTGATCTGCGAGGCCGTCGCCAAAAATCACGAAGCGGTCGGGGCTGATTGCCGATTCCACACTGCTGGAGCCGCAAGCGGTGAGCAGGGCTGCCGAGGCGCAGGCCGCTGCCACAAGTGTGCGACGCATCCAATTTGCTGCCATAAAAATCTCCAAAACGATGGCGTGAGTGTAACTAGTGCATGTAAACCATGGGCGAGCATCCGCTACAAACTGTAGGGGGTGCTCTGGATGTCATGCGGCCGCTGCGCGTTGCAGTCGGTCGCGGACACCTTCCCAATCTTCGGATTCTGGTGGCAACTCCACCCAGATGAGTTTGACCTCGGCGGTATCGAAGTCACGCAGCGCGGCAAACAGCTCCTTGCTTGCTTCATGTGCATCGTCGGGCATGCGGCGCAGCACCAGTCCCCTGGCGGGTGTGAGCATGCGCGTGCGAGAGTACACCGCGATGTTCGCGGTATCCTTGCCCATGATTTCGAGCGCGGTCTGGATCTGCTTGGCGCTCATCAGTCGCACGGTGGCGCTGGGCGCGTAGTGCGCGAGCAGCGTGCCCGAAGCGCGCGGCGTGTGCTCCGGCATCTCTTCCTTGGACAGCGGGCGAATGCCGCAGGCGCGCTCGATGTCGTCGCGCGTGATTGCGCCGGGGCGCAGCAGCACGGGCGTGCCGCGTGTGCAGTCCACGATGGTCGATTCGATGCCGACCTCGCACGCGCCGCCATCGAGCACCAGCAGATCGTCGCCGAACTCCGAGGCCACATGCGCTGCGGTCGTCGGGCTCACGCGGCCGAACTTGTTGGCGCTGGGCGCGGCCACGCCCCACACGGGCTTGTCGAGCGTCTGGCAGGCCAGCAGCAGGTTATGCGCGACGGGGTGCGAAGGGCAACGCAGGCCCACGCTGTCCTGTCCGCCGGTCGAGGCCTTGGCGGCTTGCGGCAGGCGCGGCAGGATCACGGTGAGCGGACCGGGCCAGAAGGCGTCGATCAGCTTCTGGGCGAAGACCGGCACTTCCTTGGCGTAGCGCCGAATGCTGTCGGCGTCGGCCACATGCACGATCAACGGATGGTTGGTCGGTCGGCCCTTGGCGGCAAAAATCTGCGCCACGGCGGCGTCATCGTCGGCATCGGCTGCCAGACCATAGACCGTCTCCGTCGGCATGCCCAGCAGATCACCGCGTGCGAGCGCCTCGGCGGCCTTTTGCACCGCGTCGGGCTGACTTCCGTCCAGAATCATGACGTGCTGCCCGCTTTCAGAACGGCTCGATGCCAAGGATGGCAGCGGCTTTGAGCGCAATCTCACGCACGGCCTCGGGTGTGGCACCGGTGATGTTCAGGTGACCCATCTTGCGCGCGCGCTTGGCGTCGTGCTTGCCGTAGAGGTGCAGCGTCGCACCCGGCAGAGCCAGCACCTGATCCCAGGCGGGCGTCTTGGCTTCGGTGGAATCCTTGAACCACAGATCGCCCAGCAGATTCAGCATGATCGACGGGCTGTGCTGACGCGGTTGCGTGAGCGGCAGATTGGTCATGCAGCGCACCTGCAGCTCGAACTGCGACACATCGCAGGCGTTCTGGCTGTAATGGCCGCTGTTGTGCGGACGCGGGGCGATTTCGTTGACGACCAGCATGCCGTCGGTCAGCACGAAGAATTCCACGCACAGCACGCCGACGTAGTCGAGACCGATGGCAACCGACTTGGCGGCGGCGATGGCCTTTTCCACGGTCGTCGCGGGCAGGTTGCCTGCGTAGACTTCGGTGACGGCCAGAATGCCTTCGCGGTGCAGATTGCGCTGCACCGGCAGGTTGACGATGCTGCCATCGCGACCACGGGCGACGATGACGGAGCATTCGTGCGCCAGCGGCAGCATTTTTTCGAGCACGCAGGCCACGCGGCCCAGTTGCTCCCAGGCGGTGTTGAGCTCTTCGCGCGTCTTCACGCGGACCTGGCCCTTGCCGTCGTAGCCCATGCGGGCGGTTTTCAGAATGCCGGGCAGCAGCGCGTCGTTGACGGCGGCCAGTTGCGCGGGCGTTTCGATCACGGCATAGGGCGCGCAGGGCACGCCGCATTTCACGAAATGCGCCTTTTCCGCAGCGCGGTCCTGCGCGATCGCAACGGACGATCCGGCGGGCGACACGGGCAGCGACTCGGCCAGCTTGTTCAGCGAACCGGCGGGCACGTTCTCGAATTCGGTGGTGACGGCTGCGCAGAGCTTGGCGAGTTCAGCCAAACCTTGTGGATCTTCGTAACCCGTGCGGATGTGGTGGTGGCTGACCAGACCGGCGGGGCTGGTCGCGTCCTTGTCCAGCACGGCGGTGAAGTAGCCCATGGCCTGCGCGGTCTGCGCGAACATGCGGCCAAGTTGGCCGCCGCCCAGCACACCGAGGGTGGCGCCGGGCAGGATCACTGCGGAATCATTCTGGGTGCTCATGCGGACACCGGAGGCAGGGTCATGGCGCGCGCGGCGTTGGTCTGCTCGACGCGGAAGGCTTCGAGCTTCTTGCGCAGGGCCGGATCTTCGTTGGCCAGCAGGGCCACGGCGAACAGCGCCGCGTTGGCCGCACCGGCAGTGCCGATGGCGAAGGTGGCAACCGGCACGCCCTTGGGCATCTGCACGATGGAGTGCAGCGAATCCACGCCTTGCAGGTGGCGGCTGGCGACGGGCACGCCGAGCACCGGCACGGTGGTCTTGGCGGCGATCATGCCCGGCAGGTGGGCAGCGCCGCCCGCCCCCGCGATGATGGCCTTGAGGCCACGGTCGGCAGCGGCTTCCGCGTAGCGGAACATGTCGTCGGGCATGCGATGGGCCGAAACCACTTGCGCCTCATGGGCGATGCCGAATTGTTCGAGGATGGCAACTGCGTGCTGCATGGTCTCCCAGTCGCTGCTGGAGCCCATCACCACGCCGATTTGGATGGAGTTCATTTTGGTAGGTGCGAGGGGCGGCCCGGTGGCTGCCCCGCTGGGGTGGAACCCACGATTTTACTTTTTGTGGACGGGTCGCGTGAAATGAGCTGGGGAATAGCGCGGTCAAGCGCAAAGTCCGGCGGCTGGCCGGTGTTCTCTTTGTCTCGTGAATATGCTGGAGAATGGCGGTTTGCCGAGGGGCGGGAGCCCAAGCGTCGGATCGCTTGTGAATTCTCCCGATAACCCCATCTGTACCGCTTCCACCATCCACGTCACCGGGTTTTGCCATGATTGATGTCACCGTAGAGAATTTTGAAGCCGAAGTCATCGCCGCGTCGATGCAAACCCCCGTTCTGGTGGATTTCTGGGCGCCGTGGTGCGGCCCGTGCAAGACGCTGGGCCCGATTCTGGAGAAGGTCGAGGTCGAATACGCAGGTCGTTTCAAGCTCGTGAAGATCGATTCCGACCAGCAGCAGGAACTGGCTGGCGCCTTCGGTATCCGCAGCATTCCCACCTGCATTTTGATGAAGAACGGCCAGCCGGTGGACGGCTTCATGGGCGCGCAAAGCGAAGGTCAGGTCAAGCAGTTCCTCGACAAGCACCTGCCGCCAGCCGACGAAGTCGCCGCTGAAGAAGACGTGGCTGCTGCCGACGATGCGCTGGCCGAGGAAGATGCCGAATCCGCGCTCGAACGCTATCAGCACGCGGTGGTGACCGATCCAGCGAACGACGATGCGCGCTACGACTACGTCAAGCTGCTGCTGCAACTGGGCCGCGAAGACGACGCCAAGGTGGCGTTCGCTCCGGTGATCGCCAAGGCAGCCACCTCGCGCAAACTCAGCGCACTCAAGGCCTGGATGGATGCGCTGGACTTCTCCGCGCAAAGCGGCCCGATCGCCGAATTCGACGCGAAGATCGCCGCCAACAAGCGCGACTTCGATACCCGCTTCGGCCGCGCCCGCAAGCTGGTCGCCGAACAAAAGTGGACCGACGCCATGGACGAGTTGCTCGACATCCTCATGCGCGACAAGACCTGGAACGAAGACGCCGCGCGCAAGCTGTACATCGCGATCCTCGAGCTGATCGAGCCGCCCAAGGTCAAGGTCGCCGATGGCCAGATTCCTCCCGAAGACCCGACCGTGGCGACCTATCGCCGCCGTCTCTCCAGCGTCGTGCTCAGCTGAGCGCGCAGGGCGAGTCGTGAACAACGGGCGCTGCGCATCGTCGGCAGGAGTCGCTCGCCGCAGCATTCTGTGGGGCGGACTGGCGCTGCTCGGCGGGTGCGCGAATGTGCCCAGGCCCGACGCCCGCATCACCGGGCGGGCGTTCTCGAAGACGCGCATCTACATTCCGCCGGACGCTGTCTTTGAGGCCGCGCTGATGGACGTGACCAACGAGAACGAGCCGCCCGTGGCGCTGGCCCGTCAGCGCATCGAGCCCGCAGGGCAGGCTCCGTTCGATCTGAACATTCCCTTCGAGACGAGCGACCTCAAGCGCAACGGCAAGTACGTGGTGCAGGCGCAGGTGTCGCTCTACAACCAGTTGCTGTTCTACTCGCCGGGCTCGCATCCGGTGATGGCGGACCCGGCGTTTCACCGCACCGACGTTATCCTCGAACCCTATCCGCGAACCTATGCCACGGTGCGTGCGGGCATTGCCTTCACGCAGACGCACTGGCGACTGGTGAGCGTGGGCGAGGAGCCGACGAGCACCGTCTCCGAGCCTGAAAAGGGCGCTGCGCCGCCGTTCATTCTGTTCCACCCTTCACGCAGTGGTCTGCCCGAGGGCATGGCGCAGGGCGAGTTTTCGGGCTCGGGCGGCTGCAATCGATTTCTGGGCAGCTACGAGATTCAGGGCGCGCGCTTGCGGCTCAAGCTCAACACCACCTCGATCCGGCTGTGCCTGGAAGGCGGCAAGGACGAGGCGGTCTTTCTGAGCGCGCTGATGCAGGCCAGCGGCTTCATGCAGCGTGGCAAAGAACTGGTGCTGCGCGATCAGGACGGCAAACCGTTTCTGCGTTTTCGTGCGGACGAGGCGGGCGAGGCGGCCTTCGAGCCCTACGAGCCGGAGAATTCTCCGCAGTGATGAAACCCGCTGGTGCGGAATGCAAAAAGCCGCCGGACCAGAAACCCAGGAGGCTTTTTTGCGAGTGACGCGGCCGAGCCGAATCAGGCGGTCAGGCGTTCCAGCGCTTCGCGGTACTTGGCGGCGGTCTTCTCGACCACGTCGCGCGGCAGGCGAGGTGCGGGAGCGGTCTTGTCCCATGCCTTGCCGTTGATGCGCACGGCTTCGAGCCAGTCGCGCACGAACTGCTTGTCATAGCTCGGCGGGTTCGCGCCGGTCTTGAGGGCTTCTTCGTAGCCTTCGACGGGCCAGTAGCGCGAGCTGTCGGGGGTCAGCACTTCGTCCATCAGCACCAGCTCGCCTTCGGGCGTCAGGCCGAATTCGAACTTGGTGTCAGCAATGATCATGCCCTTGGTCAGCGCGATGGCGGCGGCCTTTTCGTACAGCTCGATGCTCACGTCACGGATGCGCTTGGCGAGCTCTTCGCCGACGATTTCCACGGTCTGCTCGAAGGTGATGTTCTCGTCGTGCTCACCGGCTGCAGCCTTGGCGGCAGGGGTGTAGATCGACTGGGGCAGCTTGGCCGCGTTGGTCAGGCCTTCGGGCAGCGGAACGCCGCAGACCGAACGCGATTCCTGGTATTCCTTCCAGCCGCTGCCGGCCAGATAGCCACGCACCACGGCCTCGACCGGAATCGGCTTCAGGCGCTTGACCAGCATCGAGCGACCGACGACCTGAGGCACTTCGGCGGGCGTGACCACGCTTTCGGGCGCTTCGCCGGTCAGGTGGTTGGGGACGATGCCTTGCAGCTTGTCGAACCAAAACAGGGCCATCTGGGTCAGCAGCTCGCCCTTGCCGGGGATGGGCTCGCCCATGATCACGTCGAACGCGGACAGACGATCGGAGGCCACCATCAGGATGCGGTCGTCACCCACTGCATAGTTGTCGCGCACCTTGCCGCGAGCCAGCAGCGGCAGCGAGGTCAGGGCGGAGGTATGCAGAGCGGAAGAGCTTGGCTGAGTCATTGCGGTTATCGGACAAACACAAAAAAGAAATCCCGCCGGAGCAGATCATTGATCGAAGGCACGCGGGGCCAACGAATCAGGTTGAGGCGGGACGTGAGAGGTGATTTTACGCCTGCGCCGCTTTCAACAGCGACCAAATGGCGGATGGCGGCAGACTCGCGAGAGGGTGATCCCGTACGGGGCTTCCCGAATAACTTCGCATTGTGACTGTTTTTTTTCAGCTTGGCATCTGTAACAGCTAACCCCGGCGCAGCGGCAGGTCAGGCGTTGATTTTCCCCATCGCCGCGAGCATAGTGAAACCCAGATTGAGTGCATTCAAGTTCGGCCGTCCGCCCCCTGATTGACAGGGAGCGGGCATTGTTCAAACCCTGCGTCACAGGAGACGTTTTATGAACTTGACGATTAGCGGACATCACCTGGATGTGACCCCCGCGTTGCGCAGCTACGTGACTTCCAAGCTGGAACGCATCACGCGTCACTTCGATCAGGTAGTCGATGTCAAAGTGCTGCTCACTGTCGAAAAACAGAAAGAAAAAGACAAACGGCAGCGAGCGGAATGCAACGTACGTGTGAAAGGCAGCGATCTATTTGCAGAAAGTGCCCATTTCGACCTGTATGCGGCGGTCGATGAGCTGATCGACAAGCTCGACCGCAAGGTGATGAAGTACAAACAGCGTCTTCAGGACCACCAGCCAGCCCTTCGCCGGGCGACGGCTCAATCGGCAGTTGCCGCAGCGGCGGCATAAACGACCCGAATCCGACGTATTCGGCGCGACTGATACATAATGCAAGCCTTTCATCTGTCGCGCCTGCAATCCACAGTTTTGAGGGTTGGATACGCAACCGCCTTCCAAGGCGGTTTTTTGTTGCTTATAGTAAGCCCTTTAAGGGTTTACGCTGGACGCGCATAATTGCCACCATGAATCGCCTTGCATCCATACTGCCTCCAGCCCAAGTGCTGGTTGGTGTTGACGCCACCAGCAAGAAACGCGCTTTTGAAGAGGCGGGTCTGCTGTTTGAGAGTCAGCACGGTTTGTCCCGTGCACTGATCACCGACAGTCTCTTTGCACGCGAGCGCCTTGGCTCCACTGGCTTGGGGCACGGCGTAGCCATTCCGCATGGCCGCATCAAGGGCCTGAAGTCGCCCATGGCTGCGGTGTTTCAACTGGCGCACCCCATCGGCTTCGATGCGCCTGATGAGCAACCCGTGTCCCTGCTGATCTTCCTGCTCGTGCCCGAAGCGGCCACGCAGAAGCATCTGGAAATCCTCTCCGAAATCGCCGAGCTGCTCAGCGACAGCGCCTTGCGCGAGCGCATCAAGTCCTGCACGGACGCGGCCCAATTGCATGGCATGATTGCTGACTGGCGCTCCGCTCAGGCAGCCTGATCCAGTTCCCCGACCGCAGCCGGTCGGCGGATTCCGGCGGTCTGACAGGCGCATGATTCCCTTTCTTTCTGGTCAGGAATTCTGTGAAGCCCAATCTCGTCAGCGCCGATGTTCTTTTTGAAGAGTTTCGCAGCTCCCTGAAGCTGGTCTGGGTGGCAGGCCTTGGCGCCTCCGCACGTCGCTTCGACGAAGAGGCCGTGCGAGCCGCCCGCTCGGGCGCCGATCTGGTGGGTTATCTCAACTACATCCACCCGTTTCGTGCCCAGGTGCTGGGCGAGCGCGAAATCAGATACCTGACCAACGGCACCGAGGACGACTGCAAGCGCCGCGTCGCCCGCATTCTCACGCTGGAGCCGCCGGTGCTGATCATGGCCGACGACCAGACCGCGCCGGATGCCCTGATCTCCCTGTGCGAACGCGCGCAAATTCCGCTGTTCGCCACCCACGAGTCATCCGCCTTCGTGATCGACGTGGTGCGCGCCTACCTGTCCAAACACTTCGCGACCCGCACGACGCTGCACGGCGTGTTCATGGACATTCTGGGGCTGGGCGTGCTGATCACCGGCGAATCGGGTCTGGGCAAGAGCGAACTCGGCCTTGAACTGATCTCGCGCGGCAACGGTCTCGTGGCCGACGACGCGGTCGACCTCTACCGCATCAACCAGACCACCATCGAAGGCAAGTGCCCCGATCTGCTGCAGAACCTGCTCGAAGTGCGTGGCATCGGCCTGCTCGACATCCGCGCCATCTTTGGCGAGGCGGCCGTGCGCCGCAAGATGCGCCTGAAGCTCATCGTGCACCTCGTGCGCAAGGAAACGCTGGAGCGCGACTACGAACGCATGCCCTACCAGCCACTCACGCAGGACGTGCTGGGCGTGCCGGTGCTGAAGGTGGTGATCCAGGTGGTGGCCGGTCGAAACATCGCCGTGCTGGTCGAAGCCGCCGTGCGCAACACGATCTTGCAACTGCGCGGCATCGACACCTATCAGGAATTCGTCGAGCGCCACCGCCGCGCCATGGCGAGTGGCATCCAGCCCTGATCGACGCCGGTTTCGACTCCGGCGTCAGAGTCGGAAATGAAAAAAGCGAAGCACCCGCAAGGGTCTTCGCTTTTTTGTTGGGAGCGGAACTGCTTCAGCGTCCGGTGCCGCGCTTGGCGCAATCGGCACATTGACCGTACAGCGACATCGAGTGATCCTGGATCATCCAGCCCTTCTGTTTGGCGATCAGGTTCTGGCGCTTTTCGATTTCGGCATCGTAGAACTCCTCGACCTTGCCGCAACCCGTGCACACAAAGTGGTCATGGTGTTGGCCTTCGTTGAGTTCGTACACGGCCTTGCCGCTTTCGAAGTTGCTGCGCAGCAGAATGCCGGCTTGCTCGAACTGCGTGAGAACGCGGTAAACGGTTGCAAGGCCGATGTCGGAACGTTCTTCCAGCAGTACGCGGAAAACGTCTTCAGCCGTCATGTGGCGCTGCTGACCTTTCTGGAAGATGTCCAGAATCTTCAGTCGGGGAAGCGTCGCTTTGAGGCCGGTGCTTTTCAGTTCGTCGATATTCGTCATGACAAGGTCTTTCGTTTGCCTAAGGCGCGTTAAGGCCCGGGGGATTCCAGCCGCTACAATGGACCGATCATATCCCTATGGCTTTAACCATGTTTGCTCCCGCCCGTTACGGCGTCCGTTGTGGCGCGATCATTTTGCTGAGTGTCGGGCTGGTTGCCTGCGGAAGCATCGACAGCTCAAGCCGTCGCATTGCGAGTGCCATCACACCATACAAGATTGATGTTGTGCAAGGAAATTTCATTTCCAAGGAGCAGGTCGACGCGCTCAAGCCGGGCATGGGCCGTCAGCAGGTCAAGGAAATTCTGGGCACGCCGCTGGTCATGCCGATTTTCCACAGCGACCGCTGGGAATACATCTTCACGCTCAAACGCCCCAACATCGAGCAGCAGACGCGCAAGCTGACCGTGTTCTTCAAGGACGATGTGCTCGATCGCTTCGAGGGTGACGAGATGCCGACCGAGGCCGAATTCGTGTCCTCGCTCGCATCCAAGGCGTCCAAGAACAAGGTGCCGAACCTGGAAGCGACGCCAGACCAGCTCAAGCGTTTCCCGGCCAAGCCCGATGCGCCCACCGCTTCCGATGCAGGCAACGCCGCGACATCGGCACCGCTGCCAGCGAGCTATCCGCCGCTGGAAGCACAGAAGTAATTCACGACAACCACAACAAGAATCTCCCGGTGGTTTGTTTGCGGCTCGTGCATGCAGCGCGAGTCGGTGGACTGCCAACGGGGCTGAATGAACAGATAGACCGAAGAGATGACCGCTCCTTCTTCCACTTCATCCACTCCCCGCCGCGTTGCCGTGGCTGGTGCGTCCGGCCGCATGGGCCGCATGCTGATCGAAGCCATTCGTCAGAGCAGCGACTGCGTGCTCGCTGGCGCGCTGGATGTGCCGAGCAGCCCGGCTGTCGGCATCGACGCGACGGCTTTTCTGGGCCACGCGAGCGGCGTGCAGATCACCGCTGATGTGCGTGCGGGTCTGAAGAACGCGGATGTGCTGATCGACTTCACCCGTCCCGAAGGCACGCTCAACCATCTGGCGATTTGCGAAGAGCTAGGTGTGCAACTGGTGATTGGCACGACGGGTTTCAGCGATGAAGAGAAGGCACGCATTGCCGAAGGTGGCAAGAAGATTTCCATCGTGTTCGCGCCCAACATGAGCGTGGGGGTGAACGTCACGCTCAAGCTGCTCGAACTGGCGGCCAAGGCGATGAACGAGGGCTACGACATCGAAATCCTCGAAGCGCACCACAAGCACAAGGTGGACGCGCCTTCGGGCACGGCGCTCAAGATGGGCGAAGTGATCGCCGAAGCGCAGGGCACCAAGCTGGCCGACCGCGCGGTCTACGAACGCTACGGTTACACCGGTGCGCGCAAGGACGGCACGATCGGCTTTGCCACCATTCGCGCGGGCGACATCGTGGGTGACCACACGGTGATGTTCGCCTCGGAAGGCGAGCGCATCGAGATCTCGCACAAGTCGTCGAGCCGCGCCGGTTATGTGCGCGGCAGTCTGCGCGCCGTGGGCTACCTTGCGGACAAGAAGAGTGGCATGTTCGACATGTTCGACGTGCTGAATCTCAAGGACTGACACCCAACCCGGCGCGCAACATGAACGGACTCACATGGTTGCGACAAGGCGATGCCGTCACGCAGATCACGGCGGCGTTGCTGCTGCTGATGTCGGTGGCAAGCTGGGTCATCATTTTCTGGAAGGCGTGGCTCATGCGCCGCGCCCACGTGGACGTGCCGCGCAGCACGTCCGCTGTCTGGCAGGCCCCCACGCTAGCCGCCGCCAGTGAACAACTCCAGCAATGGGACCGCGAGAATCTTGTGCGTCCCATGGTGGATGCGGCGCTTGCGGCATCGAATCATTCCGCCGACACGCTGGCAGGTCAGGGCAGTCGCGCCCAACAGCTCACGCGCGTGCTGCGCAATGCCTTGCACCAGTCGATTGCGCGTCTCAAGTTCGGTCAGGTGCTGCTGGCGACGGTGGGCTCGACCGCTCCGTTCGTCGGTCTGCTGGGCACGGTCTGGGGCATTTATCACGCGCTCACCGGCATGGCGAGCGCGGGGCAGCTCACCATCGAACGCGTCGCCGGTCCGGTGGGCGAGGCGCTGATCATGACAGCCGCCGGTCTGGCTGTGGCGATTCCCGCTGTGCTGGCCTACAACGTCTACGGACGCATTCTGGGCAACGTCGAAGCCGACCTCGAAGGCTTTGCGCACGACCTGCGCGAGTTGCTGGCTGGCGACTCTGCGGACACACGAACTAGCCCGATGGGCGAGTGAGCCGGAGCACGCACGATGGCATTCGGTCGGCTTGAGCGCTCGCAGGAATCCAAGCCGATGAGCGACATCAACGTCACGCCGCTGGTGGATGTGATGCTGGTGCTGGTGGTGATCTTCATCCTCACCGCGCCGCTGCTGGCCAGCGCGATTCGCCTTGACCTGCCGCGCACCGATGGCGCGCAGCCCGGCGCGGCGGTTGAAAAGCCGGTGACCGTCGCCATCGACGCGGCCGGAAAAATCTACCTGAACGACGACGCGCTGGAGCCGCAAGCGCTCGGCGACCGTTTGCGGCAGATCGCGTCGCAGCGCGTCGATTCCGAAGTGCAATTGCGTGCCGACACCACCGTGCCCTACGGCCGCGTGGTCGAGCTCATGGGCGAACTGAACAAGGCCGGGCTGCACCGCATCGCGTTCGTGACCGAGCCCGTCACCAAGCCGGTTACCAAGTCTGCCGCCAAGCCTGTGGTCGAAAAACCATAGCCTGCCAGCCTTCGCGCACCATTCGCGTATCGTTCGTTGATACTCAGCGTGTCGTTTCGTGACACCGCCAAGCGCAGGCACCGCGTGCCTTGCGCCCAGCCACTACATTCGTTCCGTGTCCTTTTGCAGGGAAAGATTGCATGCTTGCACAACAGTCTTGGAGCCGCGGCGGCTCCAGCCAAAACGGGGAGAGTTGCCATGGATGAAGCCTTGTACCGGGTCGCGGCGCAATCGCCGCACGATGCGCAAACCTTGGCGCAACTGCACCGCGTGGCGACCTCGCCCGGCGAGCCGCGTTCGCTCGCGCGCCATCTGCATTGGGGGCTGCTCCTGGTGGCGGCCCTGCTGCTGGCCAGCGGGCTGATCTTCTGGATCGCCGCCAACTGGCAGGATCAGACGCGCATGTTCAAGCTCATGCTGATCGAGGGTGCTTTGCTCGCGAGCATCGTGGCGTCGCTGGTCTGGCGGCGCGGGCGCATTGCCGCGCTGCTATGCGCCACGCTTGCGCTCGGCGGGCTGCTTGCGTTCATTGGGCAGACCTACCAGACGGGCGCGGATGCGTGGCAGCTGTTCGCCACCTGGGCGGCGCTGGCGCTGCTGTGGACGCTGCTGGCGCGCAGCGATGTGCTCTGGCTGGTGTGGGTGGGCATCGTGGCGACAGCCATTGGCATGTGGTATGGGCACATGGATCTGTGGGACTTGCTGTTCCGTGGGCGCGCGATGGTCACGCAGCAGGCGGTCTACATGCTGCTGTGGCTGGCGCTTGCACTGGTTCCGTGGCTGGTGTCGCTGGTGCCGTGGACGCGCCATCGCAACGGCATGGCGTGGTGGTCGCACCGTGTGGCGCTCGCCATGGCGCTAGGGGCGTGGACGACGGTGGGTGTGATCGATCTGTTCGTGCGCGAGAGCAGCGGCCTGGCCTATCCGCTGAGTGGCTTGCTGATCGGCGCGGCGATGTTCGTGTCGTATCAGGGGCGGCTGCAGGATTTCGCTAGCCTGTGCCTTGCCACGCTCGCGGCGAATGTCTGGGTGCTGTCGCTGGTGGCGCGCGCGCTGTTCGATTCGGGTGATTCCGTGGGTTCGCTGTTCCTGTTCACGATCGCCACACTGGCCTGTCTTGGCGGCACCGTCACGGGTCTGCTCGCCGTGCAGCGCCAACTGCGTGCGCAATCCAGCGCAGCCAAGGGAGATGCGCAATGAACTTCTTCTCATCCCAACCTTCTTGGTGGCCGCGCGCGCAGCAACTCGGCTTGGTGCAGGGCGATGCGCCCTCGGCCAGCGCTGACGAAGAGCCGAGCATCTTCGTGATCGTGCTGGCGCTGATTGGCGCGTTTGTCTGCGCAATCACGGCGGGCGCGTTTCTGGTGGCGCTGGTCGATTCGAACTTCTGGTTTCGCAACCCGGCCTCCTATGTCTTCAGCCTGATCGGCCTCGTCGTTTCGGGCTTGCTGATGCGGCGCAATCGCGGCGTGTTCGTGACCTGTCTCGCACTGGTGCTTTGGGGGCTGTTCTGCGGCCTGTTCATGATCCGGCTGTCGCACGATCTGCGCGGCGAGGATCGGGAAGTTCTGATCTTCTCCGGGCTGATCGCGCTGCTGCAGCTGGTGGGCGCGTCGATTGCGCATGCGCAGTGGATCAAGCGCATCATGGGCTTGGTGTTCGCGGTGGCGCTCTATGTGTGCCTGAGCCAGCTCGTCGACGATGTGGCGCTGCTTCAACTGACACATGGGGTGGGTGTGGTGCTGGCCGCTGCCTGGCTGGTGTGGCTGCGCAAGGAGCCCGAACTGCTGCAGAACGTGGCGCGCAGACCGGTGCTGGCGGGCTGGTCCGCATTTGCCGACAGTGCTGCCGTGGGCCTGCTCTTCATGTCGGTCTGGGGCTTTGCTGGCGGCGGCTGGGGCTACGGGATCATGTACTCGTTCTTCGGAGTGCGACGTTCGAGCGACATGGATCCGGACAACGTGCGTCTTCTCATCGGCATCGGTCGCACCTGGACATCGCTGCTGGTGCTGGTGGCCACAGGCCTGTTGTTCGTGCATTGGAAAAAGGCCGACATGGCCACACGCCAGACGCTGCGCACCGTGCTCGGCGTGGGCGTGCTGCTGGCGGTGGCGGCGTGGTTCAGTCCGTCGCTGGGCGTGATCGCATTGATCGCTGCTGGCGCGCTGATCGGCGCGCGCTGGCGCATTGCGGTGCTGTGCGGTCTGGCGGCGTTGTGGGCGCTGTCGATGTTCTATTACAGCCTCGACTGGACGCTCGCGCAGAAGGGGCTGGGCTTGGCGGTCATGGGCGCGGTGCTGCTCGCGGGGCTGTATCTGCAGCGTGCTCTTGCGGGTCGTCAAGCGGCGGATGGTGGCGATCAAGGCATGCACATCGCCGCCTGGTCGCGCGTTCGTCTGGTGTGCCTGATTGCGGGTGCGCTGCTGATCTTCGGTCTGGTGAACTGGGATGTGCGCGGCAAGGAGCAGGTGATCGCCAACGGCCAGCCGGTGCTTGTGAAACTGGTTCCTGTGGACCCGCGCTCGCTGATGCAGGGCGACTACATGGCGCTGCGTTTCGATCTGCCGCCCCAAGTGCAGCAAGGGCTCAAAGAGACGCTGTTGCCCGTGGCCCGCGTGCGCGCATCGCTCGGGGTCAAGGGCGAGGCCAAAGTGCTGGGGCTGCTGGCCGATGGCGAGAAGGTGGGGGCGGGCGAGATCATTCTGCCGCTCAAGCAACTCAAAGGACAGTGGGTGCTGGTGACCGATGCCTATTTCTTCCCCGAAGGGACCGGCGTGGTGTTCGAGCGCGCGAAGTTCGGCGATTTCCGCGTGCTGCCCGATGGTCGCGCGCTGCTGGTCGGATTGGCCGACAAGGACGGAAAGCCGATTCCCGTGCCGCGTGCGCTGCCGAAAAAGGCCTCGCCTTGGATCGGCACCAACGAAGACGGCGAACCCATCGACGCAGCGTCGGAGGAGGCTGCAGCCGCTGCTGCTGACGCCGCAGCACCGGCCGCCAGCAGGCCGTGAGGCTGCTCGTGGCCTGGTGAATTACAGCGATAGCACTCCCACCTCGTTCTGTCGCAGGCCCACCTTCACGTCGTTGCCCGACGGGTTCTGGAACGCGTGCAGGCCGAACTCCGGCAGGATGGCCATCAGGTGGTCGAAGATGTCGCCCTGGATCATCTCGTACTCCTGCAGCGCAGTGGTCGAGGTGAAGGCGTAGATCTCCAGTGGCGTGCCGTTGGTGGTGCTCTCCATCATGCGGGCCATCATCAGCATGTCCTGGCGCAGGCGCGGATGGGCTTTCAGATAAGCGTTCACGTAGGCGCGGAAGGTGCCCAGATTGGTGAGCTTGCGCAGGTTCACCACTTCGTGTGCCATGTCGGGGGCCTTCTGGGCGAAGTCGTCGTTGAAGTGGTCGATCTCGCGCGTCTTGCTGTCCAGATAGGGCTTGAGCAGCGCGATGTGCGAAAGCTCCTGCACTTCCGAATCCGAGAGAAAGCGCACGGTGGCGTTGTCGATCAGGATGCTGCGCTTGATGCGGCGACCGCCCGACTCGGACATGCCGCGCCAGTTCTTGAAGCTCTCGCTCATCAGCCGCCAGGTGGGAATGGTGGTGATGGTGTTGTCCCAGTTGCGGATCTTCACCGTGTTCAGCGCCATGTCCACGACCATGCCGTCCGCGCCGACCTGGTCCATCTGCAGCCAGTCGCCCACATGCAGCATGTCGTTGCCCGCAAGCTGCACACCGGCGGTGAACGACAGAATCGTGTCCTTGAACACCAGCATCAGCACCGCCGACATCGCGCCCAGGCCGGACAGCAGGATCAGCGGCGAGCGGTCGATCAGCGCGCCGATCATGATGATGCCCATGACGATCATGGTGAGCAGTTGGCCGAGCTGCACATAGCTTTTGATCGAGCGCGTCTGGCTGGCCTGCAGAATCGCCTCGCGGTTGTGCTCCTCGATGGAGTCGAGCACGGCCATCACCACGCGCCCCACGGCCAGCACGGTGCAGGCCACGGCCACGTTGTGGATGATGTTGGTGAGCGTCTTGCCCAGGTGCGGCACGGCGAAGACGCCCACCTGAAACACCAGCGACGGCACGACCTGCGACAGCCGCCGGAGCACGCGCTCGCGCAGCGAGGTCAGCAACCAGCCCGCAGGCAGGTTCTGCGCCAGACGCGGCACGATCTTCAACAAAATGGTGCGGGCGATGAAGCGCAGCACATAGGCCAGCACTGAAAGCCCGCACAGGCCGATGGCGGTCTGCATCCAGGGGTCGAGATGTTGAATGGCGACGTAGAGTTCTTGGAGGTAGGTTTTCACGAGAGGACAATGCGGCGGCCCGCGCGAGGGGCGCAGGACGGGCGGCAAATGGGTGATCGGGTTGTCGGCAAGAGGGCGGGCAGCAAGAGCAAACTGGCCGCTGCGAGGCCCGCAAAGCGCCCGCAAGTCGTCAAACTTGAGAGCATCAGCGTCATGCCGGATGGGCATGAATGCCGAAATAGACGGTTATTTTCTCACGGGGTGCAAACCCCATGCTTACAGGGCGGCTTACCCAGGCGCGCACAGCCCCTCCGAATCGGGGATCGGGACAAACGCCTACAATCTTCGACCATTCGGCTCGCATTGACCCCGGTTGCCTGCAGGAGCGCTTCAAGTTCGCTTCCTGAAGGCTGGTTTGATCGCGTTGGGTGTGGCGGCCGCATTCATTCCAATTTTCGAGTTCCCATGCAAGACAAGTACAACCACTCCGAAGTGGAGCGCGCAGCGCAAAGCCACTGGACCGCCAACGATGCCTATCGCGTGACCGAAGACGCGGGCAAGCAGAAGTTCTACGCCTGCTCCATGCTGCCGTACCCCAGCGGCAAGCTGCACATGGGCCACGTGCGCAACTACACCATCAACGACATGCTCACGCGCCAGTTGCGCATGAAGGGCTTCAACGTCTTGATGCCGATGGGCTGGGACGCCTTCGGTCTGCCCGCTGAAAACGCCGCCTTGAAGAACAAGGTGCCGCCTGCCAAGTGGACCTACGAAAACATCGCCTACATGAAGGGCCAGATGCAGGCCATGGGTCTGGCCATCGACTGGAGCCGCGAAGTCGCCACCTGCGATCCGGACTACTACAAGTGGAACCAGTGGCTGTTCCTCAAGATGCTGGAAACCGGCGTCGCCTACCGCAAGACCCAGGTCGTGAACTGGGACCCGGTGGACCAGACCGTGCTCGCCAACGAACAGGTGATCGACGGCCGTGGCTGGCGTACCGGCGCGCTGGTGGAAAAGCGCGAGATTCCCGGCTACTACCTCGCCATCACCCAATACG
Source organism: Diaphorobacter sp. HDW4B (assembly GCF_011305535.1). GTDB lineage: Bacteria > Pseudomonadota > Gammaproteobacteria > Burkholderiales > Burkholderiaceae_C > Diaphorobacter_A. Next base: position 2,993,148 of record NZ_CP049905.1, read on the forward strand.
CGCAAGAGCTGCTCGACCACGTGCAGATCGGCAACCCCAAGGCCACGCTGACCGGCTGGCCCGACAAGGTGCGCCTGATGCAGGAAAACTGGATCGGCAAGTCCGCAGGCGTGCGCTTTGCGTTCACGCACGACATCAAGGGTACTGACGGCCAGCTCATTCAAGACGGCAAGATGTACGTCTTCACCACGCGCGCCGACACCATCATGGGCGTGACCTTCTGCGCCGTGGCACCTGAGCATCCGCTCGCCACGCACGCCGCGGCCACCAACCCCCAACTCGCAGCCTTCATCGAAGAATGCAAGAAGGGCGGCACGACCGAGGCCGAACTTGCCGTCAAGGAAAAAGAAGGTCTGCCCACGGGCCTGACCGTCACGCACCCCATCACCGGCAAGCAGGTCGATGTGTGGGTGGGCAATTACGTGCTCATGAGCTACGGCGACGGTGCCGTGATGGGCGTGCCCGCGCATGACGAGCGCGACTTCGCGTTTGCGCTCAAGTACCAACTGCCGATCCAGCAAGTGGTGGCCGTCGAAGGCGAAACCTACGACGCCACACAATGGCACGACTGGTATGGCGACAAGGAACGCGGCGTCACCATCCACTCTGGCGAGTTCAACGGCCTGAGCCACAAGGACGCGGTCGCTGCAGTTGCCAAGCTGCTCGAATCCAAGGGCCTTGGCGAACTCAAGACCACATGGCGTCTGCGCGACTGGGGTATCAGCCGCCAGCGCTACTGGGGCACGCCGATCCCGATCATCCACTGCGAAGACTGCGGCGCACAGCCAGTGCCTGAAAAAGACTTGCCCGTGGTGCTGCCGCAAGACCTCGTGCCCGATGGCTCCGGCAACCCGCTCGTCAAGAGCGAAGCCTTCCACGCTGGCGTGGTCTGCCCCTGCTGCGGCAAGCCCGCTCGCCGCGAGACCGACACGATGGACACCTTCGTGGACAGCTCGTGGTACTTCATGCGCTATTGCGACGCGAAGAACCGCGAGAAGATGGTGGCCGACGGCGCTGAATACTGGATGCCGATGGACCAGTACATCGGCGGTATCGAACACGCGATTCTTCACCTGCTGTACGCCCGTTTCTGGACCAAGGTGATGCGCGACATGGGCCTCGTGAAGATCGACGAGCCCTTCACCAAGCTGCTCACGCAGGGCATGGTGCTGCGCGGCGCGTTCTCGCAGAAGGCCGAGAGCGGCGCAAAGGTCTACTACTGGGAAAAGGACGTCGACGTCATCAAGAATGAGAACGACGTGGTGATCGGTGGCACGCTGAAGGCCGACGGCTCGAAGCTCGACTACGAGATGACCACCATGTCCAAGTCGAAGAACAACGGTGTTGATCCGCAGGACCTGATCGAGAAGTACGGCGCGGACACCGCACGTCTGTACACCATGTTCACCGCGCCACCGGAACTCACGCTGGAGTGGAACGAGTTCGCCGTCGAAGGCAGCTACCGTTTCCTGCGCCGCGTGTACAACTTCGGTGCCAAGTTGTCGGCTCCCGAGTTTGACGCTGCACGCGCCAAGGCCACAGGCAAGAACGGCGTGGCGGGTGTCACGTTCAGCAAGGAAGCCAAGGCGCTGCGTCTGGAAATTCACACCGTGCTCAAGCAGGTGGATTACGACTACCAGCGCATGCAGTACAACACTGTGGTCTCCGGCGCGATGAAGATGATCAACGCGCTCGAAGACTTCAAGGCGCTTGATTCCGAAGGCGGCCGCGAAGCCGCAGTCGAATGCTTCGGCATTCTGGTGCGCGCGCTGTACCCCGCAACGCCTCACCTCGGCCACGCGCTGTGGAGCGAGCTGGGTTATGCCAAGGCACAGGGCGATCTGCTCGACACGTCATGGCCCCAAGTCGATCCGCAAGCACTGGTGCAGGACGAGATCGAACTCATGCTGCAAGTGAACGGCAAGCTGCGCGGCTCCATCGTCGTGGCGGCTGGTGCCGACAAGGCTACGATCGAAGCGGCAGCGCTTGCGAACGAGGAATACCAGAAGTTCGCCGAAGGCAAGGCCCCGAAGAAGATCATCGTGGTGCCGGGTCGTCTGGTCAACGTGGTCGTTTGATGCTGGATCACTCAGCGCGCTCAACAGGAAAGAAGCCAGGCCACATGATGCAAAAACGTACCGTTCTCACCATGCTCGCTGCCATGCCGATTCTCTCGGCATGTGGCTTTCGCCTGCGCGGCGCGCCTGATTTCCAGTTCAAGTCGATCTTCGTGAAGGCACCGCCCAGCTCGCAGCTCGCCCGCGAACTGGTGCGCAACCTCAAGGGCGCTGGCGGCAACGTCACGGTGATCACCGACGTGGCCGACATCGCGCAGGCCGAAGTGGTCTGCAACATCCTCTCCGAAAACCGCGACCGCATCGTCGTCGGTCTGAACGCCTCCGGTCAGGTCCGCGAGTTGCAACTGCGCCTGCGCATGCACTTCTCGCTGACCGGCCCGAACGGCGAGGAATACGTGCCGAACACCGAGTTGCTGCAACAGCGCGACGTGAGCTACAACGAATCCATCGCGCTGTCGAAAGAGGGCGAAGAGGCCATGCTGTTCAAGAACATGCAGACCGATCTGGTCCAGCAGCTCATGCGCCGCCTCGCCAAGGTCAAGCTCATTCCGGTAAGTTGACCGATCTTCTGTCTTCACGAAGCCTTACGGCTTCGATGGGCTACCCTTGGAGAGACGCCAATATGGCCCTTGATACTTTGTTGCGCGTCCTTGCCGTACCCAAGTACTGTCTGAGTCCGCGCGTCGCGTCTCAAGGGCCATCTTGGCGTTGTGGGGGTTGATCGTGTCGTGGTTTGCTCCGCTGCGTGAGCTGTCTTTTCTTTCTCGGGACTGATGTATGCAAGTCGCTTTGAACCAGCTGTCTGCACACCTGCAAAAAGGCGTCAAACCGCTCTACGTGCTGCATGGCGACGAGCCACTGCTGCAGCAGGAAGCCATGGATGCCATCCGCGCCGTGGCGCGTGAATCGGGCTACACCGAACGCAACAGCTTCACTGCGCAGGGCGCGCATTTCGACTGGAGCGGCGTGCTCGCGGCGGGTGGCTCGCTCTCGCTGTTTGCCGACAAGCAGGTCATCGAAATCCGCATCCCCAGCGGCAAGCCCGGCAAGGACGGCGGCGCGGCCCTGCAGCAGATCGCGCAGGACGCCGCAGGCAGCGACAGCACCCTCACCGTCGTGATGCTGCCGCGCCTGGACAAGGCCACCAAGACCGGCGCATGGTTCAGTGCGCTGGACTCCGCAGGCATCAGCATCCAGATCGACCCCGTCGAACGCGGCGCACTGCCGCAGTGGATTGCACAGCGCCTCGCCAACCAAGGTCAGCGCGTCGTGCCCGGCGAAGAAGGCCAGCGCACGCTCACCTTCTTTGCCGACCGCGTGGAAGGCAACCTGCTCGCCGCACACCAGGAAATCCAGAAACTCGCGCTGCTTTATCCGCAAGGCGAACTCACCTGGTCGCAGGTCGAGCAAGCCGTGCTCAACGTCGCACGCTACGACGTCTTCAAACTCTCCGAAGCCGTGCTCAGCGGCAACGTCGCCCGCATGCAGCGCATGATGGACGGCCTGCAAGCCGAAGGTGAAGCTGAAGTGCTGGTGCACTGGGCACTGGCCGAAGACATCCGCTCCTTGAAGCGTGTGAAAGACGCCATGAACGCAGGCAAACCCCTGCCCATGGCCCTGCGCGAAAACCGCGTCTGGGGACCGAAGGAACGCCTGTTCGAACGCGTGCTGCCCAGCGTCGGCGACGCCGCCCTGTCACGGCTGCTGCAATCCGCCCACATCGTGGACGGCATCGTCAAAGGTTTGAAGCAACCCGACTGGCCGCAGGATGGCTGGCTGGCGCTGCAGCGGTTGGCGTTGCAGTTGTGCAAGACGTGTGGGGCGCGTTAGCCATTTGGACTCACACGAGTTGCAGACATGAAGCGGGCACGCCAAACGAGTGCCCACTGCAATGCGCTGTATCGCCGCAGTCTTGGGCGCTGCCAAACCCGATCCAGACATAGCCATGGCTGTCGATTTGCTCGACGATGGCCTGCTTTCCGATGAACGTGAACATTTCCCTTTGCTCGTCTATCGGGAGGTCGTGGATCAACCAGTCAGGCAGACTCAAGAGTTGAACCGTGCTGCCGACTTGAATGTAGTTGAGCAAAGGGGTTCCTTCAGTTGACGAACTCTCGTGCTCTATCACATCACTCCAAACAGCACCAATCGTCAATCAATGTGAAGCTCGGAAGCAGTTGGGGAGTATTGGATTCACTCCGAAAATCTCATATGCCTGCCTCCGAGAAAGCGAAAGCAGGCTCTTGGTATCGCTCTTAGATTGATATCGGCGACGCCGTGAATTGAGCGTGCCTCCATTTCATTGCTTTCAGTCCAGCAGTCAACGCAGTCCAGTTGCTCGCCCTGCGCAAGGAGGGTACTGAAAATGTCATGAATTTCGAGGGTTGCATCAATGGCCTCTTGATCCTCCGGCCACCAGTCCTGCGGTTCGGAGAATCCCAGATCCTCATTGTCTGGATCCAGATGCCGAAATCCGCAGCTACATCCGTGAATGGAGCCAAGGAACCAATGGTTTGGATGCCGCAGCAGTGACGCAGCCGATTGGTTTGGAGGAGCTTTTGAGAACGCAACCAACGGTGTGTTGAATTGCGTTAGATCGGATGATGTCGTCGTGCTTATGAGGATGTTGTAGCACATGGTACTCGTGGGCCCCTCCGACTCTTGAATGGTTGTGTGAATCGCTGAAGTGTCTCACTGCTTCGCAGGTACATCAAGAGTCACTAATGGCTTCATTCCCGTGGCTGTCTCCGCCCATATGAGTCGCCCTTGTGCTCAAGGGGCACCTGTGCCGCCTACTTCCCCAACTCCCGCGCCACCAGCTCCTTCATGATCTCATTGGCTCCGCCATAAATCTTCTGCACACGCGCGTCGGCGTACATGCGCGCGATCGGGTATTCCATCACGTAGCCGTAGCCGCCAAACAGTTGCAGGCATTCGTCGATCACCTTGCATTGCTGTTCCGTGCACCACCACTTGGCCATGTAGGCGGCGCCGTCGTCGAGTTGGCCGTTGAGCAGGCGCTGCACGCAGTCGTTCACGAAGCTGCGGGCGATGTGGGCGGTGGTGGCGCATTCGGCCAGTTTGAAGCGGGTGTTCTGCAACTCGTAGAGTGTTTGGCCGAAGGCCTTGCGCTGCTTGGTGTACTTCACCGTCAGTTCCACGGCGCGCTCGATGGCGGCCACGGCGGGCACGGCGATCAGCATGCGTTCGTAGGGCAGTTGGCTCATGAGTTGCTTGAAGCCGCGGCCTTCGGTGCCGCCGAGCAGGTTGTCTGCGGAAACGCGCACGTCTTCAAACGCGAGTTCTGCGGTGTCGGAGGCGTGTTGGCCGAGCTTTTCCAAACGCTTGCCCACGCTGAATCCCTTGAGGTTCTCGGTCTCCAGCACGATCAGCGAGATGCCTCGGCTACCCGCTTCGCCGGTGCGCAGGGCCACCACCAGCAGGTTGGCTGTGAAGCCGTTGGTGATGAAGGTCTTGGCACCGTTGATGACGTAGTCGCCACCATCGAGGGTGGCTTTGGTGCGGATGGCTTGCAGGTCGGAGCCGCAGCCGGGCTCGCTCATGGCGATGCCTGCGAGCATTTCGCCGCTCACGAGCTTGGGCAGCCAGCGCTGCTTTTGTTCGGGTGTGCCGTAGTCGAGGATGTAGTGCGTGGCGATGCTGTGCACAGCAGTGATGGCGGGAATCTCGGCCTTGGTGAACTCGTCCTGCACGACGAGTTGGTAGGCCATGTTCACGCCCGCGCCGCCGAATTCTTCGGGGATTTCCGGCAGCAGAAAACCCATCTCGCCAAACTTGGCCCATTCCTCGCGGGGGATGTAGCCTTGCTCGCGCCATGCGGGCAGGTGCGGCGTGAGTTCGCCCGCGATGTAGCGGCGCACTTGCTCGCGAAAGGCTTCGATGTCGTCATCCATCCAGGGTTGGCGCAGCAGTGAGGGCAGCATCGCAGGTCTCCTTTGATCGTTCGTTCTTGATTGGCTTGGATAGGTGGCTTACACGCCGGTCAGGCCGCCGGAGCACAGCAGCGTCTGGCCGCTCACGTAGTCCGACTCGGGAATGCACAGCAGATACACGGCGTTGGCGGCTTCTTCCGGCGTGCCTGCGCGGCCCAGCGGAATGGTGCGCTCCATGGCTTCGAGCAGATCGGGGTTGACGCCCACCTTGATCTCGCGGCCATCAATGTTGGCGGTCGATGATCCCGCTGCTCCCGCCGTGAGACGTGTGGAAATCAAACCAAACGCCACGCAGTTCACGGTGACGTTCATGCGCCCCCATTCCTTGGCAAGGGTCTGCGTCATGCCGACGATGCCTGCCTTGGCGGTGGAATAGTTGGTCTGCCCCGCGTTGCCGAAGAGACCCGCGACGGACGAGATGTTGACCACCTTGCGCACGTTGCGTACGCCCGCTTCCAACTCGGTTTTGGAGAGGTTGCGGATGGCCGGTTGCGCGGCACGCAGGATGCGGAATGGTGCCGTGAGATGGCAGTCGAGAATGGCGTACCACTGCTCGTCGGTCATCTTCTGGATCACGCTGTCCCACGTGTAGCCCGCGTTGTTGATGATGATGTCGATGCTGTTGAACGCCTGCATCGCCGTGCCGATGAAGCGCTCGGCAAAATCGGGTGCGGTGACGCTGCCCGCGCAGGCCACCGCCTCGCCGCCCGCGTCGCGGATGGCTTGCACGGTTTCGAGCGCCGGGGCTTCATCCAGATCGTTGATGACCAGCTTGGCACCTTCGCTTGCGAGCTTGAGTGCAATGGCGCGACCAATGCCACGGCCCGAACCGGTGACCAGAGCCACCTTGCCTTCCAATTTGCGATTCATGTCTGTCACCTTGTTGTGTGCGTATGTCTGTTGTCTGAATTCGGAATTCAGGGCAGCGCGATGAGGGCTTCGCCCGTGATCTTGCTTTGCCCGAATTGATTGACGCTGTGCAGCGCAATGCGCACGCAGCGTTCGTTGTTCACAGTGAGTTTTTCCAGTACCTCGCCACGGCACTGAATGGCGTTGCCCAGATGCGTGATGCCCTGAAAGCGCGCATCGAACTTGCGCAACTGCGCTTGTGGTGCCCAGCTGATGAGCAGCCTTGCCAGCCAGGCCATTCCCAGCATGCCGTGCGCAAACACGTCAGGCATGCCGGCCTTGCGGGCGTAGTCGGTGTCGATGTGGATGGGGTGGTGGTCACCCGAGGCACCGGCGAACAGCGCGAGCATGTGGCGGTTGACGGCAGGGATGTCGAGCGCAGGCAGCTTGTCGCCAATCTGCAGCGCGTCGTAGTGGGGGAGCGTTTTCATGGTGGAGGCAGCTTTCGCGTCAGGCGTTGCGAACCACGGTGAGCGAGCGCAGATTGGCCACATGCTCGCCGCGCTGGTTGGTCACGCGGGTGTGGATGTCGATGAATTCGAGCGCACCATTCTTCTTGTCGTGGATGTCGTGCACCCGTGAGTGCGCGGTGACGGTGTCGCCCGCCACGATGGGCGCGAAATACTCGAAGCCCTGCTCCGCGTGCAGCACCTTGGCGTGCGGCACTTGCATGGTGTCGAGGCGTCCGAACATGGCGCCGGAATCCAGCTCCACCGCGAACAGAAAAGTGGGCGGCACGGGCAGGTCGGCATAACCTGCGGCGCGGGCTGCATCCACATCGCTGTAGAGCGGATTGGTCTCGCCGGTGGCCTTGGCGAAGAAGCGCAGACGTCCGCGCTCGATGGTCAACTCCGAGCTGCCGAAGTCATGCCCGATCCATTTTCTGTCGATCATGTCCGGGCCTTTCTCAGACTTTTTCGTACAGCGTGACCACGCATGCACCGCCAAGTCCCAGGTTGTGCTGCAGCGCCAGGCGCGCACCATCGACCTGACGTGCGGCGGCGCGGCCACGCAGTTGTTCCACCAGTTCGGTGCATTGCGCAAGACCCGTCGCGCCCAGCGGATGGCCCTTGGAGAGCAGGCCTCCGGACGGATTGGTGACGACCTTGCCGCCGTAGGTGTTGTCGCCATCCTCCACAAATTTTTCCGCGCCGCCTTCGGGGCACAGGCCGAGACCTTCGTAGGTGATCAGCTCGTTGTGCGCAAAGCAGTCATGCAGCTCGACCACGTCGATGTCGGACGGCGCGACGCCTGCGGTTTCATAGACTTGCTGCGCGGCGCTGCGTGTCATGCTGAAGCCCACCACTTCGCGCATGTCGCGTGATTCAAAGGCCACGGGCGTATCGGTGGTCATCGATTGCGCACGGATCCGGATGCTGGTGTCGAGGCCGTGGCGCTTGGCAAACGCTTCCGACACCAGCACGGCAGCGGCTGCACCGCAGGTGGGTGCGCAGGCCATCAACTTGGTCATCACGCCGGGCCAGATCATGGTGGCGGCCATTACGTCTTCTTCGGTGACCACGGTGCGGAACAGCGCGAGCGGGTTGTTGGATGCATGGCGGCTGGCCTTGGCGCGGATCTTGGCGAAGGTCTCCAGCTTGGTGCCGTATTGCTGCATGTGCGCCAGGCCCGCACCGCCAAAGTAGCGCAGCGCAAAGGGCACGCCGGGCGCGTTGACCAGCTCGTCGGTGGCGGCGTCGAAATGCTCGAAGGGGCTGGGGCGATCGCTGAAGATCGAGCCCAACGCACCGGGCGTCATCTGCTCGAAGCCGAAGGCCAGTGCGCAATCGACCGCACCGCTTTCCACGGCCTGACGCGCAAGATAGAGCGCGGTGGAACCGGTGGAGCAGTTGTTGTTGACGTTGACGACGGGAATGCCCGTCATGCCCACTTCATACAGCGCGCGCTGGCCAGCGGTGGAGTCGCCGTACACATAGCCCGCGTAGGCTTGCTGCACCTTGGCGTAGTCCACGCCGGAGTCCTTGAGCGCAGCCTGGATGGCGCGCGAGGCCATCACGGGATAGGCTTCGCTGGCGCCGGGCTTGGCGAAAGGAATCATGCCGACGCCGGCAACGATGACGGATTGGCTCATGGTGTGTCTCCGTGGAAGATGAATGGGGTGTTGGGTGTGAATGGATGCAGGTCGGCGGATCGCTCGTACAGTCGCTCAGCCGATCTTGCGATCGCGCTCGCTCCAGAAGGGCTTGCGCAGTTCGGTCTTGAGCACCTTGCCTGCGCCCGAAAGCGGCAAGGCCTCGCGGATCTCTACGCTGCGTGGGCACTTGTAGCCAGCGATCAGGGTCTTGCAATGTGCGATCAGTGCTTCGGCAGTGAGTGCGCTGCCCGGCTTGGCCACGACAGCCGCGTGGACCGCTTCGCCCCATTGCTCGCTCGGAATGCCGATCACCGCGCAGGCCGCCACGTCGGGGTGCTTGGCGATGGCGTTCTCCACTTCGGTGGAATACACGTTTTCGCCGCCGGTGATGATCATGTCCTTCATGCGGTCGACGATGAAGATGAAGCCTTCTTCGTCCATGCGCCCGCCGTCGCCGGTGTGCATCCAGCCGTTGCGGATGGCCTGCGCTGTCTGGTCGGGCTTGTTCCAGTAGCCCAGCATCACGTTGGGGCCGCGCATGATGACTTCGCCGATGGTGCCGCGCGGCACTTCGTTGCCTTCGCTGTCGACGATCTTCACTTCCGTGCCTGCGGTGGCGCGCCCGGCCGAGCGCAGCAGTCCGCGCTCGCGAGCGGCGGGCAGATGGAATTCCGCCTTGAGCGTGGTGGCGATGGGGGCCAGCTCCGTCATGCCATAGGCCTGAACGAAACCGACGCCGGGCAGTGCCTTCATGGCGCGTTCGAGCACGGCTTCGGAGATCGGCGATGCGCCGTAGATGATGGTTTCGAGGGAACTGAGGTCGCGCTGCTTTTGCATGGTCGGGTGATCGACCAGCATCTGGATCATCGTCGGCACCAGCAGCACATGGGTGATGCGATCACGCTCGATGGTGTCGAGCACGGCCTCGGGCACAAAGCTCGCCAGCATGCTGTGCGTGTTGCAGTGCAACCAGTTCGGCATGGCCACGCCCACGTCGGCCAGATGGAACATGGGCGCGACGTGCAGGTAAGCGCCGTTCTCGCGGCCAAGACCGTGCGAGAGCACGCCCAGGCCCGAGCTCACCAGATTGGTGTGGCTGAGCATCACGCCCTTGGGAAAGCCCGTGGTGCCGCCGGTGTAGAAGATGCCGGCCAAGTCTTCGTCACGGCGCAGCACATCGGCAATCGGTTGGGTCTGTGCGAGCAGGGTTTCGTAGCCGAGCATGCCTTCGGGGGTGTCGCCATTGCCGCAGTAGATCACTTCGCGCAGCGTGGTGGCGTCCTTGCGCAGCGTCTTGGCCATCTCGGTGAAGGTGTCGTCCACGATCAGGAATTTGGAGCCGGAATCGTTCAGCGCGTACAGAATTTCCGCCGCCGACCAGCGCGTGTTGCAGGGGTTGAGCACGCCGCCGCCCCAGGGCACAGCCATCAGGTATTCCAGATAGCAGTCGGAGTTCAGTGCCAGAATGGCGACGCGGTCGCCTTCTTGCATGCCGAGCTTTTGCAATGCGCCTGCGAGGCGCGCCACGCGATCCCCGAATTCGACAAAGGTTCTTTGTCGACCGGCGAATCGGGAGGCCATATGATTCGGCTTTTGCTGAATGGCTCGGTGCAGCGCCTGTGTCAGATACATGTTTGTCTCCTGCTGTGTCGGCGTGCATGCCGATCGAGTGGTGGGCGGGTGATGGCATCGTATGAAGCACGGCGTGCGCGGACAATTGCGCAACGCATCGTTTTGATGACAAAAGACCTCGACCTGTTTTCCACTTTCGCCGCTGCCCATGAATTCATCCGCGCACGAAAAAGACCCTGTCACCGTGTCCGTCGTCTTTGTGCGGGGCATGGTGGGCGGGCTGCTCGCGCGTGGCGAATCCGTCGATGGCGTGCTGCAGGAGGTGGGCATCGACCGGCAACTGCTCGACGAGAGCGGCGCGCGTGTGACGGGGGCGCAGTACACGCAGCTTTTTCGGCGACTGATCGAGCTGCATGGCGACGAGAGTCTGGGCTATCTGTCGCGTCCGCTCAAGAACGGCAGCTACGCGCTGACCCTGCGCTCCGCCGTGGGTGCGCCGAATCTGCACGAGGCCATGAAGCGCATGGCCAGAACCTTCGGCATCGTGCAGGACGATCTGGTGCTGGAAGTGCGGCGCGACGGTGCTCAGGCGGGGCTGTGTCTGCGGTTTGCGAACCCTTCACTGCCGCCCGCCATATTCTTTCACGAGCTGATGCTGCGGGTGTTCTGGCGCACGCTGGCGTGGTTCGTCGGCACGGGTTTTCGCACGGTGCGGTTCGACTTTGCGTTTCCAACACCGATGCACGCGGGCCACTACAGCGGGGTGTTCCCGGCGCAGTGCGAGTTCGATCGTCCCGTCACCGGGTTCTGGTTCGACGCCAAGTGGCTGACCCATCGCGTGAGCTGGGATGACGCCGCATTGCGCGCCTACCTGGCGGATGCCGAGTCCCATGTCATCCTGCCCAGCCGCCGCCGAGGAACCGACAGCGAGCGCGTGCGCGACCTGCTGCGCCGCACGCGGCCGCAATGGCCGGATCTCAAGGATGCCGCCGTCGCATTGCACATGTCGCCGCCCACGCTGCAGCGACGGCTCGCGCTGGAAGGCGTTTCGTATCAGGCGCTCAAGGACGAGCTGCGCACGGACATCGCCATCGCGCAACTGAACAGCGGCAAGGTGACGCTCGATCAGCTCGCGCAGGAGCTGGGCTTCACCGATCGCACCGCGTTTCAGCGCGCCTTCAAGACATGGACCGGCAGTGCGCCGGGGGCTTACCGCAGGTAGGTCCGTGGACGGGAGAGCGGCGGGTTCACTGCTCCGCAATCACATCCACAAACACCAACGGCTCCGTCCCTGTCGCCGTCAGCCCATGCGATTCGCCCTTGCGCACGATGGTCACGTCGCCTGCTTTCACCGGCACTTCCTTGCCGTCCTTGTCCTTGAAGATGCCGGTGCCTGAAATGATGATGTAGGTGTCTTCGTTGTTGATGTGCTTGTGATAACCGATGGAGTCGCCGGGCTTCAAGGTGAGCCAGCTGATTTCCTTGATGGCTTCGTCCTTCTTGGGCATGTCGCGGGTGAAGGCGTATTCGCCCATCAGCGTGCCTTTGCCTCCGCCAGCGTCCTGCTTGTTGGCCTTGATGAGGCTTTCCTTGGGGTAGACCTCGGCGTGCGCGATGCCTGAAACGGATGCGGTGGCGGCGAGCAGGGTCAGGGCGGCGAGGGCGGTTCTGGAGATGGACAACATGGTGTGCTGAAGCCTTTCGGTGGATAATGGACAGTGTTTTTTCCCATCGCCGTTATCGCCAGATCAGGGCACGATGTCCACGGTGATTTCCCGCGATTCGGATTGGCCCTGATCGCTTACCGCGCGCAGCGTGTGGCGCTCGCTGGCCTTGGCCATGGGGGGCATCCAGGTGATGCCTTCGCCGGGGGCGGATTGGCCGATCAGCGCGTCGCCCGCAAACCAGTAGATGGTGCGCACGCTGGATGCGGTCTCGGCGCGCAGCACCAGCGGCTCGGGCTTGCTGGTGCGCATGACGTGGCGCACGCCGCGCAGCGGGGCGGTGATGTGGGGAGCGGCGTTGTCGCCATCCGCATCGTTGTTGTTCTTGCTGGTGCTGTTGTTGTCGCAGCCATCGTCGGGCACGGCGGCGCGTGGCAGGCCGGATTGGCGGAACAGGCGGCGCATGTCGCTGCTCCATTGCTCCACGACCTGCTGGCGCGCGCCGGGTTGCGGGCCGCAGACGACCTTGCCCGACGCATCGTCCACCCACACGGCGCGGTGCAATTGGCTGGTCTGGATGGGCGACTTGCCCGCGATGAACCAGGTGTTGGTGCGCACGGGGCACAGCGCATCGGGCAGGCCGCCGGTGGCGGCGCAGACTTCGATCTGGCGCAGGTTGGCGGGTTGGCGTCTGGGCACTTCGCTGGTGTCCAAGCGCTGTGCGCGCAGCGCGTCCACCATGCGCATGAACAAGGGGGCGGCGGCATCCACGCCGATGAGCGCGGGGTTGCTGCTGCCGTCGAAATTGCCCATCCACACGACGAGCACGTAGCGCCCGAAAACGCCAGCGGTCCACGCATCGCGAAATCCCCATGACGTGCCCGTCTTCCACGCGACGGCGGGGCGCGCGGGCTGTGCGGTGTCCGGGCGCGGCGTGTGGCGCAGCATGTCGAGCGTGATGAAGGCGGCCTCTTCGCTGATCAGCCGAAGCGGCTCTGCGGTGCTGGGCTGGTCGCCGTTTTTTTCCTTGGCGCGTTGCGTGTAGCGAATCGGCTGCGCAATGCCGCCGTTGGCCAGCGTGCCGTAAAGGCCTGCCAGTTCTTCGGGTGTGACCTCGCCGCCGCCCAGCACCAGCGCGAGTCCGTAGTGCGATTCGCTCTGCATTTTCTGCACGCCCGCCAGGCGCAGAAACTGGTAGAGATTGGGCTTGCCGAGCTGGGATGCGACGGAGACTGCGGGGATGTTGCGGCTGCGGATCAGCGCCTCCTGCGCGGACAGGGGGCCTGCAAAACGGTGGTCGAAATTCTCGGGTTGATACGGGCCGAAAGCGGTGGGCGCGTCCTTGAGCACGGTCTTGGGATGCAGCAGTCCCTGATCGAGCGCGAGTGCGTAGATGAAGGGCTTGAGCGTCGAGCCCGGCGAGCGCCGCGCCTGCGTGCCGTTGACCTGTCCTTCGATCTTCGCGTTGTGCCAGTCGGCCGAGCCGATGAGTGCGCGCACTTCCATGGTGGATGCATCGAGCAGCAGCGCGCTGGCGTTGATCAGGCCGACGTCGCTGCGCGTGCGCAGGTATTGGCCGAGCACGCGCTCCATCGTGGTCTGCATGCGCAGGTCGATGGTGCTGCGGATCTCCTGCGTGCTGCGATCCTGCGCGAGCAGCATGTCGGTCAGATGCGGCGCGAGAAACGGCAGATGGCCGCGCGATTGCGCATCGAGTTCCATCTCGGCATCGGGCGCGAGCATGCGTGCCTGATGGTCGCGTTCCTTCCACAAAGCCAGCAGGCGTTGACGTGCCGATTGCAGCTCGGCATTGCGGCCACGCTCCGCAATGCGCTTGACCGGGTTCTGCGGAATCACCGCCAGCGTGAGCGCTTCGGGCAAAGTCAGCGCGACCGCGTTCTTGCGAAAGTAGATGAGGCTGGCGGCCTGCACACCTTCGATGTTGCCGCCGTAGGGCGCAGTGTTGAGATAGGCCTCCAGCACCTCGCGCTTGGTATAGCGCGCCTGCAGCCACAGCGCCGCAAAAATCTGCGCAACCTTGCCGCCATAACTGCGGCTGTCGATGCCGTAGACACGCCGCGCAAGCTGCATGGTGAGCGTCGAGCCGCCCTGTCTGCGACCACCGCTGGCGATGCTCCAGGCGCTGCGCACCAGCGCCACCGGATTCACGCCGGGGTGGCGGAAAAAGCTGCGGTCTTCATACAGCAGCACGGCCTCGACCAGCGTGGGCGAGATGTCCTTGAGCGGCACCCAGACGCGGTATTGCTCATCGGGCGCGAGCGTGAGCCGGAGCAGCTCGCCGCCGCGTGCGTAGACGGCACGCGATGAGCCTATGCGCTCGCTGAGTGGTGCATGCGGCAGGGCGCGGAGAACGATGACGCACAGCGTCAGCAGCGCGGCCAGCATCGCCAGGGCGATGCCTACCTTTCTCCATCGCCCTTTGAGCAATGGAGTGCGTGTGCTGCGCGCTGTGCGGCTCATCACTTCGGCACCACCTGCAGACGCGCACTTGCCGAGCGCGAGAACACGCGGCGGTCGTACATGTCTTCGCCGTAGGCGGGCGGCACGACGAAGTCGCCCACGTTGGTGGCGCGGGCCTTGTAGGTCAGCTCCACCATGTCCTTGCCCACGCCGCCGTAGAACACGACGCGGTCTTCGCGGATGTCGGCGTATTCGATGTTCCACGAGCCCTTGATGCCAAGGCGCTGCTTCCAGATCGGCTCCTGCGATTCCTCGTTGCCGCCTTCTTCGCCATTGCTGTCGTTGCTGCTCACCGGCTGCAGCACGGGTTCGAGACCGCCGGGCAGCATGTCGACCAGCGCGAGGTTGCCCAGCTTGTCGCGCTCGGTGCTGCGCACGCGAACGCGCACGCTCACCTCGTCGCCGATCTTCACTTGCGTCACGGGCTTGCCGCTGGCGTCGATGACCTCATGGAAAATTTCCATGCCCTTGTTCAACGCCTTGTCGGGCACGTTGCGCTCGAAGCCCTGTTCGGCCCAGCTGTAGAACAGGTTGAAATCGCTGTCGTTGGCGAGCTTCAACTTGGTCGTGCCGACCGGCACCTGCGCACGCGCCACCGGGTTGATGCTGCCCAGCGCGAGCGCTGCCGCCTGACTTTGCGCGTTGATGGCTTGCACGTTCACGCGGCCTTCGGTGTTCTGGTTCACGGCGCTGAAATACGCATCCACCGCCAGCATCATCGTGGCGGATGACAGGCTGTTGTACCAGCCGTCCTGCACCATGCCGGCCACGCCATTCCACACCGTGGGCGGCAGCGTTTTCAGCCGATCGGGGAAGTGCCGCGCGGCCACGTAGAGCAGCATGCTGTCGTGCACCAGCGGGTCGTAATACGCGCCCCAGGTCGTGCGGCGCTGCTTCTTCGCGGTGCGGTTCAGCAGGTCTTTCCATACCGGCTCCAGCAGCTCGGCGGCCACCTTGTCCTGCTTGACCAATTGGTAGCTCGCGGCCAGATAGGCGGCACCCAGATCGGTGTTCAAACCCCTGGCTTGACCGTTGCGCCACGCCTCGCGCAGATTGGCGAGCGCTGCAGGCGCAACGATGCCCTGACGCGTGAGCAGATACAGCGCCTGTGTATGGATGCGCCAGTGGTCCGCGCCGCCATCCGCGTTGCCAAGCTGGCCTTGCAGATAGGCATTGGCCTGCTTGAGCAGGTCTTGCGGAACGGGCAGTTTGTGCTCCTTGGCTTCGAGCAGCAACTGCACTGCGTACAGCGTGGCGAAGGTGTCGGGCGTCGGATCGCCCGGCCATGCCGAGAAACCGCCTTCGCCGGTCTGGCGCGCGCGCAGCTGCACGATGTAGCGCTCCAGCACCTTGCGCGCATCGGGCAGCGGGCCTTGCTCTGCAGTTCGGCCGCGCGCCATTTCCTTGAGCAGTTCGGGTCGCGTGGACAGCAGCACGGCTGGATAGGTCTGGCTCGTGATCTGCTCGGTGCAGCCGTAGGGATAGGCTTCGAGATACTGCATCAGCCCGGTCGCGAACGACCATGGAGCGGACGACACGGCCACGTCGCTGCGGCGGAAGTTGGGATGGAAATCGCCCTGGCTTTTGATCTCGCCCGAGCGCTGGAAACTGCCCGCCTGCACCAGCGACACATAGGGCGACGCGGGCCGTACGCTCACTTCTTCCTTGAGCTGCGCGCTGAAGTTCTTGTGCGTTGCGCTGAACGTGAGCGGCGACGAACCGAGCACCGCATCGGCCCCCGACTTGGCGCGCAGCTTGAACTTGGTGCTGGCTTCGCCGCGCTCGTTGATGCTGAGCGTTTGCGTCGCACCACCCACCACTTCGAGTCCGCCGGACGCATTCAGCGTGAGCGCGATTGGCACGTTCTTGCCCGAACCTTCGATGTTGTTGGCCAGACCCACGCCCACTTCCACCGTGTCGCCGGGTGCCATGGCGAGTGGCGCGTTCGGCAGGATCACCATGTCGCCGCGCACGACGGTGGTGGTGGTCTTGGCGGCGGTGGCCTGGTCGTTCACCGCCACGGCCATCACGCGCAGGCTGCCGTTGAAGCTCTCGGGCACGGTGTAGGTGAACTCGCGGCTGCCGCTCACATCGACGAAGCCCGACCAGTAAGCCACCGGCTTGTCGCGCTTGCGCTTGAACGGATTCAGGTGCTTGCCGAGTTCATCTGCGCCGTCACCGCCGGGTGCTGCGGCAAGCATGAGCTTTCTGAACTCGGGCAGGATCATGTCCAGCGTCTGCAGCGTGTTCACTTCCAACGCGCGTTTCTGGAAGAAGAACTTGAGTGGCGCAGGCGTCTTGTAGCGCGCCACCTGCAGAATGCCTTCGTCCACCGCAAACACCACGGCGCGCGTGGGCTGGTCGCTGGCAAGCGTCATCTTCACGGTATGGCCGGGCTTGATGAGTTCGCTGCTGGTCAGCGTGATGTTGGCCGTGCGCTTGGCAAGCGTCGTGGCGAATGGCGCGACGCCATACGACAGCGGGCTCATGTAGACCTCGTCCGACGACGGATCGCGCACGAAATGCACGGTGATGTAGCCCGTGCCCTCGAAGTCCTTGGGCACGGTGATCTTCTGCACCGATGCGGTCTTGTCGGTCTTGAACCAGGTGTGCGCGTAGACCTTGTCGCGCTCGATGGTGATCAGGCCCGCACCGACATAAGGCGCGCGAATGCTCACCGAGATTTCCTGTCCCGGTTCGTAGTCCTTCCTGTCGAGCGTGAGCTGCAGTTCGGCATTGCGGTCGAGCGAGCGCGTCACGTTGGCATTGCCCGCCACGCTGTAGTCGATGCGGTTGAGCTGCAGGTTCTTTTCATCGCGCAGCACGTAGGCGAAGTCGCCGGGCGTGGCGGTGTCGAGCACCAGCGTGTTGCCCGTTGCGGCCATCGCGAACGGCTTTTCGTCGAGCACGCTTTCCTTGTTGCGCGACTCGTAGCGGTACACGCCGTTGTCCTGCTTGATCAGCACCGAGACCACCTTGCGCTCGATGCGCTGCAGCTTGAGGTTCTGCACGGCGATCTTTTTCACCTGCGGATCGATGGCGATGATGCTCGCGTTGCGCGTGGCGTTCTTCGCCACGTAGCGCGTGTCGCCATCGACCTTCACGCCGACGAGGTAGGGCAGATCGCTCACCAGCGTCTGCGCCTCGGCCGCCACGCTGCGACCGCCTTCGGGCTCGAAGGCCTTGGTGAGCACATGCACCTGATAGGTGGCGGCCTCGAAGCGCGAGAGCCGCAGATCGAACTGCGCCAGGCCTTCGGTGCTGGTCTGCACCGATCCCAGATCATCGACCTGCTTCTGGCCTTCCTTCTGCGGATCGTAGAAGCTGAAATTGGGCAGCGAACGGAAGGCCGGAAACGCGGGCGTGAGTGTCAGCGTGCCTTCCACCTTGCGGTCCTGCGCGGGCGTGCCGAACAGGTTCTGCACATCGACATTGGCCTTCATATCCTGCGGGCGCACCCAGCCTTCGTTGGCTTGTTGGCTGAGCGTCAAACGCACCTTGGTGCGGTCGGGCAGAAACTCCTGCACCTTCACCGTGGTGCTGCCGATCAGCAGACCATTGGCTTCGGGCGAGCCCGCATTCGTGCGGCGCGGCAGGTACAGGTTGACCGTGTAGTTGCCGGTGGGCGAGCTGTCCTGCGTGGTGTGGCTGAGCTCGGTCGCGCCTCCCGCGCCGAGCTTGAGCTTCTCGCGCTTGATGCTCAGGCCGCGCGCGTCGGTGATCTCCACTTCGACCGGCAGATCGCGCAGCGAGGTGTTCCAGTTGCCCGCCTTCACGATGATGCCGATGTGCATCGTGTCGCCGGGCCGGTACATGCCGCGGTCGCTGAACACAAAGCCCTGCATCTGGTTGGGCACGCCCTGCGCATACACGCCGCCCACGTCGAAGCGCGACACGTCGAGCGTGCGGTCGTTGCGGTTGAGCGGCAGAAAGCTCATGTCGCCTTCCTTGCGCACCACGAGCACGATGGGCTGCTTCTCGCGCTCGAATGCGGCCAGGCTCGGCAGGCTGGCGCGGCCCGTGGCGTCGGTGGTCTGCGTGGCGACCGCCGTTCCGTTGCGTCCCCAGATTTCCACCTGCGCACCGCCCACTGGCTGGCCGGTGGCAATGCTCTGCACGAACACATCGCGCGTGCCGTTGATGGACTTCTTCATCACCAGGCCCAGGTCGGTCACCAGCACGAGACGCTGCTCCTGGTAGTCGCTCACCTTGCGCTCGTCTTCCGAGGCTTCGGCGTTCTCTTCATCGCCCGACGATTCCTCTTCTTCCTGCGCATTGGCCTCTTCGTCTTCGTTGCGATTTTTCTTCTGCTTGGCGTTCGGGTCGAAGCCCTGCACGGTGAGCAGAAAAACGCCGCGTCGGTCGGTCTTGTCCTTGGCGAGGTAGCCGCTGAAATCCACGGTTTCGTAATGCGCCTTGCCGGGTTTCAGGTTCAGCGGAATCTTCTTCTCGAAGCGGTCCGAGATGTCCTCGAACGTCATGCCGTAGTTCATGGTCGGTTTGCTGAAATCGCCGCTGCTCTGGCTCACCAGATGCTGCAATTGCTTGGGCAGCAGGCGGTTCAATTCCACGCGCACGCCGGGCAAGTCGCGGATCAGCACGGGGAGTTTCTTCTCGCCCGACAAGGCCATCAGCGAGCCCTGGCTCACGATGCTGAGTTGCGGCGCGAACGGACTGAGCTTGAGCACCATCTGCCGCGCTTCGCCAAGCTGGTAACCGCCGGGCGACTTCAAGCCCTTGGCCACGCGCACGAGCAGGTAGCGCCCGCCTTGCGCCTGCGGCATCTTGAAGCTCACCACCTCGGACGCATCCTGCTCGCCGGGAATCGTGTCGAGCGCCATCTTGCTGGCGCTCTTGAGAATCGCGTCGTTGATGGACGCGGGCTGCACCTTTGTCCAGTCGAGCTTGTCCACCAGTTCGCCGTCTTCGTTCTTGTGCTTTGGCGGCAGCAGCCAGGCCTGCACGACCTGCGCCATTTCGCGCTCGCGCACCGGCATGGACGCCGCCACGTTGAGCACATGGCCGGGCTCGCCGTTGTCACCGTTGACGACCACGCTGGCGATGTCGCTGATCGCCAGACTGTAGAGACCGGGAATGCTCACGCTGCGCGCCAGATCGCTGGCCACGCCGGGGCTGCCGCGCTTGGCCGTTGTGCCCTTGGCGATCTGGAGGACGACGGCGCGGCTCTTCTCGGGAATCGGCAGTGCCTCGGACTGGATGGTGGCCGTGAGCTGCCATTTGTCGTAGCTCACCGTGTGCTTGAGCGGCGCGCATTGGCTGCCGCCGAACATCGAAGTTTCGCAGGGCTTGTCGTAGCTGATGGCGATGCGCTTTTCGAACTCTGCCGCGTACACCGGGTGCGAAAAATTCACCATGAAGATCGCACGACGCACATTGGCTTGCGTGGGGTCCTGGTAGAACTCGGCGCTTTGCAGGGTCTGCAGGAAAGCGGGTGAGCCGAAGACCAGCTTCTTGCTCGCATCGTTCAGCAGCACATGCTGGGCGAGTGCGTTGTCGGCCAGTTTGACGTTGTAGCTCTGGCCGATGGGCCAGTCTTCCTTGGGCGTGAATTGCAGCTTGCGCGATTCCTGCCAGGTCCATTTGCCTGCGAGGGCGGGCTCCAGACTCACGCCCGTGGCTTCGACGCCAGCACTCAGATGAATCGGCGCGGCATCGCCCGAGAATTCGACCAGCAGCGGGTTGGGCGCTGCGTTGTCTTCAATGCGCGTGCGCTGCGGCGGCGTGATGGTGGCGGAAATGCGCGTGGGCTCGACCTGCTCCGGCGTGAGCCCGTGCCACCATTTGAGGACGGCGGGGCTGGCAAACCACGCACCCACAGCCAGCGCGATCAGCAGCACCACCAGCATCAGCCGCTGCTGCAGCCAGCACAGCGCGCGGCGCGCGGTCTGCAGCAGCCATTGCATCCAACCCGGTGGTTGCCATGTGCCGACCAGCCCGCGCAGCAAGGCGGCAAGCGGTCTCCACAACAAGCACAAGAACTTCACCAGCACGTGGCTGGCTGCCGCCAGTTTCTGATTGGCAAGCCGCAGCATGAAAGACCTCCCGGAGCATGGATTGCTGTGCACCGAGTCTGTCCGTCAGGGGTGAAGCCACGGTGAGCTTCGTGAAGTCTATGTGAAGTCCTTGAAGAATGGCCGGGCGGGCGAGCGCTTGCCAACCCGGCGTTGTGTTTACAGCACGCGTTTGCGGATCTGCAGCACCACGATTTCAGCCACGGCAACGACGACGAGAACGGTGAACAGCACCAGCGCCACTCGGTCCCACTGGAACAGGTCGATGCAGGTGTTGAGCACCACGCCGATGCCGCCCGCGCCCACAAGGCCAAGCACGCCGGATTCGCGCACGTTGATGTCCCAGCGCAGCAGCGCCACCGACCAGAAGGCTGGTTTGATCTGCGGCCAGTAGCCATACCAGAGCTGCGCGAACTTGCTCGCGCCCGCTGCCTGCAGCGCTTCGATGGAGCCCTTGGGCGTTTGCTCCAGCGCCTCGCCGATCAGCTTGCCGACAAAACCCACCGAGCGCAGCGCAATCGCGAACATGCCCGCGAGCGGCCCCGGCCCGACGATGGCGACGAACAGCATCGCCCAGACCAGCGAGTTCACCGAACGGCTGGCCACGAGGACCACGCGCGCGATGAAGTTCAGCGTCTTGCTCTTGGTGATGTTGGGCGCGACCAGCACGCCCAGCGGCATGGCGATGAACAGCGACAGCACGGTGCCGAGCGTCGCCATGTGCAGCGTCTCCATCAGGCCCTGCAGCACGTCGGGCTGGAAGTAGGCCCAGTCCACCGGCCACATGCGACCCAGCATGTCGCCCATCTGTTCCGGCGCGTCGTACAGGAACTCGGGGATGACCTCGATGTAGCGCACCGATTGCACGATGGCCCAGATGCAGAAGATCCACAGCAGATAGCGCAGCAGGCGCTGACCGAAGCTGTAGCGTTCCCATTTCATGGGCGTGGTGGTGTTGTTGAGTGTTGCGGCTTCAGACATGGAGCGCCTTTCGCACGGCGTTCACGACGAGTTCGCCGACCACGATGATCGCGATCACCGCAGCGAGAATCGTGCAGACGAAGTTGTATTCATAGCGCAGGAAGGCCGCGAACAGCACGCCGCCGATGCCACCCGCGCCGACGATGCCGACCATGGTGGAGTTGCGCAGATTGGAGTCGAGCTGGTAGGTGGCAAAGCCCACGAAGCGGCTGATCACCTGCGGCAGCACGCCGAACAGCACGACGTTCATGAACGATGCGCCGGTCGCGCGAATGGCCTCGATGGGCTTGGGCGAGATCTCTTCGATGGCATCGGCAAACAGCTTGCCGACAAAGCCCACGGTGGCGACGACGAGCGCCAGAATTCCGGCGAGCGGACCAAAGCCCACGGCCTTGACGAACAGGATCGCGCTGATCACTGGATGCAGCGCGCGGCACACGGCGATCAGGCCGCGACCGAAGGCACGCAGCGGCGCGGGCGACATGTTGGAGGCCGACATCAGGCCGACCGGCAGGCTCAGCAAAATGCCGATGGCCGTGGCCAGCACCGCGATCTGCATGGTCTCCTTGAGGCCTTGCCAGAGCTCGTCCATCTTGCCCATCTGCGGCGGAAACATCATGCCGAGAAACTTGGCTGCAGCTGACCAGCCGTTGGCCAGACGTTCGCTGTTCACGCCCATGGTGGACAGCGCAAAGATGCAATAGGCCAGCAGCGCGAGCAGGGCGGTCTTCTGCTGCCAGCCCATGCTGAAGGGCTTGCGCGGCGCTGCCGACGAAAGGGTGGGGTTCACTCCAGCCATGCCTTGCCTCCGTAGATCTGCGTGAGGTGGTCTTCGGACAAACCTTCGGGTGCGCCGTCGTAGACCACATGGCCACCGGTCATGCCGATGATGCGGTCGGCAAAGCTGCGGGCGAGTTCCACGTCGTGGATGTTGACCATCACCGGAATCTTGCGTTGAATGCCTTGCTCGCGCAGCAGCTGGATGATTTCGATGGAGGTCTTGGGATCGAGCGACGAAGTGGGCTCGTCGGCCAGCAGCACGGCCGGTTGCTGCGCGAGTGCGCGCGCAATGCCCACGCGTTGGCGCTGGCCGCCGCTCAGGGCATCGGCGCGGCGCGAGGCGAATTCGCCCAGGCCCACTTCATTGAGCAGTTGCTGCGCATGCGCGAGGTCTTCAGCATCGAATTTGCGACGCCATGCGCGCCAGGCCGAGATGTAGCCGAGGCGTCCGGTGAGCACGTTTTCCATCACGCTCAGACGGTCCACAAGGTTGTATTCCTGGAACACCATGCCGATGTGGCGGCGCGCGCGGCGCAGCTCGCTGCCCGAAAGCTGGGCCATGTCGGTGCGCTTGCCTTCGATGTTCACCCAGATTTCGCCCGAGGTGGGATCGACCAGGCGGTTGATGCAGCGGAGCATGGTGGATTTGCCGGTGCCCGACGGGCCGATCACGCAGGTGAGGCCGGAGGCGGGGAGCGTCAGGTTGATGCCTTTCAAAATAGGCTGGCCCGCGCGGTATTCCTTCACCAGATTTTTGATTTCGATGGCGCTCGATGTTGCTTGTTGGCTCATTGTTTTCTGCTCCACGAAGCCTGTGGCTTCGATTGGCTACTCTTGGCTGAGGCGCCAATACAGCCCTTCATACTTTGTTGCGCAGCCTTGCCGTATCGGCATACTGTCTGCGGCTGCGCGTCGCGTCTGAAGGGCTGTCTTGGCGTTGTGGTGATTGATCGCGACGCGGTTGGCGTGGCGTCCTTTTGCTGGTGCTTTGCACGACAGCCGGGTTTGGCCTCACACAAACGACAACGCGGGCGGATGCTGTTTTTTCAACATCCGCCCGCGTGCTTCATTCGGCGCTTACTTCTTTTGCGCGGCCTTGTCGAAGGCTTCGCGGGTGAAGGATTCGCCGGAGGCCTGGGCTACGTCGCGCACCAGTTGCCAGTCTTTCTTGTAGGTGATGGGCAGGAAGCGATCGCCACCCAGACCCTTGGCCATTTCGGCGGGGACCTTGTAGTCGAAGAAGCAGCCCTTGATCTTTTCCTGCAGTGCGGGGGCGAGGTTGTAGGCGAACGCGTAGGCGTCGGTCGGGAACATCTCGCTGGTGTAGAGCACGCGGAAGTCGTCCTTGCCGACCACGCCGCGGTCGGTCATGTGCTGCAGCACGTCGCTGGCGACGGGGGCGGCGTCGTAGTCGCCGGTCTTCACGCCGAGGATGGACTGGTCATGCTTGCCGGAGTAGACGACCTTGTAGTCCTTGTCGGGGGTGATGCCGAGCTTGGGGAACAGCGCGCGCGGAGCCAGATTGCCGGAGTTCGACGATGGCGAGGTGTGCGCGATGCGCTTGCCCTTGAGGTCATCGAGCTTCTGGTAGCTGCTGCCCTTTTGCACGATCATCTTGAGGTTCATGCCGACGGGGCCCTGGTCGTTGCCACGGATGGCGAACGGCACGGCGCCGGCCAGATTCACCGCGAAGTTCACAGGGCCTGGCGAGAACGCTGCGATGTGCAGACGGCCCGAGCGCATGGCTTCGATCTGCGCGGCGTTGGATTGCACCGGGAAGAACACGACCTTCTTGCCCACGCACTGCGAGAGGTGGCCCATGAAGGGGCGGAACAGCTTTTCGTAGATGGAAGGATCTTCCACGGGCGTGAAAGCGAACACCAGCGTGCTGGGGTCTTTCAGCTTCTTGGCGTCCGTGGGCGTGTCGGCCACGAGGTCCTTGTTGGCGTCGCAGAACTGGCTGTCCAGATCGCCGCGGTTGGCGCAGTTGTCTTGCGCGAAGCTGGCGGCGGAGGCGGCCGCGAGGGCCATGCCGATGAAGGCGGCGCGTGTGGTGTGTGCAGTGGGTTTCAAGGCCATCTCTTATCCTTGTCTTTATGGAATGTTGGAAGATGGCCCGACTATAGGGAGCACAATGCGCGCGTTTGGTGCGTGCCTTTCGACTGGCTTGCGCTTTGCTTTCAAGTAGCTTTCAAAATGAGAAAAACCACCTGTTTCATGCCGCTTGCTGCATTGCAGCACATCTTGTGCATCGCAGCAATGGAGCCGCGATGAAGGTGCTGCTGGTCGAAGACGATCTGGACCTGAGCGCTGCCTTGTCGCGCGTGCTCACGCGGCGCGGCATCCATGTCGAGCATTGCACCGATGGCGTGCAGGCGCTGGTGCATCTGAGTGCCGGGCAGTACGACGTGGTGATGCTCGATCTCGGCCTGCCGGTGATGGATGGGCTGCAGCTCGTGTCCAAAATCCGTGCCAAGGGCAACGAGGTGCCGGTGCTGGTGGTGACGGCGCGCGGCGCGGTGGGCGACAAGGTCGCGGGGCTCAATGCCGGTGCCGACGACTACCTCGCCAAGCCCTTCGATCTGGATGAGCTGGAAGCGCGCCTGCGTGCGCTGTGCCGCCGCGCGGGCGGCAGTGCGGGCGAGATGCGCTGCGGGCGCTTGCGGGTCGAGCGCGCATCGCATGTGGCCTATGTGGACGGCAAGGCGCTGGAACTCACGCCGCGCGAATCGGCGCTGCTGGCCGCGTTGATGGAACGCCCCGGCCATGCCGTGACCAAGGAGCGTTTGACGGCGCTGGTGTTCCCGTCCGATCAGGCCACGCAGGCCGATGCGGTGGAGGTGGTGGCGCATCGCTTGCGCAAGAAGTTGCTGAACACGGATGTGCAGATCACCACGCTGCGCGGCGTGGGTTATCTGATTCGCGAAAGCGTGGTGGATGAAAGCGCGAACTGAGGTGGATGCTGCAGCGGACGCGTTTTCGCTGCGCCGCAGACTGCTCATCTGGATGGTCGTGCCGCTGCTGGTGTTCGTGCTGTTCGATGCGTGGCTGGGTTATCGCTCGGCATTGCAGACCACGCAGTCGGCCTACGACCGCTTGTTGGTGACGGCGGCACATGCGCTGGGCGACATGATTCGGCTGGAGCGCGGCGAGCTGCAGGTGACTTTGCCGCACACGGCGCTGGAGCTGTATTCGACCGACGTGCGCACGGATTTGCGCGAGCAGCCGGGGCGCAGTCCGCTGCTGTACCGCGTGAATTTTTTGAATGGTGATTTTCTGGCGGGCGATGCCGCCTTGCCGCCTTACACCGGTCTGCCGCCGTTGAACGACGCATACGCATCGCGCCTGCAGTTCTACGACCGCGACATGCCCGACGGCGAACCCGCGCGCTTCGTGGCACTGTGGCAGCCGGTGGAATCGGCCGAGGGCATGCGTTATGTGGTGGTGCAGGTGGGCGAATACGTGGCGTACCGCTACGCGATTGGTCGCACGATTTTGTGGAAAACCTTGGCGCGGCAGTTTGGCCTGCTGTTTTTGCTGCTGATGGCGATGTGGATCGTGGCGACGGCGGCGCTGCGGCCGCTGCGGGTGCTCGCTCGTTCGGTGGAGCAGCGCAGCCCGGACGATCTCAAACCGCTGTCGGTGGCATCGACGCCGGAAGAAGTCGGCCCGCTGCTGTCGGCCTTCAACGGGCTGCTGGCGCGGGTCGACGATTCGCGCCAGCGCCAGCAGCGTTTTGTGGCCGATGCTTCGCACCAGTTGCGCACGCCGCTGGCCGTGCTGCAGTTGCATGCCGAATCGGGTTTGAAGGGCGATGTGCCTGCGCGCGAGGCGCTGGCCAGCATTGCCGACACGACGGGACGCACCAGCCGCGTCGTCCATCAGTTGCTGATGTGGAACCGCGCGCAAAGCGACCACGGCGACTTGGTGCAGGTGGCCGAAGACGTGGAACTGCGCAGCCTGATGCAGGACGTGGCGGTGGAGTTGTCGCCGCTGCTTGCGCGCAGGCAGCTGGATTTTTCGTTGGATGCGCCGGAGGCCGCTGCGAACTGGCACGGTCAACGCTGGATGGTCGAGGAAATCCTCAAGAACCTGCTGACCAATGCGATCCAGCATTCGCCCGACAAATCGGAACTTGGCATGCGGCTGCGCGAAAGTGCCGAGTCGGATCGCGTGGGGTGGGAGCTGGAGGTGTGGGACAGCGGTCCGGGTCTGGTCAAGGCTGTGGCGGATCGTTTGTTCGAGCCCTTCATCACCGGCGGCGGCAAGGGCGCGGGGCTGGGGCTGGCGATCTGCCGTGATCTGGCCTTGGCGCTGGGCGGTGAGATCAGCGTGCGCAACCGCGCGGAAGCATCAGCGACCGGCGTGAGCGCGGTGCTTTTTCTTCCCCGCAAGTAGGCCGGTTCAGCCGCGCTGCAACTGCTGCTCGGCCTTGTCCGCCCAGATCGTCAGGTTGTCGTGCAGGTCCTTGTGGCTGAACGAGCAGCTTTCCTCGGTGAACAGCGCGCCGGTTTCCAGACGGTCGAGCAGGCCGAAAAGCACCTCGGAATAGCGCGCGGGCAGGGCGGCCAGCAGGGCTTCTTGCGAGCGGGCGCTGTCACTGAAGCCGTGCGGGCTCAGGCTGCCGTCCTGCAGTTGCTGGAGAAATTGCTTGAAGCTTTGCAGTTCGTAGCGGGCGGTGTCGGACATGGCGATTCAGAGGTGTTTCAGAGCGGGAAATGCCCGAAGCGTAACCCGAACAGACCCATGCGCACGCAGGACGGGCGGTTTCGGTCAAAATCGGGGTATGAACGCGCTCAATATCGCTGAATACACCCACGTCCTCGGAGTTCAGGCCAAGGCAGCCTCTGCGCTGATGGCCAAGGCACCGCCGGCCGTCAAATCCAAGGCCTTGAAGGCCCTGGCCCGTTTGCTGCGTGAAAACGTGGACGCTCTGCAGATCGACAACGCCCGCGACCTCGAACGCGCGCGCGCCGCCGGTCTGGCCGAACCCATGGTCGATCGCCTGAAACTCACGCCCAAGGTGCTGGAAACCTGCGCCGAAGGCTGCGAACAGCTGGCCGTGATGCCGGACATCATCGGCGAAGTGATCGGCATGAAGCAGCAGCCCAGCGGCATCCGCGTGGGCCAGATGCGCGTGCCGATCGGCGTGTTCGGCATGATCTACGAAAGCCGCCCGAACGTGACCATCGAGGCCGCGAGCCTGTCGATCAAGAGCGGCAACGCCTGCATTCTGCGTGGCGGCTCCGAAGCCATCGACTCCAACAAGGCGCTCGCCCTGCTGGTGGGCAAGGCGCTGGCCGAGGCCGGTCTGCCCGAGCATGGCGTGCAATTGGTGCAGACCACCGACCGCGAGGTGGTGGGTCAACTGATCTCCATGCCCGACTATGTGGATGTGATCATCCCGCGTGGCGGCAAGGGCCTGATCGAGCGCATCAGCCGCGACGCGCGGGTGCCAGTCATCAAGCATCTGGATGGCAACTGCCACACCTATGTGGACGATCCCTGCGACATCGCGCTGGCGCTCAAGGTGACCGAGAACGCCAAGACGCAGAAATACAGCCCTTGCAATGCGACCGAAAGCCTGCTCGTGGCGCGCGGCGTGGCAGCGGAATTCCTGCCGAAGATCGGTGCGGTATTCGCAGCCAAGGGCGTGGAAATGCGCGGCACGCCGGAAGCGCTGGCGCTGCTCAAGGATGTGCCGCAAGCGAAGTTGACCGAGGCGACCGAAGCCGACTGGAGCGAGGAATACCTCGCGCCGATCATCAGCGTGAAGCTCGTCGAAGGCGTGGACGAGGCGATCGCCCACATCAACCAGTATTCGAGCCACCACACCGAAGCCATTCTCACGACCAACCATGTGCACGCGCAGAAATTCCTGCGCGAAGTGGATTCGGCCAGCGTGATGGTCAACGCCAGCACGCGCTTTGCGGATGGCTTCGAATACGGTCTTGGTGCGGAAATCGGCATCAGCACCGACAAGTTCCATGCACGTGGCCCAGTGGGCATCGAGGGACTTACCTCGCTCAAGTGGATCGTGCTCGGCGAAGGCGAAATTCGCGGCTGATTGCCGCTGCGTGGCCGTCGATGGCTGAGTCCGTCAGAGTGGTAGCAACAAGATGAAAATCATCATTCTGGGTGCGGGTCGAGTCGGTGCAAGCGTGGCGGACAGCCTGGAGTCCG
This sequence comes from Diaphorobacter sp. HDW4B, assembly GCF_011305535.1. GTDB lineage: Bacteria > Pseudomonadota > Gammaproteobacteria > Burkholderiales > Burkholderiaceae_C > Diaphorobacter_A. The sequence continues at coordinate 3,021,876 of NZ_CP049905.1, forward strand.
AGCGCAACGACATCACGGTGATCGACAAGGATCCGGAGCGCCTTCGCGAGCTGGAAGGGCGCTACGACCTGCGCGGCGTGGTCGGCAACGGCATTGACCCGGCCGTGCTGGCCGAAGCCGGTGCGAACGACACCGATCTGCTGATCGCCTGCGCGGCGCAGGACGAGACCAATCTGGTCTGCTGCAAGGTCGCGCAGGTGATGTTCAACGTGCCCAAGCTGATCGCGCGGGTGCGCTCATCGGGGCTGGAAAATACGGAGCAATTGCTCGGCAAGGATGGCTTCGGCGTGGACCGGATCATCTGCCCCGAGGAATCGCTCACGCGCTACATCGGCAAGCTGATCGAGTTTCCCGAAGCCATGCAGGTGCGCGAATTCGCGGGCGGACGGGCCTGTCTCGTGTCGGTGCGCGCACGCGGCGGCGCGCCGATGGTGGGGCACCGCATCAGCGCGCTTCGGTTGATGGCACCCGACGTGGCGATGCGCATCGTTGCGATCTACCGGCGCTTTGCGGACGAGCCCGACCGCTTCATCATGTGCGACGGTTCGACCATGGTGGAGCCGGGCGATGAAGTGTTCGTGCTTTCGGGCCGCGAGCAGATTCCCGAAGTGCTGGCCTCGTTCCATCGCCCGAGCGGGCAGCAGGCGCGCCCGGTGCGCCGCGTGATGATGGCCGGTGGTGGTCGCGTGGCGCTGCGCCTGGCCAATCAGCTCAACAAGCGTGGCAACCTGCAGATCAAGATCGTCGACATCAACGCCAACCGCTGCGTGGATCTGGCGTCGCAATTGCCATCCGACGTGCTGGTGCTGCAGGGCGATGCGACTGACGAGGAACTGCTGAGCAACGAGAGCATCGAGGACATCGACCTGTTTCTTGCGATCACCAGCGACGACGAAGACAACATCATGGCGAGCCTGCTGGCCAAGCGCATGGGAGCGAGTCGCGTGCTGGCGCTCATCAACCGACGCAGCTATGCCGATCTGATGCACGGCACGCAGATCGACATCGCGCTGTCACCCGCGCAGGCCATGCTTGGCGAGCTGCTGGCTTATGTGCGGCAGGGCGATGTGCAGGCGGTTCACAGCCTGCGCCGCGGTGTGGCCGAGGCGCTGGAGATCGTCGCGCGCGGCGACCGCAAGAGCTCGCGTGTGGTGGGCCGCAAGGTCAGCGAGATCCATCTGCCGCCCGAGGTCAACATGGGCCTGATCGTGCGCGGCCTGCCCGATCCCATGTGCCACGACGCACCGGATCAGGCGCAACCCGAGCGCGAGCCCGAGGTGATCATTCCGCGCAGCCACACGGTGATCGAATCGAACGACCATGTGGTGTTCTTCCTGCCCAACAAGCGCCTGGTGAAGGATGTGGAAAAGCTGTTCCGCGTGAGCGCGACCTTTTTCTGATCCTGACGGAAGAAAAAGCATGTCCGACATCTTGCCCGTCCTGCGATTGCTGTGCGCCTTGCTCGCGATGTTCGCGGGCGCGCTGCTGGTGCCGCTGGGCGCGTCGTTCTACGCGGACGATGGCTTGTGGGAGTGCTATGTCATCTCGATTTTGTTCACGCTGCTGATCTCCGCGATCCTGTGGTTCGCCACGCGCAAGTACCAGCGTGAACTGCTGCCGCGCCATGGCGTGATGCTGGTGTCGATGGTGTGGGTGGTGCTGCCGCTGTTTGCGGCGATTCCGCTGCTGTTGGTGTCGTACGAGATCAACCAGCCGATGTCGTTCACGCATGCGTATTTCGAGGCGGTGTCGGGCCTGACGACGACGGGCAGCACGGTGATGTCCAACCTCGACCAGTTGCCGTTGTCGCTCAACATGTGGCGCACCTTCATGCAGTGGCTGGGCGGCATGGGGATTCTGATTCTGGCCGTGGCCGTGCTCCCGCTGCTGGGCGTGGGCGCGAGTCAGCTTTTCAAGGCCGAGGCGGCCGGCCCGGTCAAGGACACCAAACTCACGCCGCGCATGACGGAATCGGCCAAGGGACTGTGGGGCGTGTACCTACTGTTTTCGCTGTTCTGCGCACTCGGCTACTGGTGGGCGGGCATGACGCCGGAAGACGCGATCATGCACATGTTCACCACGGTGAGCCTGGGCGGCCTGTCGCCGCATGACGCGAGTTTTGCGTATTTCAAATCGCCACTGATGGAGTGCATCGCCATCTTCTTCATGCTGCTGGCGAGCTGCAATTTCGCGCTGTACTTCATCGCGCTGCGCAAGGGCAACTGGCGCGGTTTGTGGCGCGACATCGAGATGCGCGCCACCATGGTCACGCTGATCGGCGGCGGGTTGCTCGTTGCCGCGCTGCTCTGGGCCAAGAATGTGTACGCGCCGCTGGAGTCGCTGCGCATGGGGCTGTTCCATGTGATCTCGGTGGCCACGACCACGGGCTACACGACCACCGACTACCTCGGCTGGCCGGTGTTCGCACCGGTGTTCATGATCATGCTGTCGGGCGTGGCGACGGGTGCGGGATCGACCGGCGGCGGCATCAAGATGGCACGCATGCTGATTCTGGTGAAACAGGCCAAGCGCGAGATGGCGCGCATCGTTCACCCCAACGCCGTGCAGCCCGTCAAACTGGGCAACGCGGTGATCGACAACCGCATGATCTTCTCGGTGCTGGCCTTCATGCTGATGTATGGCGCGACCGTGATCGTGCTGAGCATGGTGCTGCTGCTTACCGACCTCGACCCGCTCACGGCGTTCTCGTCAGTGCTTGCGAGTGTGCACTGCGCGGGCTCGGCCATGGGGCGGCTCGGGCCGAGTTCCAACTATGCGGTGCTGACCGACTTTCAGCTCTGGGTGCTGACGCTCGGCATGTTGCTCGGACGTCTGGAAATTCTTTCCTTCATCGCGCTGTTGACACCCACTTTCTGGCGGCGCTAGTCTGCTTGCCCAAGCGGGCCCGAAAAGGGTCGATTTGGCCGCTCGCATAAAATGGTGAGCTTAGCTACCCAAAGCCTTTTGCAATTTTGCGAGGACATTGATGGTTCCCCATCTCATTACCGCCCTGACCGGCCCAATCAACGAACTGGAACAACGCATTCTGGATTCGATGCCAGCGATCGAGCGCTGGTTCCGCCTCGAGTGGATGGAGCACACACCTCCGTTCTACTCGTCCGTGGACATCCGCAATGCAGGTTTCAAGCTGGCTCCGGTCGACACCAATCTGTTTCCGGGCGGCTGGAACAATCTCACCGAGCAGATGCTGCCGCTGGCCGTGCAGGCCGCGATGGCCGCGATCGAGAAGATCTGCCCCGAGGCGCGCAATCTGCTGATCGTGCCCGAGAACCACTCGCGCAACACCTTCTATCTCGCCAATGTGATGCAGTTGCAGCGCATCTTCAACATGGCGGGTCTGAACGTGCGCATCGGCTCGGTCAGTCCTGAAATCAAGAAGGCCACGACGATCACGCTGCCGCACGGCGAATCGATCACGCTGGAGCCGGTGATCCGCACCAAGCGCCGCCTGGGGCTGAAGAATTTCGACCCTTGCACGATTTTGCTGAACAACGACCTGTCTGCAGGCGCGCCCGGCATTCTGGAAGAACTCTACGAGCAATACCTGTTGCCGCCGCTGCACGCGGGCTGGAGCGTGCGCCGCAAGAGCCGTCATTTCCAGAGCTACGAAGAAGTCTCCAAGCGCTTTGGCAAGATGCTGGGCATCGATCCATGGCTGATCAACCCGCTGTTCACCAAAGTCGAAGGCGTCGATTTCAATGAAGGCGTGGGCCTCGAAGAGCTGCAGACCGCCGTGGACGCGACGCTCACCAAGGTGCGTCGCAAGTACAAGGAATACGGCATCAACGAAAAGCCCTGGGTCATCGTCAAACCAGACAACGGCACTTACGGCATGGGCATCATGACGGTGCGCGATGCCAAGGAACTCGACGACCTGAACCGCAAGACACGCAACAAGATGGCCGTCATCAAGGACGGTCAGGTGGTGCATGACGTGATCGTCCAGGAAGGCGTGCTCACCCGCGAGCGCGTGCAGGAAGCCGTGGCCGAGCCTGTGGTCTACATGATGGATCGCTACGTGGTCGGCGGCTTCTACCGCATGCACGCCGAGCGTGGCACCGACGAAAACCTGAATGCCCCCGGCGCAAGCTATGTGCCGCTGGCCTTCGAGCACAGCACGCATCTGCCCCAACCTGGTGCGCGTCCCGGTGCGAGTGCGCCGAACCGCTTCTACATGTATGGCGTGATCGCGCGACTCGCGATGCTGGCGTCGAGCTACGAACTCGAAGCCACTGATCCGAACGCCGAGGTCTACGACTGAGGCTTCCCGAGAGGGGGAAAACGCAGAGAGCAGTCAAGAGGCGCATGTGGCTGTGAGTCGTTGGTATGGCGGCTTCGCCACAACTGTCAACGATCGCTAGGGCATGTCTTGCTGTCAGCGCAAAATGCAGCCGATTGATGGAAAATACCGCCCAACAGCCCGCATTCGCGTTCTGGGTGACTGATCTCTGTGCAAAATTCGAAATCCTCCCTCACCACGCTCACCTTGGGCGCGATCGGTGTCGTCTACGGTGACATCGGCACCAGCGTTCTGTACACGCTCAAGGAAGTGTTCGGCTCGGGCCACGTTCCGTTCACCCACGACAACGTCTACGGCATCCTCTCCATCCTGTTCTGGACGCTGACGCTGATCGTCTCGCTGAAATACGTCGTACTCGTGCTGCGGGCCGACAACAACGGTGAAGGCGGACTGATCGCGATGCTGGCGCTGGCCTCGCAGGCGGTCAAGGACAAACCCAAGCTGCGCTCAGTGCTGATGATGATCGGCATCTTCGGCACCTGCCTGTTCTATGGCGACGGGGTGATCACCCCCGCCATCTCGGTGCTGTCGGCGGTCGAGGGTCTGGAGATCGTCTCTCCGCATTTCTCCAAGGGCGTGGTGCCGCTCACGGTGGTGGTGCTGATTGCGCTGTTCATGCTGCAAAAGCGCGGCACGGCGGGCATCGGCAAGTTCTTCGGCCCGATCATGCTGATCTGGTTCATCAGCATCGCGGCGCTGGGTGTCTGGAACATCATGCAGCACCCCACCGTGCTGCGCGGCCTGAGCCCGCATTACGCGCTGAGTTTCATTGGCAACAATCCGGGCGTCAGCTTCATCATTCTGGGCGCAGTCGTGCTCTGCGTGACGGGGGCCGAGGCGCTTTATGCTGACATGGGCCACTTCGGTCGCAAGCCGATTCGCCTCGCGTGGTTCAGCATCGCCATGCCGGCGCTCACGCTGTGCTACTTCGGTCAGGGTGCGCTGGTGCTGGAGAACCCCGAAGCCATCAAGAACCCGTTCTACATGCTGGCCCCGAGCTGGGCGGTGCTGCCGCTGGTGGTGCTGGCCACGCTGGCCACGGTGATCGCGTCGCAGGCGCTGATCACTGGCGCGTTCAGTGTGACCAAGCAGGTGATTCAACTGGGTTACCTGCCGCGCATTCAGGTCGAGCACACCAGCGTGCGCGACATGGGCCAGATCTACATCCCGTTCATCAACTGGAGCCTGTGCGTGGCGATCGCGCTGGCGGTGGTGATGTTCCGCTCCAGCAGCAACCTCGCGGCCGCCTACGGCATCGCGGTGACGCTGGACATGACGATCACCTCCATCCTCACCTTCTTCGTGCTGCGCTACGGCTGGAAATATCCGCTGTGGGCGGCGCTGGCTCCCACGCTGTTCTTCTTCATCATCGATGTCACCTTCTTTGCGTCCAACATGCTCAAGCTGTTCGACGGTGGCTGGTTCCCGCTGACCATCGGCTTTGCCGTGTTCACGGTGATGATGACCTGGAAGCGCGGGCGCGATCTCATCTACAACAAGCTGCACGCCGATGGCATCGACCTGCGCGACTTCCTGCAGATGGTGCTGCTGCAGCAACCGCCCATCACGCGCGTGCCCGGCACGGCGGTGTTCCTGACGGCCGACCCCAAGGTCACGCCGACAGCGCTGCTGCACAACCTCAAGCACAACAAGGTGCTGCACGAGCAGAACATCTTCGTCACCATCGTCAACCACGAGGTGCCATGGATCGGCATCGACAAGCGCGTGCAGATCGAGGCGCTCGGAAGCGACTGCTGGAGCGTGAAGATCAACTACGGCTTCAAGAACGACCCGGATGTTCCGGCAGCGCTGCAGCAACTGCGTGGCCGTGGCTGCGAAGTCGAGAGCATGAGCACCAGCTATTTCCTCTCACGCGATGTGTTCGTGCCCGGCGACAACAACAGCGGCATGGCGCTGTGGCGTCAGAAGCTGTTCGGCCAGATGCACCACAACGCGGCGGGCGCGGCCGACTTCCTGCTCTTGCCCAGCAACAGCCTGGTGGAGCTGGGCTCGAAGGTGGAAGTCTGAGAACCTGTTCCGACGCATTCCAGCATGCGGACGCGTTTCTTTGTATATTGCGTGGGCGTCGCAGATCAGCCCTGATGATCACTTGAATGAACAGGCATCGCGTCGCAGTTTGGGACGACTCACGCGATGCGATTTTTCAAGGACCTGACGCTTTCGGCCTTTGTGGCCGGTTTTGTTTCCGTGCTGGTGGGGCTGACCAGCTCCGTCGCCATCGTCTTTCAGGCGGCTCAGGCCTTTGGCGCGACACCCGCTGAAATTGCCTCGTGGATGTGGGCGCTGGGCATCGGCATGGGGCTGTGCTCGCTCGTTCCGTCCCTGATTCTCAAGAAGCCGGTGATGGTGGCTTGGTCCACACCCGGCGCAGCGGTGCTCGCCACCGCCGGAGCCATGGGCGGATTCACCATGGGCGACGCCGTGGGGGCCTTCATGGTGAGTGCGGCGTTAATCTTTCTAGCAGGCGTCACTGGCTGGTTCGAGCGCGTGATGGACAAGATTCCGCAGGAGATCGCTGCGGCGCTCCTGGCTGGCGTGCTCGCCAAGTTCGGCATGCAGGCGTTCAGCGCGGCCGAAACCGCCTTGCCGCTGGTGCTCTCCATGCTGCTCACCTACCTGCTGGCGCGCCGCCTGCTTCCGCGTTACGCAGTCATGTTGACGCTGGCTGCGGGCATCCTCTGCGCGGCGCTCATGGGCAAGATGAATTGGTCGGCCATCCATTGGGACTTGGCTGTCCCCGTGTTCACCATGCCCACATTCTCGGTGGCGGCGGTCATGAGTCTCGCTTTGCCGCTGTTTGTGGTGACCATGGCTTCCCAGAATCTCCCCGGCGTGGCGGTGATTCGCGCGAGCGGCTACGACATGCCAGTTTCCAAGATCATCACCATGACCGGTTTCGCCACTTTCGTGCTGGCCCCCTTTGGCGGCTACGCACTGAATCTCAGTGCGATCACCGCCGCCATCTGCATGGGCCCCGAGGCGCACCCCGACCCGGCCAAGCGTTACACGGCGGCGGCTTCTTGCGGACTCATCTATATATTGATAGGCATCTTCGGCGCTGTGGTGACGGGTTTGCTGATCGCCTTCCCCAAGGAACTGGTCATGGCGATCGCCGGTTTGGCTCTGTTGGGCTCGATCGGCGGCGGGCTGGCGAATGCCGTCCGGGACGAGTCTCACCGCGAAGCCGCGTTGATCACCTTCCTCGTCACCCTCAGCGGAGTCACCATAGCCGGGATCGGATCAGCGTTTTGGGGCGTGGTGGCAGGCAGCATCGCCCTGTTTGTGCAACAGTACGGACGTCAGCACTCGCGCGCAGCGAAGTGATCCCTCTATCTATATAGGCACCGACAGCCCATGAACCTCCTCTTTGTTGCCGACCCGGTCGAACACTTCAAGATCTACAAGGACACCACCTTCGCCATGATGCGCGAGGCGCAGCGACGCGGCCACAGCATCTCGGTGTGCGAGCCACGCCATATGTCCTGGCAGCGCGGCGAACAGGTCACGGCCGACATTCGCGACATTCGCCTGACGGGTGATGCGGATACCTGGTTCGTCGTGGAAGGCGAACGCCGGGCAGCACTGAAGGACTTCGGCGCGGTGCTGATGCGCAAGGACCCGCCATTCGATGCGGAATACATCTATTCCACGCATCTGCTGGAGCAGGCCGAACGTGACGGCGCCAAGGTCATCAACAAGCCGAGCGCTCTGCGCGACCATCCAGAGAAGCTGGCGATCATGGAATTTCCGCAGTTCATCGGCCCCACGCTGGTGACGCGCGAC